>JALNWS010000062.1 GCA_023230755.1 Azoarcus sp.
GCACGTGCGCCCTGCTTGCCGACAATCCGCTACATCGCGCCGGAGCGACGGCCACCTCGCAGAGGGGCGGCGCATGAGCAGCATGACCGAACTTCAGGGCGTCTTCTTCTGGTCCTTCCTGGTGGTTTTCGGGCTGGTGATGTACTGGATCTCGCCGCGCGCACGGGACGAGGCCGGCTTCTTCCACGGCGCGGACGATGCCGGCCGACCAGCTTCCGAATGGGCGCTGATGATGAGCGTGTTCATCAGCTGGATCTTTGCCAAGTCGGTCACCAATGCCGCCAACCTGGGCGCGGCCTACGGCATTGTCGGCGGGCTGGCCTATGCGGCCTACTGGCTGTCGATTCCGGTGGCCGGCTGGATCATCTACCGCCTGCGCACCCGCGAAGGGGCGACCGGCATGGTGTCCTTTCTGATCGCAAAATACGGGCGCGGCGCGGCACTCGCGTTTTCCGCCGCCATTCTGGTACGGCTGTTCAATGAAGTGTGGAGCAACACCGCCGTGGTCGGCGGTTACTACGGCGATTCGGGTTCGGGCGCCTTCATCGCCGCAGCGCTGCTGTTTACCGCGTCGGTGCTGTTCTACAGTCTGAAGGGCGGACTGCGCAGCTCGATCTTCACCGACGTCATCCAGGCGGTGGTGTTCGTGCTCTTCCTCGGCCTGACCCTGCTGTGGGTGGTCCCGGCCCACGGTCCGGTAGCCCTGCTGACCGAGGGCGAGTTTGCACTCGGCTCGGGCGTCGATCTGCTGCTGGTGGCCGTGCTGCAGGTGCTGTCCTACCCCTTCCATGATCCGGTGCTGACCGACCGCGCCTTTGTCACCCGCGAAAAGACCATGCTGCGGGCCTTCATTGTGGCCGGCGTGCTCGGTTTCCTCGCCATCGTGGCCTTCAGCCTGGTGGGCGTGCATGCGCGTCTCGAAGGCATGCCGGTAAGCGGCAACGTGCCGGCCGACGTGGCACGGGTGCTGGGGGTGGCAGGCTTCTTCGCGATGGCAGCGGTGATGATCTCGTCAGCAGCGTCGACGCTGGACTCGACCTTCACCTCGCTCGCGCGCTCGGTCGCGCATGACCTGCCGCTGCTGGCCGGGCGTTCGAAGCTGCTGCGACCCGTGCTGGCCGGCACCATTGCGATGGTGGTGTTCGCGCTGATCGGCAACCTGCCGATGATCGCCGGCACCGATATCCTGAAAGCCACCACGATCAGCGGCACGATGGTGATCGGCCTGGCGCCGGTATTCCTGTGCTCGCGCTGGGTGAGCTATTCGCCCCTGTCCTTTCATCTCAGCTTCTGGACCGGCATGACGCTCGGCACCCTGCTGGCAATCGGGGCGATTCCGCCGGGCTGGGCGATCGGCAGTGGCAAGTACGCGCTGTTGCTGGGCACCAACCTCTATGGGCTCGGCCTCTGTGTAACGGGCTTCCTGCTGCCGCTGGTTTTCGGCCGTCGAGTCGCACGCAGCTACGAAGGGGTGGCCTGAAGCGCCACACCACCATGCCGGAGACCTTCGACTCTTCAACTGCAAACGACAAGGTCGCGCCACGACTGTCGATCATCGTGCCGGTGCTGAACGAGGCAATGCAGGCCTATGCGCGGCTGCGCTTGCTCGCGCCCTTGCGGCGTTGCGGGGTGGAGGTGATTGCGGTCGACGGCGGCAGCACTGACGACACCCTGGCGGTCGCCCGTCGTCATGCCGGGCGGGCGATCACGGTACCCGGCCCACTCGCCCGGCAGTTGAACGTGGCTGCGGCGTTTTCCAGCGGCGAGGTGCTGCTGCTGGCCGGGGCCGGCGTCGTGCTGCCCGCCTTCGTCGACCAGCTCATCGACCAGGCGATGCGGGAGGACCGCTGCGAGTGGGGCCGCATCGATCTGCGCGTCAGCGGCACACGGTGGCAGCGCCTGCTGACGTGTGTGGCGGGCACCATTGCGGGCAGGCGTGCGGAACGGACCTCTGCTGCACCGCTGTTTGTCAGTCGCAAAGCCTTCATGGCAGTGGGCGGAATACCGCCCGACGCGAGCCTGCCACTCGCAGCGCTCGCCGCACGACTGCGTGCCGCCGGTCACGATGCCACCCGGGTGCGCAAGCCGGCCCGCGCACGAAGCGCAGTGCGCCATTCTTCGCCAGTGTTACAGTGGTCGGGCAAGCACATCGGAGATTGATACGCATGAGCCTGTTCGATTATTTCAGCCCGCGAAAGAAGACGGACGACCGGTCCGCACAGATTCTTGCCAGTCTGCTGGTCATGGCCTGGGTGGTCGAGGCGCGTGATCCATACACTGGCGGCCATCTGTGGCGGGTGTCGCGCTACTCGGCCCTGCTCGCGGAGGCGGCCGGCATCAGCGGCGGTGCCCTGGCCCGCATCGAGATCGGCGGTTTTCTGCACGACCTCGGAAAAATCGGCATTCCGGACGCCATCCTGCGCAAGGCGGACAAGCTCACCGACGAAGAATACGCCGTCATCAAGACCCACCCCGACGTCGGCGCGCGCATGCTCGCTGGCCACCCGCTGGCGGCGCTGGTGCGCCCCGCGGTGCTCCATCATCATGAGACGCCGGATGGCCTCGGTTATCCGCGTGGGCTGGCCGGAGATGCAATTCCGCTCGACGGCCGGCTCGTCGGCATCTGCGACGCCTTTGACGCGATGACCAGCAGCCGCCCATACCGCAAGGGCATGCCGATTGCACAGGCGCTCGACATCATCCGCGGCCGCCTCGGCACCCAGTTCGATCATGAACTGGGCGAGCAATTCATCGTTCTGGGCGAAGCCGGCCGGCTCGACCATGTAGCCGGCCACAGCGACGACGGCATTCCGCTGCAGAACTGCATGATGTGCGGTCCCACCCTGGTGGTGAGACGGGAAGCACAGGCGGGAGAAAAGGTGTACTGCCGCTCCTGCGGTGGCGAGTACCACCTGGAGACAGGCGACGACGGTCGGCCCCACGCAACACCGACCGGACGCAAAGGCAATCCGGCCGCCCTTGAACCCGAGGCTGACAACGAGCTCATCTCACGCGTCATCCAAAGTGCGGCCGCACGCGCACCCGTAGAGGAAATGATGGCAGCAGCCCCCTGAACACCCCCAACCCCAGGCATGGAGGCGAGAAACAGTGAAAACAATACGACTTGACGGCGTCGAAGCGTGCGTCTTCGACGCGTACGGAACCCTGTTCGACGTCTCCAGCGTCGCGCGCGGCACCGAGGCTGCGCTGGGAGACAGGGCAAAGGACGTGCTCGATCTGTGGCGCGCGAAGCAGCTTCAGTACACCTGGCTGCGCGGGCTCGCCGGCCACCACGCTGATTTCTGGCAGGTCACCGGAGAAGCACTGAGCTTTGCCTTGTCGAGCTTCGATCTGGACCGCGCCGACCTCAAGGTTCAGCTCATGGCCTGCTACATGAGCATCCCGGCCTACCCTGAAGTGACCGAAACCCTGCAACGGCTCAAGGCCGGAGGCATGAAGCTCGCGATCCTGTCCAACGGTTCGCCCGCAATGTTGTCGGCAGCGGTTGGGCATGCGGGCTTGAGCACATTTTTCGATGCGGTCATATCGGTCGAGGAAGTCGGTGTGTTCAAGCCGCATCCGAGCGTCTACGCCTTGCCCGAAAAACATCTGGGCGTCACCGCCGAGCACAGCTGCTTCGTCTCGTCCAACGGCTGGGATGCGTTTTCGGCGAAGGCGTTTGGCTATCGGGTGATGTGGTGCAACCGTTTCAACCAACCCTCCGAGCGCCTGCCGTCGATGCCCGACGGCACGATGGACAGCCTCTCCATGCTGCCCGGGATCGTGCTGCCCGAGTAAGGCCGGTCACGCCCGGCCTGTGCGGCAGATGCTCAGTGCGCATGGTAGCGGCGTGCGATCCAGTGATCGAGGGAGATCCTGCCCGGACCGTTCGCGATCAGGTACAGCAGCACCGCAGCCCACACGCCATGGGTCGGATAGGCATCGGGATAGACGAAGATCTGGATGGTCAGCGTCATGAGCAGCAGCGCGAGCGCCGAGAACCGCGTCATCAGCCCGAACAGGATCAGGACCGGAAACAGGTGTTCGGCAAAGGCGGCCATCGGTGCCGCCAGTTCGGGCGGGATCAGGGGCAGGCGGTACTCTTCCTGGAACAGGTAGAGCGCCGAATCCGACAGATGTGGCATGCCGAGGCTGAACTCGCCGTTGATCAGATCGACGGCCAGGCCCTCGATCTTGGTCTGACCCGATTTCCAGAAGACCGCAGCGACCGAAAACCGCCCGACAAAGGCGATCAGCGAGTGCGGTATCCGCCCCATCAACCCGACACTGCGCCGGACGAGTTGTATCAGGGCGGGTTCGCCGGCGGCGGGCAGGCGTGTGAAGGATTCAGTCTGTGTGTTCATGGTCGTCATCTCCCGTGCGGAGTGCAGTGATGATCTGCCAGTGCAGCAAGCTACCCAGCGCAGTGACGAGATCGAAATCGGGGTCGGACGCCGTTGCCGCTTGCTGCGCGACAACCAGTTCGGCCCCCTGGATGAACTGCTCAATGAAAACGCCGATGCCACGCGCCAGCACGATGCTGTGCACATCGAGCCCGACACGCAGCACCATGACCGCCTGCGCCAACATCGGGGCGACAGCCGCCAGCTCGCCCTCGCCCTGGTGTGCAGCCCACAGGGAATGCACCGCATAGCGCGAGTTCAGCACGGCAACCGAGGGATGCGCATGAATCCGCAGCGCGGGCAGCTGCGCCGGGGCGGCAAGCAGCCCGGCAATCACCTCTGCAGCCAGCGGCTCTACATCCGCCGCATGGCAAGCCTCCTGACGCATCATCTCGAGTCGGGCCACATCAGCGAGATAGGGCACCGACGCGGCTGGCGGGAAGTCCTCGACGAAAGCAGGGAAATCGCGACCATAGAAGGCCAGCACGCGCGATTGCGGCGGCCGCTCGGCCACGAAGACCCGCGCCATGGCACGGAAAAAGGGCTCACCCACCAGTGCGCTGCACACCGGAAAGGTGTCGGCCAGCGCATCGACCAGCGATACCGTGACGTTGTTGCGATACACCGCAAAACGTCGCGCCGGATCGGAGCCGTTCCAGGTGTGCAGTCCGCCTGGACAGGCCTGCGCCGGATCGAGCAGGGCGCGGGCGAAACCGGACTGTGTCGAATGCATCGCGGCGCTCATGTGTGCGCCTCTTCGGCCATGTGGATCAGCGCCTGCGGTGGCTGGCCGGCCAGCATGCGCTCGGCACGCGCCGCCTCGGCGAGCAGGACGTCGAATGCAGGGAGAGCGTTATCGCGTTCGAGCAGGCTCGCAACCGGTGACGTCAGCGCAAGCGCATCGGCATACAGCGCCCAGACGGCCTCGGCCACCGGCGCGTCGTGGCTGTCTATGAGGAGGGGGTCGCCGGCGCCGTCCATCTGGGTCGCGAAACCGGCAAGATGGATCTCGCCCACCCGGTCGAGCGGGAGGGCGCGGAGGTAGGCCCGCGAGTCGCGTCCATGATTGATGCAGGACACATGGATGTTGTTTACGTCGAGCAGGAGTCCGCAACCGGTGCGGCGAACCACTTCGGAGATGAATTCGGTCTCGCTCATGCTCGAGGCCTCGAACTCGACATAGGTCGCCGGATTCTCGAGCAGCATGTGCCGCCTCAGCCGCGTCTGTACCTGATCGACGTGTGCGCACACACGGTCGAGCGTGGCAGCAGTGTAGGGCAGCGGCAGCAGATCGTTGAAGAAGGCCTCGCCGTGGCTGGACCACGCCAGATGTTCGGAAAACGACTGCGGCTGGTAGCGGGCAATCAGCTCGGCCAGCGCATCGAGATGGCTGGCGTCGAGCGCAAACTCCGCGCCGATCGAGAGCCCGACACCGTGCAGCGACAGCGGATAGTGTTCGCGGATGCGTCCCAGATGATGATGCAGCGGGCCACCGGGCACCATGTAGTTCTCGGCATGAACTTCGAAGAACCCGACGTCTGGCTGCGTCGACAGCACGTGTTCGAAATGAACTGGCTTGAGCCCCAGCCCTGCCCGCGCGGGCAGGCTGGATGCGGAGACGCAAGCTGTGGAATGCGTGGCGGGCAGGTGCGTGGATAGCATGTGCGTCTCCGGTTCAGTCCGGCCCGGTCAGGCCTTCTTTTCCTTGAAGGCTTCGAGCT
Source organism: Azoarcus sp. (assembly GCA_023230755.1). Taxonomy (GTDB): domain Bacteria; phylum Pseudomonadota; class Gammaproteobacteria; order Burkholderiales; family Rhodocyclaceae; genus Parazoarcus. The sequence goes on from JALNWS010000062.1 coordinate 6,125, forward strand.
GGCCGAAACCGGTGGGCGAAGTCGGCGAGGCCGTCTTGTCGCACGTACCCTTGGGAACCAGCGACCAGGCGTTGCCCTGATAGTCGATCTTCGAAGTACCGGCACAGGTCGTGCCCGGTCCTGCTGCGCAGTCGTTCTTGCCCTTGAGGGAGACGCCGAAGCACTTTTCCTTGTCCATCGACTGCGCCGCAGCCGGGGTGGCGGCAATCGAGAGGGCGGCACTGAGGGCAAGCGCCATGGCGGCGGCGGAGGCGTAACGGGCGGTGGTAGATTGCGACATGGTGAATCTCCTTTGGGGAAAATGCGGAACATGAGTGAAGCGGAAACACACGGAACAGATCGTCCGACGTGTTGCTGCCTTCGTCGCGACCAGTGGTGGCTTCCTTACACGCATCTGCCCGGAAAGTTCGGGAAGCGCTCCGCCGGCACCACGTCCGGCCTGCCGTGACCATCCCGCCACCGCCCGACCGGAGGAAGCCGGAACACACTGAAACTGTTGCGCCGATGTAAGGTCTCACCGGCCTTATTCGACCAAGCGTGCACAAGGCGATCCTGCAAGTGATCGCCGCAATTCACGATACAAGGACATCCATGCACGCCACCCTGCCCCTGCTCCAGGCCACCGCCTTTCCCGCCCTGCGCCGCGACCGGCTGACCACGCTGCAGGTCAATCTGGGCTATCGCTGCAACCAGAGTTGCGTGCACTGCCACGTCAATGCAGGCCCGAACCGTACCGAAATGATGGACACAGAAGATCTCGCGCTCGTCACCCAGGTGATCGAGGCCCGCGGCATCGAGACCCTCGACCTCACCGGCGGTGCGCCCGAACTGCACCCGGCCTTCCGCGAAGTGGTCCGTTCGGCACGGGCGCAGGGGGTGAAGGTGATCGACCGCTGCAATCTGACCATCCTGTTCGAGCCCGGCCACGAAGATCTCGGCCAGTTCCTCGCCGAGCAGCAGGTGGAAGTGGTTGCCTCCCTGCCCTGTTATTCGCTGGAAAATGTCGACAAACAGCGCGGCAAGGGCACCTTCGACAAGAGCATCGCCGCGCTGCAGCAGCTCAATGCGCTGGGTTACGGCAAACCCGGCACCGGGCTGGTGCTGAACCTTGTGTATAACCCGCAAGGCCCGTCACTGCCGCCCGATCAGGTCAAGCTGCAGGCCGACTACAAGCGTGAGCTGTTCGACCATTTCGGCATCGTCTTCAATGAACTCTATGCGCTGGCCAACATGCCGATTCAGCGCTTCGGCTCGATGCTGATCTCGAAGGGGCAGTTCAATACCTACATGAAGCTGCTCAAGACCAACTATCAGCAGGACAACCTTGCCGGCGTGATGTGCCGCAGCCTGGTCAGTGTCGACTGGCAGGGCTATCTGTACGACTGCGACTTCAACCAGCAGCTGGGGCTCGCCCTGCCCGGCGCGTCGTTGCCCGCGCGCCCGCATCTGCGCGACCTGCTCAAGACCAACCCTGCCGGCGATCCGGTGCGGGTGGCGGACCACTGCTATGGCTGCACCGCTGGGCAGGGCAGCAGCTGTGGCGGCGCCCTGCACGGCTGATGACAATGAAGAAGATCGCCCTCGTCCTCGCCGCGGCGCTGCTGGTCGTGCTGTTCTTCGCGTTCGACCTGCAGCATCTGCTGACGCTGGACGGACTCAAGGCCGGCATGGCCGGCCTGACTGACTTGCGCGACACGTCGCCGATACTGCTCGGGCTGGCCTATCTCGGGCTCTACGTGGTGGCCACTGCGCTGTCGCTGCCCGGCGCGGTCATCATGACGCTGGCCGGCGGGGCACTCTTCGGTCTGTTGTGGGGCATGGTGCTGGTGTCCTTTGCGTCGTCCATCGGTGCCACGCTGGCGTTTCTGGCCTCGCGCTACGTGTTGCGCGAGACGGTGCAGGCACGCTTCGGCGATCGCCTCAAGGCGCTCAACGACGGCGTACGCAAGGATGGGGCCTTCTACCTGTTCACGCTGCGCCTGGTGCCGGTGTTTCCGTTTTTCCTCATCAATCTGCTGATGGGGCTGACCCCGATCCGCGCCACGACCTTCTACTGGGTGAGCCAGCTCGGCATGCTCGCAGGCACGCTGGTGTATGTGAACGCCGGCACCCAGCTTGCCCGCATCGATGGGCTTGGCGGCATTGTGTCGCCCGGCCTGCTGGCCTCGTTCGCGCTGCTTGGCGTGTTTCCACTGCTTGCCCGGGCGGCGCTCGGCTGGCTGGGGCGTTACCAGGCCTGGCGTCACGACTGAACGCGACATGAAGGCGATGAAACCGACCCGCATCATCATCTTTGCCAAGGCGCCCGTCGCAGGCTATGCCAAGACCCGGCTCATCCCCGCGCTTGGCGCCGAAGGCGCATCCAGGCTCGCACGACGCATGCTGGCGCACACCGTCGGCAATGCGCTGCGCGCAAATCTGGGACCGGTAGAGCTGTGCGCGGCCCCGTCGACCGCCGATCCCGCCTGGCGCGAGCTGGCCCTGCCCCCCGAGCTGCAGTGGTCCGAGCAGGGCGAAGGCGATCTTGGCGCAAGAATGGCTCGCGCAGCGTTGCGCGGACTCGATGCCGGCCTGCCGGTGTTGCTGATCGGCACCGATTGCCCTGCCCTCGACAGCGACGTACTGTGCGCGGCGGCGAGTGCGCTGAACGACCACGACGCGGCAATCACCCCGACCGCAGACGGCGGCTATGCACTGCTCGGGCTGAACCACTTTCACGCATCGCTGTTCGACGACATGCGCTGGAGCGTCTCCACCGTGGCCGACGAAACCCTTGAGCGCATGGGGCACATCGGCTGGCGCGTCGCACGGCTCCCGGCGCAGCACGACATCGATGAGCCGCTGGATCTGCAATGGCTGCCGGCAGGATGGCTCCCCAGCGTGATCGAAGCCCTCCCCACGAACTGATTCGCACGGCGCGAGTCTTATTGGCGTCAGTCCCGGCTGGTAAGCTTGCGGAACTTGACGATCAGGCCGTTCAGGCGCAGCCCGATCAATTCGACGCCGGCGCTCACGCAAGTCTGCTGGACGCATCACGCACAATGCAATGGAGCACCCGACATGAAACGAAACATCCTCTGGATTCTGCTGGCACTGGCCACCGCAGTGCAGGCGGCAAGCCCGGCGCCCGCGCCCATTGTGCTGCAGCCGGACCAGACACAGGCAGAGGCCGCTGCGGTCAGCGCGCGGCTTCTGAGCCGCTACCACTACGAGGCCATGCCGCTCGACGATCGCATGTCGGAGAAGATCTTCGACCGCTATCTGAAATCGCTCGACCCCGAGCGGGTGTTTTTCCTGCAGGCTGACATCGATCAGTTCTCCGCCGCACGCACCCTGCTCGACGACGCCATCGCTGGGCAGCAGCTCGGCACGCCCTTCGCCATCTACACCCGCTACGTCCAGCGCGTGCAGGAAAGATTGAGCCTGGCGCGCGAGCTGCTGGACAAGGGTTTCGACTTCGGGATCGACGAACAATACCGCTACGTACGCACCGACCTGCCATGGGCTGCCTCCGAGGCCGAGATCGACGACATCTGGCGCAAGCGGGTGAAGAACGACTGGCTGCGGCTCAAGCTCGCCGGCAAGGACGAGACGGAGATCCGCTCCACACTCGACAGGCGTTACGAAACCGCCCTCACCCGCTCCTCGCGCGCGAAAAGCAGCGACGTCTTTCAGGTGTTCATGAACGCCTACGCCGCATCGATCGAACCGCACACGAGCTACCTCGGACCGCGTGCATCCGAGGACTTCGCCATCGCCATGAAGTTGTCGCTGGTCGGCATCGGCGCCGTGCTGCAGGAGCGCGACGACTACGTCACCATCCGCGAACTGGTGGCAGGCGGGCCGGCGAGCCGCTCCGAACGCCTTGCGGTTGGCGACCGCATCGCGGGCGTCGCACAGGCCGAAAACACGCCCTTCGTCGACGTCGTGGGTTGGCGGGTAGACGACGTGGTGGGCATGATCCGCGGCGAGAAGGGCACGACCGTCGTGCTCGACATTCTCCCCGCCGACGCCGGCCCGGACGCGGAGCACAAGCAGGTCGTGATGGTGCGCGACACCATCAACCTTGAGAAGCAGGCGGCGAGCAAATCCATTCTTGAGCTTGGCAGCGGCGACGCCAGGAAACGTGTCGGGGTGATTACCCTGCCGACCTTCTACCAGGACGTCGACGCACGCCGCAACGGTGACGACAACTACCGCAGCGCAAGCCGCGACGTGGCGCGGCTGCTGTCCGAACTGAAGGACGAAGCCGTCGATGGCGTGTTGATCGACCTGCGCAACAACGGCGGTGGATCGCTCGACGAAGCCATCGCGCTGACCGGCCTCTTCATCCACACCGGCCCGGTCGTTCAGCAGCGCAACGCACAAGGGCAGATTCGGATCGAGCGCGACCTCATCCCCGGCCAGGCCTGGAGCGGCCCGCTGGGCGTGCTCATCAATCGCGCCTCAGCATCCGCCTCGGAGATCTTCGCCGCTGCGGTGCAGGACTACGGTCGCGGCCTCATCATCGGCGAGCAGAGCTTCGGCAAGGGCACGGTCCAGACCCTGCTCGATCTTGATGAAATGGCCGACAGCAAAACCCCCACGTATGGCGAACTGAAGATGACGGTTGCGCAGTTCTTTCGCGTCTCCGGCGGCACCACGCAGCTGAAGGGCGTCACCCCCGACATCGCCCTGCCCTCGCTGGCAGACAAGGACAATTTCGGCGAATCGAGTTACGACAACGCCTTGCCCTGGACGCAGGTGGAAGCGGCCCCATTTACCCCTGAAGGACAGTTCTCCGAGCTCCTGCCGACACTGACGCTTCGCCACGAGGCCCGGATCACCAACGATATCGATTACCGTAATCTGGAAGAAGACGTCGCAGAACTGGACACCCTGCGCAAACGCAACGAAATCTCCCTGAACGAGAACGAACGTCGCCGCGAAAGAAGCATGCAGGAGACACGCCTCAAGGCCAGGGAAGTGGCGCGCGCTGCCGCAGCGGGCAGCACTGGAGACAAGGCAGGCCCGGAGGACATTGCGGCGCTGCGTGACGACGGTCTGGTGGCCGGTGAGCGTAGCCTGCGCGCCGAACTGGATGCCGAAAAATCCGGCAAGAACCGCCGCGATGTCCTGCTCGACGAGGCCGGCGCAATCCTCGGCGACATGGTCGAGCTGCTGCAGGCGGATACCGGTCTGGCCGCACGCACCCCGCCCGCTGCCGGCGCACGGGTCAACTGAACCACATCAGGCGGCGGTTCGGCTGCGGTGCCCGCCTGATCGCTTGCCTGAGCCATCCCTGTGCGCGGAAGCCCCGCCTTGGCCGGTTCATCGCCGACAAACCCGCACGGGGCAGCACACTGAGCGAAAAGATGGCTGCGTGAAGAAAACCCAGGCCACAAAGCAAAAACGCCCCGAAAGGGGCGTCTTTACTAAAGCTCTGGCGGAGACGAAGGGATTCGAACCCTTGATGCAGGTTTTGCCCGCATGCTCCCTTAGCAGGGGAGTGCCTTCGACCTCTCGGCCACGTCTCCATCACGAAGGCGGGACTATATAGACTCCCTGCCTCGAGGTCAATTTCAGTTCGAGATATTTTTCGATGAAGCCACCGAATCGAGTTCGAAGGCCTTGTGCAGTACGCGCACGGCCAATTCAAGGTACTTCTCTTCGATCGCGACCGAGATCCTGATTTCCGAGGTCGCAATCATCCGGATATTGATCCCTTCCTCGGCCAGCGCACGGAACATCTTCGATGCGACGCCCGGATGCGAGCGCATGCCCACGCCGACCACGGAGACCTTGCACATGGTCTTGTCGGCCGAAACTGCAGCCGCGCCGATCTGCTCCCTGACCCCGTCGAGCAGCGTCATCGCCCTGTCGAGGTCGGCGCGACCGACCGTAAAGGAGAGGTCGGTACACCCATCCTTGCCGACGTTCTGAATGATCATGTCCACATCGATGTTGGCGTCCGCAACCGGACCAAGAATCTGAAAGGCGATGCCGGGCTTGTCGGGCACACCCAGGACGGTGATCTTGGCCTCGTCGCGATTGAAGGCGATGCCGGAAATGACGGGCTTTTCCATGGTGCTGTTTTCCTCAACGGTGATGAGCGTGCCCTCGCCTTCTTCCTGGAAGCTCGACAGGACGCGCAGCTTGACCTTGTACTTGCCGGCGAACTCGACTGCGCGAATCTGCAGCACCTTGGAGCCAAGGCTGGCCATCTCCAGCATCTCCTCGAACGTGACGGTGTCGAGCTTGCGGGCTTCGGGAACGATGCGTGGATCGGTGGTGTATACACCATCGACATCGGTATAGATCTGACACTCGTCCGCCTTGAGCGCAGCGGCCAGCGCAACCCCGGTGGTATCCGAGCCACCGCGGCCGAGCGTGGTGATGTTGCCTTGCGCATCGACCCCCTGGAATCCAGCCACCACTACGACGCAGCCTTGCCCAAGATCCCTGCGAATCGCCGTTTCGTCGATACTCAGGATGCGTGCCTTGGAGTACGCACTATCGGTCAGGATCTTCACCTGCCCGCCGGTGTAGCTTCGCGCCCTGACGCCGGTTTCCTGCAGTGCCATGCACAAGAGACCGATCGAAACCTGCTCACCCGTCGAAATGACCACATCGAGTTCGCGCGGGTCCGGGTTCGGTGAAACCGCCTTGCTCAGCGCGATCAACCGGTTGGTCTCACCACTCATCGCCGACACCGTAACCACTACCTGATGCCCCTGCGCACGGAACCTCGCCACCCTGGCGGCAACGCTCCTGATACGCTCAGGACTGCCCATTGAGGTACCGCCATATTTCTGGACTATCAGCGCCATCGTCGTACCCAAGTGCTTGTCGGCAAAGGACATGATTCTATCCGATGCTGATTTTTTTGCAGGCTTACAACAAATTCACGACTTTGAGCCCCTATCGATTGTGGTTAACCCCGATTCGTGAATTATCACCGTTGTATATTCTGTTTGCCTTGATCTATACTCTGACCATCCTACAACTTAAGTTGTAGGAACCACTCACAGACAAATTCAGTCTCAATATATGTCTGGCAACTCAACAAAGGACAAAGTCATGAAAAGCTCCGACACCCTTGATGTACGAGAGATCCGCCGCAAGCTCGGTCTCAACCAATCCCAGTTCTGGTCCAAGATCGGCGTTACCCAGAGTGGTGGCTCCCGTTATGAAAGCGGCCGTAACATTCCACGCCCGGTGCAGGCCCTGCTTCGCCTGGTTCACGTCGAGCAAATCGACATCAACAAGGTCAAGCGCGACGACGTGGACGTGGCCGAATACCTGAAGGCCAGCAATCCGGAGCTGTACAAGACCCTGAAGAAGGAAGCAAAGGCCAAGCGCAAGGCTGGCTAATGCTCGGGAATGCCGCCCGCAAGCCGGGCGACCGCAAGAATCAAGGGCTGACGCGAACCGTCAGCCCTTTTTCCTTGATGCGAGCTGCAATCTCCTCGAGTTCCTCCAGCGTCAGTGCCGAAAGGTGAGACGCCTCGGGTTGCCTCGACTCCCGCGCGATACCGTACAGAAGCACTCCCTTCAGGTTTTCGATTCCTGCCGCCGTCAGCACGTCGAGATAGGCATCAATTTCGTGCCGCGTGGGCAACTCGCCATCCCAACGGAACATGCAGGTCTGCACCCAGGTAGGGCAACGCGCGGAGCACTGCGCCAGATGACGGGAAATGACTTCCGGCTCGATACGCACGCCATTGATGCGCTCGATCGCATCCGCATCGCCTCCGTCGACCTTGAACCAGACCTCCCCGTTTGCCGCCGCGAGCCGGCTCACTCCCTCCTGTACCCGCGCCTGCGCCATCAGGCTGCCGTTGGTAATCAAACGCACAGGAACATCTGCCCCCAGCCCGAACTCGTCATGCAGACGCGCCACCAGCGCGACCGCCTCGGGGAACACCGCCGCGCTGGTCGGCTCGCCATTTCCTGAAAACGCGATATCGCGGATCTCACGCAAGCCCTCGGGTGCATTGTGCTCAAGCCAGTCGCCGTGCACCAGCACGGTGAGAAAACCGCGCAGCTCCGACTCGAGCTGCGCCAGATCGATGTCCGGCGCCTTGCCACGTACGAGGTTGGGCACCTGACAGTAGGCACAATGCCAGTTACAGGCGTTGTTCGGATTCAGGTTGATGCCGATCGACACCCCGCCCGCGCGACGTGACAGCACTGGATAGACGTAGGTCAGACCGGCAAGCTCGCGGTCATGATTGTGGATGGTCAGGATCTGTGAGGTCGAAATCATTTTTGGCTCAGTAAGTTGCGTTCGCGCAGGCAGAAGGCCAGGGTTCCGGCAAATGCTATAATCCGCTGCCTTTCAAGCGAGGTTAACCATGCGCATCACCCGTCGTCTCGAATTCGACGCTGGACACCGGATTCCGGATCACGCCAGCCAGTGCCGGCATCTGCACGGCCATCGTTACGCGCTGGAGGTGACGCTGTCAGGTAACATCATCGACGCAGCCGGACAGGCGGTCAACGGCATGGTGATGGACTTCGCAGACGTCAAGAAAGTGGCCAACGAACTGATCGTCAGCCGCTGGGATCACGCGTTTCTGGTGTACCGCGATGACATCCAGGTCGCCGCGTTCCTCGCCTCGATGCCGGGACACAAGACGGTCACACTGGATGTGGTGCCGACTGCCGAAAACCTGGCAGCAGAGGCTTTCCGCATTCTGGACGGCGCCTATCGGGATGTTTACGGAAACCAGCTCCAGCTCGAACGGGTGAGGCTGTACGAAACGCCAAACTGCTGGGCGGACGCGGTGCGCGGAGAGCGCTGAAGCAATCACGACCGACGCTGCGGGCTCGCGGCATTCAACAGCAGAAAAGCAAACGGGCGGATAACTTCCGCCCGTTTGCTTTGTGTTGCGTCAGATTGCGTAGCGTCGCAGCCGCAGGGAGAAGTCCTGCAGTTGCTGGATGCCGCTCTGCTCGGCGCGTTCGATCCATTCATGCAATTGCTTGAGCAGCTGTTCATGTGTCGCTGTGGAACGAGCCCAGATGGCTGCCAGCTCCTCGCGCATGGAGACCACGGTGACCAGGGCCTTGCTGTCCTCAATTACAACTGCAAGCTGCGCCTTCTGCTCGGCGCACAGGTGCCGTTCTTCACCCGAGAGTACCCAGCGCCGCAGGGCACGGGCGTCGAACTTGCCCGTGTGGCTTTTCTTGAGACGCTCGATTTCCTCGCTGCAGGTGTGCTTGAGTGACTGCATGTAGCGCGTCATCACGTCATAGCGGTGGGTGATGATGGCCTGCAGGGTATCGAAATCGGGCTGATGCTTGGCTTCGCCGAACTTCGGCAGCGGAATGACCTTCTTGGCTTTGGCCAGCCCGAAGATCTCCAGAATGCGGATGTACATCCAGCCGATATCAAACTCGTACCACTTGGCGGACAGTTTGGCTGAGGTGGCGAAGCTGTGGTGGTTGTTGTGCAACTCCTCGCCGCCAATCAGGATGCCCCAGGGCGCCAGGTTGGTCGATGCATCGGTACAGTCGAAGTTGCGGTAGCCGATGTAATGCCCCAAGCCATTGACCACGCCAGCAGCCCAGATCGGAATCCACATCATCTGCACGGCCCAGATCGTCAGGCCGATCGCGCCGAAGGCCATGACGTCGATGATCAGCATCAACGACACGCCGACCACGGAGCGACGATAGACATTGCGTTCGAGCCAGTCATTGGGTGTGCCGTGGCCATAGCGCGCGAGGGTTTCCTTGTTGTCGGCCTCGATCCGGTAGAGCTCGGCACCTTCAAAAAGCACCTTGCGGATGCCGCGCGTTTGCGGGCTGTGCGGGTCTTCCGCCGTCTCGCACTTGGCATGGTGCTTGCGATGCACCGCAGCCCACTCGCCAGTGACCATGCCGGTGGTCAGCCACAGCCAGAAGCGAAAGAAATGGCTTGGCAAGGGGCTCAGTTCAAGCGCGCGATGAGCCTGATGGCGGTGCAGATAAATGGTGACAGATGCAATGGTGATGTGAGTCATCACCAGCGCAACAACGACATAGCCCCACCAGGGGAGCTCGAAAAGCCCGGAATACATACTTTAGAAATCCTTGTTCATGAGAAACCTGTGCGCTCGTTACACGACACACAGTAAACCACCAAAACGGTGGTCTTGCCGGAATTCAGACCGGCTCTGCTTGTTGTTCGACAGCCGGCGCGGGGAAAAGTGGCGGGAGCAGACGCACTTCTCGTTGCGGATACGGTATGCCAATGCCTGCAGCCTTGAATCGGCGCCACACTTCCATGTTGATCTCGGAAGTGATGGCTAGCGTACCCTCCTGCGGGTCTGCAATCCAGCATCCCAGTCGCAGGTCGATGCCATTGTCGCCAAAACCGGTCAGATAGGCCCTCGGAGGCGGATCGGCAAGCACTCGCGGTTGCCCCGCCGCCACGGCGACAAGAATTTGCAGCGCCTGATCGAGATCCGCATCGTAGCCCACCTGAAACGCGAGCGGCAGCGCTACCTGGGTATCGGTGAAGGTCTCGTTCTGCACCACGGAACTCACCAGCACCTCATTTGGCACGATGGATTCGATGCCGTTCGGCGCCCTGATCACCGTATAGCGGGTAGTGATCTCCTTGACCACGCCACGCTCGGCGCCGACTGAAATCAGGTTACCGATACGCAAAGAGCGATCAATCAGGATGATAAAACCTGATACATAGTTTGCGGCAATCTTCTGCAGGCCGAAACCGAGACCGACCCCCAGCGCACCGCCGAACACCGACAGCGTGGTGAGATTGATGCCGACCATTGGCAAGGCGACGAGGAAGGCGACCAGCGTCAACAGTGCTCGCGTTGCCCGTGTCAGCACCAGCCGAACGCTGGCATCGATCCCCTTTGCAGCCGCCATCCGTCGTTCGAGCACCCCCGCCAGCCACATGGCGACGAGCAAGGTCAGCAGGACCATCGTCACCCCCTTCATCAGGGTCCAGGCCGACAGCTTCTGCCCGCCGAGGATGATCGACATCGAGTCCAGACCCGCGATCACTTCGGGCAACCAGCCCAGGATGTAGAGTGCCACCACGCTCCAGACCACTGCCGAGAAAAACTTTTCCAGCACACCCAGCCAGCTTGTGCGACCAACTGCCTGCCGCAGCGTGAATACAATGAAGCGGACCACTGCCAGCGAGGTCAGCAAGGGCACAGCCAGGTTGAGCAGATGGACGGGTTGATAGCGCGCCAGCACACCCCGCGCGGCAACCACCAGCAGCAGGGCGGACAATGGGAACAGCACGCGCTTGGCGCCATGCTGTCCGAAGCGCCGAGCCGCGTTGAACAGCTCAGGATCGAGCTTCAGCAAGCGCCGGTCCCAAGCCTGCTGGATGAACCAGCCCACAGCAAGGGCACAGACAATCACGGCGAGCTGACGCAACATGGCAGCCTGCCCGAGGCCTTCCCATGCACGCATGATGTTCTCGGCCAGTGCGACCAGATTGGGACCTTGCTGCATGTTCACGGCTTCCAGGGGAGACGATGAACCGGCGTCGCTTGAGCACGATGGCGTCGCCAGTTGTCACGATAACTGCGTGCGAGCGGACAATGCGCACGCATCACCAGCAGATTCTCCGCGTTCCGGTTGTTGGCCGACCAGGTGAAATTGTATGAACCGGTAACCACGGTACAGCCCGGCCCCTCCGCATCGGCAATGACTACCTTGTTGTGTGCTGCGCGATAACGGGTTTCGAAGGCCACCGGCACGCCCCCTGCCAGAAGCCGGGGCACGGCATTGCCGCGCGCGCGCCGGTTCATGCCAGCGTCGGCGAGCACCTCCACCCGCACTCCACGCCGGTGTGCCGCAACCAAGGCATCGGCAAACTTGCGGTTGGTAAAGGCATAGGCCTGCACCAGCAGGCTGTGGCGGGCCTTGCTCACCACATCGAGCAACAGCTTCTCCGGATCGTCCCAGGGCGAGAAGGCAAGTTCGATTTCGCCCTGGGCACGGAACGTCTGTGATGCGGAGGCGCTGCCAGCCAGTCCAACTAACAATAAGGTCTGCACTACCGCCAGCGCTGTGCGCCGCCAGCCATCACGCATCGGCAGCAGCGGGGGCGGAGGGAATACGTTCGAGCACCGCAGCGAAGAAGCCGTCGGTATTGTGCTCATGTGGCGACAGACGCAAGCGCTCGCCGGTGGCCAGCGTTACGCCCTGGTGTTCGAGCACGTCCTGGGCGGATACCGCCTTGAATGCCGGATTCGCGGCCAGAAAAGCGTCAACCACGGCATCGTTTTCTTCGGCGAGCAGGCTGCAGGTTGCATAAACCAGGCGTCCGCCGGGCCGCACGAGTCGCGCTGCAGCGGCCAGGATGGAGCGCTGCTTTACGACCATTTCATCCACCGACTCGGGAGTCTGGCGCCACTTCAGGTCGGGGTTGCGGCGCAGGGTACCCAGCCCGCTGCAGGGGGCGTCCACCAGCACCCGGTCGGCCTTGCCTGCGAGGCGCTTCACCTTGGCATCGTTTTCATGCGCGATCAGCACCGGATGCACGTTCGACAGTCCCGAACGCGCCATTCTCGGCTTGAGCTTGGCCAGACGCTTCTCCGACACGTCGAAGGCATACAGACGCCCCATCGAGCGCATCATCGCGCCCAGCTGCAGGGTCTTGCCGCCGGCGCCGGCACAGAAATCCACCACCAGTTCGCCGCGCTTGGGCTGAACCAGCAAGCCAAGGAGCTGACTGCCTTCGTCCTGAACCTCGAAGCCGCCCTCGAGAAACAGCGGATACTTCTGCAGCGCGGGCTTGCCCGCAAGGCGGATCCCTTGCGGCGACAGCGTACACGCTTCACCCGCAAAGCCGTCTGCGTTGAGCTTCGCGAGCACGGCATCGCGGTCGCCCTTGAGCACGTTCACTCGCAGGTCGAGCGGC
>JALNWS010000063.1 GCA_023230755.1 Azoarcus sp.
CGCCGTAGCGGTCGATCGTCCTGATCAGCTCGAACCTGAGTTTCTCCCGGTCTTTCAATGGGACGGAAGCCAGTTCTTCTTCAACATCTGAATCATAATCGTGACTTCGCCGATTATTCGGAACGGGAAAATTGATGATCTGGGACATGGGTGCATTCGCCTGTTCAGTGAGTCAATCGACGTGTCTGCCCTTCAGTTTCGAAATGGATTCGAGCAAGACTTCGCGTGCTTTGCCTATCCGTACAAACTGTTCGTGACTGCCGCCGGCGTCTGGATGTGCCTTCTGGGCGAGGCGCCGAAATGCGGCGTTGACCTGATCTCGTCCAAGCTTTCCGTTGGTCGGGAGTTCCAGCGCCTCGCGGTGTTGCCGCTCGTCCAAGGCTTGGGGCTTGCTGTGGTTTCCGCCTTGTCGGCCTGAGAAGCGCGCAAATTCGTCGTTCATCCCTTGCTGGGTGGTGCGGCGCATGTTCAGTGACGCGCGTCGCAAGTCTGCCTGGTCGTCTTGCCAACGCTGGCGCGACATGACGATACAGGCGGCAAAGACGATCCTGCCTCGGGTCACGAGTTCGTCAAGGCTGAACGGGCCGACCATGTCGAAGGGCTCGTCCAGCCATGCCTTTCGGCCACCGGGGCCTGCCTCGACGTGGCCGAGTGTTGCCGTCGTGACCAGTCCGTGGCCACCATTCCAGATGACCCACTCTTCCGCATCGGCAGTGGCGTCAGCGTTGTGCATCGCGTGGAGGGCTTGTGCACGGGCGCCATTGGCTCACGGCCGTACCGGCGATTGAATGGTTTGTGGGATGGATTGAAGGAAACACGACAAAGACCGTCCATATGAACGCTGTTTCCATGTGACTAGCAAATTACGCACCAAGCCTTCCCAGCACCGTCAGATCGCGCATGTCGGCAACACATACAGCGCTTCCCCCCATATGAATGGTCGTCGTGGTGGGTGACGCTTTCAGCGTTTCGGGGGGCCGTGAAGCGTTGGAGAAGCACGGTTCCGCTACTGGAAAACAGGGATAATAGTCGCCAATCCGTTCTGAACGCTTTTCTGGAATTCCCGCATGGAAATCAAGGTTAATTTTCTCGATAAGCTTCGTCTTGAAGCCAGGTTCGACGATTTCACGGTCGTGGCCGATCAGCCCATCCGTTATAAGGGCGATGGCTCAGCACCGGGGCCGTTCGATTACTTCCTTGCCTCGTCGGCCTTGTGCGCGGCTTATTTCGTGAAGCTGTACTGCGAAACTCGCAATATTCCAACCGATGATATCCGCCTGTCGCAGAGCAATATTGTCGACCCGGAGAACCGCTACAAGCAGATTTTCAAGATTCAGGTCGAGTTGCCGGCGGATATCTCCGCCAAGGACCGCCAGGGAATTCTGCGCTCCATCGACCGCTGCACTGTGAAAAAGGTCGTCCAGACCGGGCCTGAGTTTGTGATTGAAGAGGTCGAGAGTCTGGATGCCGATGCTCAGGCCTTGTTGATGCTGAGTCCGGATGCTGAAGCTTGCACCTGCATCGCTGGCAAGGATCTGCCGCTGGAGCAAACCATCGCCAATATGTCCGGCGTTTTGGCAGGTTTGGGCATGAAGATTGAAATCGCTTCGTGGCGCAATCTTGTTCCGAACGTGTGGTCACTGCATATCCGCGATGCGCAATCGCCGATGTGTTTTACCAATGGCAAGGGCGCGACCAAGGAAAGTGCGCTGGCGTCGGCGCTTGGGGAATTTATCGAACGGCTGAACTGCAATCATTTCTACAACGACCAGTTCTGGGGTGAAGATATTGCCGACGCGGCGTTCGTGCACTATCCGGATGAGCGCTGGTACAAGCCTGGCCTCAAGGATTCGCTGCCGCTCGAAATACTCGATGAATACTGCCTGCCAATCTATAACCCCGATGGCGAGTTGCGTGGCTCGCACCTGTATGACACCAACTCCGGCAATGTGAAACGCGGCATCTGCTCGCTGCCGTATGTGCGCCATTCAGATGGCGAGGTGGTGTATTTTCCGTCCAACCTGATCGATAACCTGTATCTCAGCAATGGCATGAGTGCTGGTAATACGCTGGCTGAAGCGCAGGTCCAATGCCTGTCGGAGATTTTCGAGCGGGCGGTCAAGCGCGAGATTCTGGAGGGGGAGCTCGCACTGCCGGATGTGCCGCACGAAGTGCTGGCGAAGTATCCCGGCATTCTCGCCGGGATTCAGGCCCTGGAAGAGCAGGGCTTTCCGGTGCTGGTAAAGGACGCTTCGCTGGGCGGGGTGTACCCGGTAATGTGCGTCACTCTGATGAACCCGCGTACTGGCGGTGTGTTTGCCTCGTTCGGGGCACACCCAAGCCTGGAGGTGGCGCTGGAACGCAGTCTTACCGAGCTGCTGCAGGGGCGCAGTTTTGAAGGCCTGAACGATCTGCCTCGGCCCACCTTTGAAAGCAACGCCGTGACTGAGCCGAATAACTTCGTCGAACATTTCATTGACTCGAGCGGCGTGGTGTCATGGCGCTTTTTCAGCGCCAAAGCGGATTTCGATTTCGTTGAATGGGATTTTTCTGCACACGGTGAGAATTCGAATGCCGAGGAAGCTGCGGTGCTGTTCGGCATTCTCGAAGACATGGGCAAGGAAGTGTACATGGCCGTGTATGAAAATTTGGGTGCAACGGCCTGCCGCATTCTGGTGCCGGGCTATTCGGAAATCTATCCGGTAGAGGATCTGATCTGGGATAACACCAACAAGGCGCTGCAGTTTCGTGCCGATATCCTGAACCTGCACCGCCTTGACGATGACAGTCTGGAAGCGCTGCTCGAACGACTGGAAGACAGCGAGCTGGATGATTACACCGACATCATCACGCTGATCGGCGTCGAGTTTGACGAGAATACGGTCTGGGGACAGCTGACGATTCTGGAGTTGAAATTGCTGATTCGTCTTGCTTTGCAACAGTTTGAAGCGGCGAAGGAGTCGGTGGAAGCCTTTCTGCAATACAACGAAAATACCGTCGAGCGCGGATTGTTTTACCAGGCATTGGATGTGGTGCTGGAGGTGCTGCTGGATGATGACCTGGCGCTCGATGATTACGAGGTCAATTTGCGCCGGATGTATGGCAACACGCGCATGGATGCGGTGATCGGGTCGGTGAACGGCAGTGTGCGCTTCTACGGCCTGACGCCAACGAGCATGAAACTGGAAGGGCTTGACCGCCACCAGCGTCTGATCGACAGCTACAAGAAGCTGCACATGGCACGGGCCAATGTGACCGCTTCTTCCAGCTAAGGCTGCAGCGTACTCATGCAAAACACGTTGCGGCGGTTCGAACGCGTTCTTTCGGTGCTGGGCTTAGCCCGGCGCTGATTGGTCAGCTCACCCGGACTTCCACTTCCATGCCCGCGAACGCGTCAGCCCCACCAAGGTAGCTGCCCGACACCGGCATCAACTGCTTGATGTCGCGGGCAACGGCGACCGGAACCAGGTTGAAGCCGCCGATGCTGCGGTTGGTCGGATCGAAGTTGATCCAGCCCGCCCCAGGTACATAGACCTCTGCCCATGCGTGGGTAGATCCGGACCCGGCGGAACCCGTCGCAGTGTTCTGCGGATCGTACAGATAGCCGGACACGATCCGGGCGCCCATGTCCAGGCTGCGCACCGCCTCAACGAACAGCACTGCGAAGTCGCGGCACGAACCCCGCCCGCGGTCGAGCGATTCGGTCGGCGTCTGGGTGCCTTCACTTTCGCGCACCTCGTACTGCAAGGCTTCTGACACGCCGTGACTGATCGCTTTCAGCAATTCCAGCGTGTCGGGCGCGGGCCCCCGCACGAATGATCGGGCCCACTTCTGCAGGCGCCCCATTGGGTCGAGATATTGCTGGATGGCGAGGGCGCCCAGATCGGCGCGATCATCGTTCGAATAGAAAAAGGGAAAATTGAGGGCTGACGCTGCAATATTGAAGATCGGCCAGGGGTTGCCGGTGAGGTCCAGCTCAACCGTGCTTTCGATCCGCAATGTGTCGGTCTGGCCGGCGAACGACGCCGTCGCGACAGCATTGCCCGAGACATCGTGCGCCCAGGCGATCGTTGCGTCGGGAGACACCTTCAGGGTGTGCGACAGGAGTTGCAGTTCGCGACTTTCCCTGGGACGCAGCATCAGCCGATGCGGATTCAGGCTGACCGCGTTGCGGTAGTGATAGACCGTTGTATGACTGATTCGAATTCGGGTCACGGCGGCGCGGGGCTCCTGAAGTTCAACAAGACTAACACTTTAAGAGGAAGCGAGCCGGACACAAACTCCTCCGGCTGGGGCGTCGTTCAGGGCGCCCTGCGCTGCGCTGTGCACATGACCTCAAACACCCTCGGTTCATTCCGCGATCCCGCAGGAGATTGATCCACGACGACGGGGGCAAAGACTTCTCCGCCAGCAGGTTTGAGATGGCCGAGAAGCCCATATTCACGCCGAATACCGTCGAGCTGTTGCGGCGAGCGAAAGTGACTCCCCTGCCACCATGCGTGTCGAAGTCGTGCGGCGCCGCTTTGAGAATGACCCATGCAGTCTTGATGTGCGCTGCAGCGTCGCCCGCAAGAGCATCACGGACGTCCGCGCGACCAGCCTGGAGGAAGGCCCCGTTGCCGTAGCCGACCATGACCGAATCACGATGGGCGGATCGGCAGCGAGCAGCCCGATGAGTTCGGGCAGGACCTGCAGCCGCGCGGTGAGATGGGCATCAATCAAGGCCTTGCGTGCGGTTCTGCCTTATGTGGACGCCCCGTCCTGCAGCCACCCGGTGATTTTCTTCGCATCAGGCAGGCCGCCCGCATGTACGAGCTTGCCGTCGATCACCAGTCCAGGTGTGCTCATGACGCCGTAGCCGACGATGGTGGCCATGTCATCGATTTTCTCGACCGTGATGGCAATGCCTGCCTGATCTGCCGACTGCTGCACCATTTCGGCCAGTGTTTTGCAGCGCGCACAGCCGGGACCAAGCACTTTTACGTCTCTCATGATGTTCTCCCTATAAAACCAGATTGAATACGTATCCCACCAGCAGGATGCCGCAGGCGACGACGCCTGCAAACGTGGCGATGAGGCGGGGCTTGAGCGCTTTGCGCAGGATGATCATCTCCGGGGCCGAGAGGGCGATGACGCTCATCATGAAGGCCAGCACGGTACCCAGGGCGGCGCCCTTGCCGATGAGGGCCTCGACGATGGGGATGATGCCCGCTGCATTGGTGTACATCGGCACGCCGAGAACAACCGCGGCGGGCACGGCCCACCACACGTCCTTGCCCATGAAGGAGGCCATGAAATCCTCCGGCACGTAACCGTGAATGCCGGCGCCGAGGGCGATGCCGGCGATGATGTAGGGCAAGACCTTGATGACGATTTCGCGAATGTGGGCCAGACCCGCTTCGCCACGTTCGATCCAGGTCAGGGTGTCGTGTTCGTAGTGTTGATCCGCCCGCGCCTGAATGGCCTGCACCCAGTCCTCGAGATGTCGCTCCATGTTGAGCTTGCCGATGACGATGCCGGAGACGATGGCGACAAGTAACCCGAGTCCCAGATACAGCACAGCCACCTGCCAGCCGAACATCCCGAACAGCAGCGCGAGCGCGATCTCGTTGACCATGGGCGCGGCAATCAGGAAGGAGAAGGTCACCCCCAGCGGGACGCCGGCCGAGAGAAAGCCGATGAACAGGGGCACCGCAGAGCACGAACAGAAGGGGGTGACGATGCCCAGCGAGGCAGCGAGGATGTTGCCGATCCCGGTTCGCCTGCCCGATAGCAATGCCCGGGTGCGCTCCGGGGCGAAGAAGGTCTGTACGATGCCCATCACGAATACGATGCCGGTGAGCAGTAACAATACCTTTGGGGTGTCGTAGAAGAAGAAGTGAAGGGCTTCGCCGAGGGCCGTCGCGCGGCTCAGGCCGAGCAGATGCAGAACGCTGTCGGCGAACTCGCTGAGGTATGCATAGGCGGCCACCCAGAGCATGGTGGCGAGGGCGACACCACCGGCCCAGCGCAGGGGGCGATAGGCGTCATGGGGGGAATGGGGGGCATCGACTTGCATGGCAACGTCTTCGTTTGTAGTCCTTGTGTTCTGGGAGACGAAGCACTCAGGCGAAAGATGCAGGTCGCGCAGTAATTATTCTTTGTGCTGGGGGCGGGGTACGAAGCAGCAGACCTGGCCGGCCTCGTCGAACCGCACCTGACAGGCGGTGACGAGCTGGGCTTTCAATCGTTTTCGGGCGCGCTGAACACGTGACTTGGCGGCCGGGAGCGTGAGCCCGAGGTGCGCTGCGTAGGCTTGCTGGGACAGGCCTTCGATGTCGCACAGGGTCAGGGCTTCGCGATCTTCGGGGGCGAGCTCGGCGAGCGCGCGAGGCAGGCAGGCAGAGAGTGACTCGACCGCCTGGTCCGACTCGTCGGGGGTGGCGTAGTCCGCGTCGTCGAGCGGGATCTGCTCCTTGGTCAGCCGGTAGCGGTCGATGAGCAGGTTGCGCGCGACGTGGAAAAGCCAGGCTCTGGGGTTATCGATGCCGCACAAGCCGCGGTCGTGCAACATCGCCCGCAGGAAGACCTCCTGCACGAGGTCCCGCGCTTCGTCGGCATTGGCGATGCGGCCGCTCACGAAGCGGATAAGCTCATGACCGTGGGTCGTCCAGGCGTCACTGATGCATTTCATGGCGTAAACCGTGTGGGGGCTCCTCGGGAGCGGGCTCTGGGTAATCATGTTCCAGTGTAGTGTGAATGCACGGAAGACGAAATCCCGTTGCCGGCCTTCCGCTGGACCATGACGGTTACCTGGATGCCGACGATCTCACATGCGTCGTGCGGAATCCGCAGGTGCCGTCAGGTCGGGCCGCGTTCAGGCACGTGTACGATGTACTGCGCCAGCGACCATCCGGGTGAGGCTCGTGAGGTCAAACACCGGAAGGCCAAAGCGCTGGTGCAGTTCCGGGGCGAAGTGTGACAGGTCAGTGCATTCGAGAACGATCGCACCGACAGTTGGATTGTCCGTCAGCATCCGCTCAACGACGCTGCACAGCTCGCTGCTGAATACGTCCATGTCCAGGTCGTTGCGATGGCCGTGAAGAATGACGTCGGCAAACTGCGGCTGATCCTGCATGCCGCCAATGGCGAGGGGTTCGTCAGCGATGCCGGCGCCGCGCAGATGATCTGCCGATAGCGCTTCACTGTTGGCGACGACGACGCCCACTTTCCTGCCGCCGCCAAGCATTCGGCTTACGAGCGGAACCTGGAGCAGGCTGGACATGAACACCGGCACCTTGACCGCGTCGGCGATCTGCTGCTGGTGCAAGGCCAGAAAGCCGCAACTGCCAGTAATGGCGTGCACGCCCTCACGCTCCAGTTCGCGGGCGGCCTCGATAAAGGGCTCGAGCAGCTCGGGGTCGCGCTCCCGGATCAGTCGGTCGACGGTCGCGCCCTTGACCGTTCTGTAGAGAACCGGGAAGTCGAAGCTCGCGGCGTACTTGATATGGCCCTCAGGCTTGGGGAAAAGCGACTCCAGCGAAATGACGCCAAGCGGGATGCCGTAGTAGTTGAAACCACCTTGAAGAATCATGAGATCTCTCGAGTAACGGAGGGACTGAAGGGGCGTTTCAGTGAAACCTGGAAGGTGAGAAGGGGGCCAGCAGTGCGTCTTGCTGAGTGCCCTGGATGGATTCCGCAACCAGTTTGCCGGTCGTTGCGGCCAGCGTCAGTCCGAGGTGACCGTGACCGAAGGCCAGCATGAAGTTCGGGTGCCCCGGCACGCGACCGATGACGGGCAGCGAATCGGGCGTCGATGGTCTGCTTCCGACCCAGGTTGATTTCACGGAGGGTGTCCGGCCCATCATCTTGGCGGCGACATCCAGCATGATTTCGGGCTGCTTTTCACCTTGCGGTGCGTCCGGGGCTGCGAACTCCGCCATGCCCGCAATCCGGATGCCATCATCCATGGGCGTCATGAATACCGCGTAATCCAGCCAGCCGACGGGTCTGTTCAGGTGCCAGGTGTCGGACTCGAGCACCAGGTGATAACCACGCTCGCTGACCAGCGGGATTCTTACTCCAAGTTGTTGCGCGAGCCTCGCGCCGGCAACGCCCGCGCAGATGACAACGCGGTCGAAGGTATGCGAGCCCTGAGCGGTGTTCACTCGGCACTTGCCGTCCATGTCGGACACCGTCGTGACCTCGTCGAGCAACAGCTTGCCGCCCTGGGCAACGAAATGGCGCGCATACATCCGGCTCAGTTCGATCGGGCTTACCGTAAATCGCGTCTCCGGATAGAGCACGCCACCGGCATGAAAGTGGCTCAGGTCGGGTTCGAGCTCCCGAACCTCTTCAGCCGACATGACCTGCACCTTCACGCCCTGTTCCCTGCGTTCACGCAGATGCCCGGCCAAGGCCGCTTCGAAGCCTTCCCTGGTGGAAAACAGGGCGAGACAGCCGTCATGACGGACAAGCCTGGCCGCACCTGTTTCGCTCAGCAAGGTTTCATCGGCTGCGGGTGCGGTCGTTTGCAGGCTGGTCAGTGCATCACGTCCCTGACGGTATTTTTCGGGTGTGCACGCCTTGATGAAGTGCCACCCGTAAGGCATCAGGTGTCTTGCATACCGGGGCTGCAAGGATAGCGGGCTCGTCTTGTCGAGGAGCATGCCGGGGATCTTGCGAAGCTGTGCGTAGCTGGCAACCGGCAGGCGACCGTAGTCGGCGAACAGGCCCGCATTGCCAAAGGACGTGCCCAGTCCGGGTTCGTTGCGATCGATCAGCGTCACTTTGGCGCCCATCTTCTGGAGCCACAAAGCGGACGACAGACCGACGATGCCAGCACCGATCACCGCAATGTTTCTGGGTAGTGTCATTGCACGCGCTCGCTCTGCGGACGCAAGGCGGTTGCCTGAATCTCAACCTTCAGCTCCGGGCGTGCCAGGCGTGCTTCCACGCAGGCGCGGGCGGGCGGGTTTGCGGCGTCGATCCATGCGTCCCAGACTGCATTCATGGACTGGAACGCCCGAATATCGGTAAGCCAGATGGTGACGGAGAGCAGGTTGGATTTGCTGGTGCCCGCGACGGCCAGCAATTCATCCATTTGCGCCAGAATCTGTGTGGTCTGACCGGCGACATCGGCGGAGGCGTCCTGCGCGACCTGCCCGGCAAGGAAAACCATCTGACCGCTGACAACTACCTGGCTCATGCGCTGGTTGGCGCGGTGACGTTCGATCGTCATGTCGAGCTCCTCTGAGCATGTGGCTGCAGCCGGCGGTTCGATGCGAGCGACTCCGTCGTGTTTGATCGTGTGTGTGCCGGGGTTTGGTAACGCTTCACTTCAGGTCTCCTTTGACGCGAAAGGACGACGGCGGTCCGCCACGTCAAAAAATGAATTCATTGCGCAGATGGTGTGCGCGTGGTCTTGCCGCCGGAGATCTGCGCACTGGCGCAAACCTCCGGCTTCTCCGACTCCTGTGCACAATCGGCGGCCGTATAGCGACCCGCGGGTCGAAAATCGACGGCGCGACCTGCACGGGGGTGGGTATTACTGCTTCATTTTTGCGGCTGCGTTTTTCATGATGTCGTAGTTCAGCAGCATGTCGTTGGTCCAGGCTTCGCCGTGGCGAAAGTCGACGTTCGCGCCCATGTTCTCGAAGGCCTTGCGAACCTTCGGTTCGTCCATGACCTTGCCGCTTGCATTGACCAGCTTCTGAATGACTTCAGGAGGGGTGCCCTTGGGGGCGAACACGCCGGACCAGCCTTCAAAACTGCCCTTGATGCCGTAATCGGCAAACGTCGGGACGTTGGGGTATTCAGCCATCTTCTGATTCAGCACCAGGAGCCGTGCCCGCCCGGATTTGACATGAGGGCCAAAGGCCGGCGGGAATGAAACGGCGGAATCGATATGGCCACCGATCAGCGCAACCATGGACTCCGCCGTCGTGTTGCCGTGGACGAACTTCACGTCATACCCGGCCTGGTCGGCAATGATGCTGGCGAGCACGGTGCCCGACGAAGCAGCACCCCACGACCCTTGTGTCAGGCGACCGGCCTTTGCTGCGGCGATGAAATCGTCAAAGGTCTTGTACGGGCTGTCGGCGGGAACGAGGATTCCCAACGGGACGGATGACAGCTTGACCACGGGAACAAAACTGGAAAAGTCGTAGGGCGTCTTGCTGAAGTTGGGCGTCACGAGAACGTTGCTCAGGCCGGCATTCACCAACGTGTAGCCATCGTTCTTGCTGCTTGCCACAAAGGTGGTACCAATCACGCCGCCGCCGCCTGCCTTGTTGATCACGACCACCGGCGTCCCGAGTGCCCCTTCCATTGCGTCCGCCCAAAGGCGGGTGGTGAGGTCGGAGTCACCGCCTGCACCCCAGGGCACAATCACGTTGACCGGTTTTTCGGGGTATTCGGCGAAGGCCGCTCCGCCAGTCAGGGTGACGGCGACTGCGGTGGTGATGGCAAGCAGTGATTTTGCAATTTTGCTCATGTCGAACTCTCCAGGGGTTGAATGGGTAAAACCGACTGCAACTATGAAAAGTGGAAGAGGTGTTCTAGTTCTTCGTTGTGCTTCGCCTGCAGGTATTCACGTTGCAAGAATCCCCTCCGGCGTTGTCATGCATATGGGAGGACTCAGAAACGGGATCTCCGGAAGGTGCCGCTCTTACGACGCGGACCGCTCGGGCGCGGAAGGTGCCGCTACCTTCTTCTTCTCTTTCTTCTTCATGCGCATTGCCGAGAAGACCGAGAATGCGGACAGCGCGGTGAATATCCACGCGAAGGGCGATGCGAGAATCATCCCGTAGTCCTTCCCGACGATGGCGACGGCCTGGTCGAGGTTCTGCTCGAGCAACGGCGTCAGGATGAAGCCGATGATGAACGCTGCTGGGTTCAGGCCAATCAGGCGCATGCCGTAACCGAAGACCGTGAAGCAGATCAGGATCAGGACGTCATACAGGTCCTGATTGGTCGTGAATGCGCCGGCAATGGCGAAGACCGTGACACAGGGGAAGATGTAGTAACGCTGAATCGATGCCACTTTGGTCCAGAAACTGAAACCGGCACGCGCAATGATCAGCAGGAAGATGTCGGTAATCAGGAAGCCGGCGAAGATCGCGTAGATCACGTCGGTGTGTTCGTAGAAGATTGTCGGTCCCGGTGTTATGCCGTGAATCAGGAATGCACCCATCAGCAAGGCGGTGACGTCGTCGCCCGGGATACTCAATGTGAGCATGGGGATCATGCTCGAGCCGCACACTGCGTTGTTCGCGGATTCGGCGGCTGCGATGCCGTGCAGGGAACCCTTGCCGAACGTCTCGGGTTTCCTGGACGTGCGCTTGGCTTCTCCGTAGGCCAGGAACGCAGCCGCGCTTGATCCGAGGCCGGGCAGTGCGCCGATGAAGGTGCCGATGCCTGTGGACTTGAGCATCGTGCCGAATACCGAGCGGTATTCCTTCCAGGTGACCCGGTTGTCGTCCGGGTTCGGCGATTTTTCCAGGATCAGGTCGTAGTGCGGGGTCTTGCGTTTCTTGATCGCGTCGATGACCTCGGGCATCACCAGGACGCCGATCAGCAGCGGCAGGAAGGTGAAACCGCTCATGAGTTCGGGAACCCCGAAGCTAAAGCGGGTTGCGCCAGTGATTGACGACATGCCCACCATCGCAAACAGCATTCCGATGCAGCACGAAAGTATCCCCCGCGAGATCGACTCCCCGGTCATTGAGCCGACAACCGTGAAGGCGAAGATCAGCAGGAAGACTTTTTCGATCGGGCCCGCCTGCAGGGAAATGATTGAAATCGGTGCAGCGACGAAGATGAGTACGAGTGTGGCGAGTGCCTCGCCGGTGACGGACGCGTAGAGCGCCATTCCGAGTGCTTTTCCGGCCTTTCCGGCCTTCGTGAGCGCATGTCCGTCCTGAGCGGTGAGAAAGGATGCGGCCGCACCAGGGGTGTTGATCAGAATCGCGGAAATGGATCCGCCGTAGATGCCAGCCTTATAGACCGCAAGAAGCATCGTGATGCCGATGACCGGGTCGACGTAGAAGGTGAGCGGGAGAATGATCGCAATCGCCATGATTGCGGAGATTCCGGGAATGGCGCCGAAGAAGATGCCCACGCATACGCCGGCAATGATCCCTGCGATCGGGCCGATGGCCAGAACCGCTCCGAGGCCGTTGAAGAAGTTGTTCAGTATTTCGATCATGTTCTTCAGCCTTCAGGAGAGCGTCCAGGGGGGGAGGAAAACATGCAGAAAGATGCTGCTTCCGTAATCGACCACCAGCGGTATGACAAGCGATACCGCCGCCATCACCGGCCAGTTGCGGCCTTCGAGCAGTATTGCGACGCCAAACATGGCGAATGGTGTTGCCACCAGAAATCCGAGGTGAGGGAGGGCGAGCCAGTAGGCGGCCAGTATTGCGATATAGATGCCGATGCCGAGAAACCCTTCGGTGTCGATCTGTTCGAGACCGCGCAACGGCGTTTTCCTGATCAGGTTGAGGAGCGATGGAACGCCGATCATTGCTGAAAAAATGATGATGAAGACGGCGACGATTCGGGGGAGAAGCATTGATCCCAGATCGGTTTCCACCCCGCCCTCAACCAGTTTGTCGCTGCTGAGGATAACCAGCGAAGCGATGATCAAGATGCTTGAAAACACGACATCAATTTTCCGTCTGTTCATTGGCATTTCCTGTCGAGTGCGGTGGGTGTCTCAATGAGTGATGAGTTTCGGCGCGGATGCATGCGTCTCGATGAAGCATTCGATCGTTGAATCAGTCGCCCTTTGTTTTCCATTCGGCGATTTGATATTGGTCAAGTTTACGCATAAGAACAAATCTTAAATTCTGAAGAGTTGATCAGATTGGCTGATAATATTGCCCTATGAATCTTCGACAGATGGAAGCTTTCCGGGCTGTGATGCTGACGGGCTCTGTGTCAGAGGCGGCCACACGGCTGTACAAGACACAACCGGCGGTGAGCATGATGATTGCCGCGCTTGAGGCCGAGATCGGCTTCCAGCTCTTCGAACGGCGCAAGAAACGTCTCTATCCGACGCCTGAGGCCAATTACCTCTATTCGGAGATCGAAGGGATTTTTTCGCAGATTCATGACGTATCGCAGACGATCAAGGACATACAGAACAAGCAGTACGGATTTCTGCGTATCGGCTGCATGCCGGGCCCATCCTATTCATTCATGCCGGACCTGATTGCCGACTTCCTGGATGAACATCCCAAAGTGCAGGTCTCCATGCAGACGCGCACCTCCGATGGCATCAAGGAATGGACCGCCTCTGCGCAATACGATCTCGCCCTTGCGGAGATCAGCGGACCGCTGCCTTCCATCGAGGTAGAGCTGTTCGATCTCGAATGTGTTTGTGCGGTGCCGGCAGGACATGCGCTGGCGGGCGCTGAGGTGTTGACGCCGCAAATGCTCGACAATGAACCCATGATCACGCTCTATCCGGATCACGTGACGGTTCACTCATTGAGCCGTGCGTTTGACGCCGCAGGTTGTCAGCTGAACGTGAGATTACGCACGCGCTTCTTTATTCCCGCATTGCGTTTTGTCGCACGTGGCCTGGGCATCTGCCTCATGGACCCGATCACGGTCGCGAGTTATTCCTCTTTTGCGTGCGGGAAGGAGATTGTGTTCATTCCATTCAGGCCTGTTGTGCCGTTCCGGGCGGGGATCCTCTTTCCGGCGCATGCGCCAAGATCCCAGATGACCGCAGCGTTCGCAGCGCAGTTGAGGCAGAGCTTGCAGGTCTTGCAGCAGGCGCCGGCGGGTGCGTCCTAGAAGCCTCGATCATTGCGCCCGGTAAGCCGGGCATCGAGCAGGGTCCGGCCGTGGGCGATGGCGGTATCGAGTTTCATCGCGGTGACGAAGGGGCTGAGCTTTGCGTCGGCCTCCGGGGCGAACAGCGTGAGTTCATCACGCATCCGGGTGACCGCGACATAGAAGCGGTTGTGTTCTTCGGTGCGATCCCAGCCGGTGAGCGGGAAGGCGCCGTCGGCCAGACCAGGCAGCATGACGGCGTCGAACTCCTGCCCCTTTGCCGCTTCAACCGTGCACAGCAGTACGGTCTTGCGCTTGCGCAGTTCGGCCGACTTTTCCTCTGCGGTGCGCAGCCATTGCGCAAACCCGCGCAATGGCAAGTTGATGCTGCGCGCCGCGTCGAGAAAACCCTCCACCGATTTTGCGACCATGTCGGCGGTGCCGGGGTCGATGAAGAGACGTTTGGCGACGCCGCGCAAGTCGAGGATGGCGACTGCCCGGCTCAGTGCAAGGTGGGCCGGCTCGTCTGCCGGGCCGTCGTGCAGTGCAGTAAGGGCACGCACCAGGCGCAGGCGGGCGTTGCGTTGTGCGGGCGCTTCGTCCACGGTTTCGGCCGCTTCGTGTTGCTGGCGCAGCAAAGCGTTGGCTTCGTCATGCTGTCCCTCGCGGCGCAGGCGCGAGATCTGGTCCAGCAGGCGGTGTGCGGCGCGGGTTTCGGCTTCGTCGGAGAGCTCGGCGGCCGCCTTGTCGGCAACGGTCTGGGGGCGCAGCAACCGGCCTTTGAGGAAGGCATCGAAAAGTTCGGGCTGGACCGCCGCGGTCTTGAGGTCGTCCAGGCGGCGTTCGCCCCATGAGAGCTCCTGCCACAGTTCGAGTGCCTGCAGGACCTGGAAGCGTTTGTCTACGCCCGGGATGGATTCGTAGTCTTCGAGCGCAAAAGCCATCACGCCGCGCAGCATGAGGATCTCCGAACGTAGCAGGTAGCTTTGCAGCCCCTCGAGCCGCCAGCCCAGGCCAGCTTGCAGCAGGGCGTTCTCGATCGCGATCGATTGATGCGGCGCGCGCAGGATGACTGCGCAGGCGTCCAGCCGCTTGCTGCGTTGCTGCCAGTCGAGGAGGGCAGCGACCAGTTTCGTCGCTTCGTCCTCGCTGTCGGCGTAGCGCACCAGGCGCAGTCGTGCGTCGTGGTCGCGACCGGATTCGACCGGTTTGCTCTTCAGGAAGTGCGTGGCCACGGCCATTGCCGGGCCGTGGCGGAAGGTGGTGGTGAGCGGCAGGCGCTTCACCCCACTCCAGTTCGCGCCCAGTTGCGCGCTCAGAAAGCTGGCGTCGGCACCGGCCCAGCGGTGGATGACCTGGTCGAAGTCTCCGGCGCCGGTGAACCAGGCACGACCTTGTTCGAGGAGGTGCTCGAGACAGGTGAGGGTGGCGGGGTTCATGTCCTGCAACTCGTCGGCGATGACCACGCGATAGCCCGGCAGGCTGACGGGCTCGTTGCCTTGCGTGAGCAGCATGGCGAGGTCGTAGGTGGCGTCGAATTCGGTGCGCCACGCGCAGCCGTCGCCATCGCCTGCGCGGGCTTTCTCCAGCTGACGGAAGAGCGCGAACAAACCTTCCGGTACGTTCAGGGCCTCGGCGCGGGAGGCGACGCTGTCCTCATCGCCGATCTCGGGCGAGATCTGTTGCGCCTTCATCTGACGCACGATCTTCAGAAAGTCCGCGATCGGCGCATTGTGTTCGGGCAACCAGAGCTCACGCGGGTTGCGTCGCGCGGTGTTGATGCGCTGGACTTCCGTCACGGCGCTGCGCACATGCGGTGCAACGTCTTCGAAACTGGGCAGGTAAGGTGTTTCGTGCCCCTCGTGGTCGTGCAGCACCTGCAGCGCGAACGCGTCGAAGGTCGTGCAGCGAACGCGACGCGCAAGCTTGTCGTTGAGTCCGATCTCGACCAGGCGTGTTTGCAGCACTCGCGCCGCTTCGGCAGAAAAACACAGGGCGGCGATGTGGTCCGGCGATACGCCGCGCTTGACCGACTCCGCGATGCGCAGCGCCAGCGTGGTGGTCTTGGCCGCGCCGGCATTGGCCATGGCGATGATGTAGCGCGCACTGTGGGTCTGGATCGTGCGCTGTTCCGTGGTCGGGGCAAAGCCGACGGGGTGAAATCGCGGCGTGGTCATCGTGCTGCTGGAAGAGGTCTGGGTCATTCCCTGCGGTCTTTGATGGTGGTGACGGAGACATTGGCGTCATTTCGCCTGTCGAGTGCGCCTTTCGACATAGTTGGGCGCGCTCTTCGTGGATACAATGAGCCCGGACCATGCGCGATATACCTTCAATATGCGTTCGGTCACTGGCGTAAGGAATCATCCTTTCGGCAGAGCAGAGTGTAGCCGATGCGGTGAAGCGAGGGTTTTCAGCGCTGCATTTTGCATCAGGCGCAAGGCATTTTGTGTCGATGTCTGCGGAGCATCGATCGACACGCTGCAAATCCGGCGGCAAGTGGTTTTGGGAGCACTATGAATGACATGAGTACCGACGGTGCGGCAAGACCTGATCCGGACTCGCGCGAGCAGGGCGACGAGAGCCGTGCGTCCAGGCCACAGACGGACGACGATCTCCAGTATCTGTTCAAGACTACTGCGCTGCCGATTCTGCTGATCGATCCCGAACTGGACGGCGCTATTGTTGACGCCAATCCGAGAGCGCAGACCTTCTACGGGTATAGTCGCGATCGCTTTCAGCGTCTGTTCTGCGCGGACATCAATGTGCTGGGCGCCGATGTGCTGCCGGTGATGCAGGAGATCGCGTCGTGGGAAGGAGGGCATGCCCCGCGCAGCTTCTGCCATCTCATGTCCGACGGTAGCGTTCGCGACGTACAGGTGTATGCGGGACCGGTGTACCGTGCTGGCCGACGCCTCATGCTGTGCGTGATTCACGACGTGACGGCAGAGGTCGACACCGCGCAGTTCAATCGACTGCTGCTGGACAGCATCCATACGGCGGTGTGTGGCATCGACGCAGAGGGCGACTTCACATCGATCAACCCGTATGCCGTGTCAATGCTGGGGTTCCGCCACGAAAGCGAGCTGATCCGACGCAACATCCGGGAGTTCGTTGCGCAGGAGCACGATGACGAGTGGTCGATCCCTGCAACCGGGGCGATTCTCCAGGTGGCCCGGGACGGGCAGCCGCTTCTTGGCTCCGAATGCATGCTGCTGCGTGAGGGGAGAGATCCTTTCCCGGCCAAGATCTACGCGACGCCGGTTCTCCGGCATGGTGAAGTGGTGGGGGCCGTACTCAACTTCTTCGATCTCACCGGAAAAAGGGAGCACGAGGCACTGGTCACCGACCTCGCCAACTCCATCCCCGGCGGGGTTTTTCAGGGCATTGTGCGGACCGGGCGGGAATTTACCCTGAGCTATGTCAGCGCGGGCGCAACCCGCTTGCTCGGACTCGCGGCTGCGCCCGAGGCGGTGTCGCTGGCGACGCTGTTTCATGCAGTCCATCCGGACGATCTCGAGCCGCTGAGTCTCAGTCTCGATCAGGCGGTGGGTCGTTGCAGTGAATGGCAGCATGAGTTCCGCGTACTCACCGGTGACGGAGAGCGGTGGCTGCTGGGGCGCGCTCAGCTCAGGCGGCGCTCGGATGGCGGTGTATTGCTCAACAGCGTGTTGCTGGACATCACGGAGAAGAAGCAGCTTGAGGCGGAACTGGCGCATGCGGCACATCATGACGCATTGACCGGCATTCTGAACCGGCGCTTTTTCGAACAGAACCTGCAGCAGGCACATGCGAAAGCGATGCGTTACGGCCGGGTGTATTCGGTGCTTCTGGCCGACGTCGACAACTTCAAGCAGGTCAACGACTGCTTTGGCCATGACGTAGGTGATGAGGTATTGCGCGGCGTGACCTTCGCCTTGTCACAGCGGCTGCGCAGCAGCGACTGTCTGGCGCGCTGGGGCGGCGAGGAGTTCATCATCCTGTTGCCCGAGCTGAACGTGGCTGCTGCGGCTCGCGTGGCAGATCTGTTGCGCCAGACTGTGAGCAGGCTTTCGGTGCCCCCTCTCGAGCAGGTCACCATCAGTGTGGGCGTGGCCGAAGTGCGTCTGGACGAAACCGCTCAGCAACTGGTCAAACGTGCAGACGAGGCGCTCTATTGCGCCAAGCGCAATGGCCGCGACCGCATCGAATGCGCTGACTGACGCACGGCGTGCCCACGCTCAGGGTGTGGGAGCGGGGGGTTCAGTCTTTGCCCCGTCCGAACCACAAGTCGGTGAGCGCACGGGCCTCACCCAGCGCGCCCAACTGTTGGTCGACCGCATCGTGGTTACCCCACACAACGTCGGTCAGCTCGCCGCCTGCCACTTGAGCCTCGATATCACCGCAGTAAAGCCCCAGCGCTCGTTGTGCGTAAAAGCCATAGGTGCGACAGGCCACCGGGCGGTGCGCATAGACGGGGCAGGCGCCGGTGGTCTGGTCCAGCAAGGGGCAGACGACGGGACGGCCATGCTCGGCCGCGAGCGCCACCATCTTTTGCGCGATGTCGTCGAGTTGCGAGGCCGTCATCGCGGCCAGTCCCTGCTGCAGCAGGCGCCATTCGGCCGCTGTCAGCCGGGGAACGTCGGCCAGTCGCCGGCAGCAACTGTCACAGCCCTTGCCGCACAGCCAGTCTGCACGTTCAGCCCGGATGGCTTGCACGCGGGTATCGATTTCGGCGTGAAGCTGGAACAGCGGTTTGTCAGTGTGCACAAGTGATCCTGGTCAGTCGGTTTCCGGGGCGGGCGGTGCAATTGTACGTTGCACACCCCCCCTCATGAGCGCGTTCGCCGAACTCAGTCAACTGGTGCAAATGGTGCATCGGGGATGGCCGGGGTGCACCCGCCCATGCGGTCGGCCAGCACCCGGGCCGAGCCCGCTGCGAGGGTGAAGCCGAGGGCGCCCTGCCCGAGGTTGAGCCATACGCCGGGGACTTTCGATGCGCCGATGATCGGTCGTCCGCTGGGGGTCGCGGGACGCAGGCCACACCATTCCCGCGCCCGGGGCAGGTCTGCTGCCGTGCCGAAATTTTCTGCGGTCTCGCGCTTCAGGAGGTCGATTCTGGCGGGCCGAATGCTGCGGTCGTGGCCCACGATGTCGGCCATGCCTGCAACCCGGAGC
>JALNWS010000064.1 GCA_023230755.1 Azoarcus sp.
ATGTTCAAATGTGGCCCGTAAATATTGCTCGCTAGCGGTGCGAAGCAGGCGGGCGGGTTAAGTCCGGAAGGGGCTCTAGACTTTGTGACGCTACCAACTTCGACGCGAACTGCGACAAGATCAGCAGCACGTAGCAACGAATCTGAGGAGTTTCTCTATGGATCTTGGGCTGAGTGGCCGCAAGGCAATTGTTTGTGCGTCATCGCGGGGGCTGGGGAAGGCCTGTGCCATTGCACTCGCAAACGAAGGCTGTTTCCTCGTGATCAACGGGCGTGAAGCACGGCAGCTTGAAACCACGGCGGACGAAATCGGAGCGTTGACGGGTCGCCGCCCGCTCACGGTTGCAGCAGATCTTTCGACCGCAGAGGGCCGTCAGTTGCTGCTTGCTTCGTGTGGCGAGCCCGACATCCTGGTGACCAATAATGGTGGGCCGAAGCCCGGTCGGCTTGGCGATTGGGATCATGCCGCCTGGGTGGGCGCGCTCGAAGCCAACATGCTTTCCGCCATTCTGCTTATTCAGGCTGTTGTGGGTGGGATGCGGTCGCGGCGCTTCGGTCGGATCATCAACATCACCTCTGCGATGGTGAAGTCACCACGACTGCCGCTGGGCTTATCGACTGCAGCCCGTGCCGGACTGACCGCTTTTTCGAAAGCGCTCTCGGCGGAGACCGTGCGCGACAACGTAACGATCAACAACCTGCTGCCCGAGCGGATTGAAACCGATCGTCTTCGCTACATGATCGACGCGCTGGCGCGTGCGAAGGGAACTGGTCTCGAAGAGGCGCGTGCCGAGATGCTGCGACCCGTTGCAGCAGGTCGTTTCGGCCGACCTGAGGAGTTTGCGGCCGCCTGCGCCTTTCTATGCTCCGTTCAGGCCTCCTATATTTGCGGGCAGAATCTGCAGATCGACGGCGGCTCCTACGAAGGCCTGATCTAGCTTGTATCTGCGCCCGAAGCTGTGACGCGACCGCGCACTTTCCAGTCAGCAGGTGCGCGCTCGGCCGCTTCGAAATCGAGTTCAACCTCGACGCCATTGGGGTCGAACATGAACACCTGCCAAGTGCGGATGTCGCCCGGTGCGCGGATAATTCTGTAGGGAATGCCGGCTTTGTCGAGGTGATCCAGCGTCTCTGAAAACCCCTCGGCATGAAATGCCATGTGATCGAGCGCGCCGCGTCGTGGCTCGGGCATTTGATCGACGCCAACGACGTGCAGCACGGCTTGCTTTCCCGCGTAAAGCCAGTAGCCAGGCACGGGAAAGGGGGGGCGCGGACCTTCTTCAAGCCCAAGTAGCTCAGTGTAGAAGCTGTGGGTGTTGTCGAGTTGATCTGTGACGATGGTGAAGTGATCCATGCGCTTGATCATGCGTGCTCCTTGGCGATGTGGCCATCTTCGTGCGTTAGCGCGTTCGGGCTCAATGCCTGTCTGACTGATCATGATTCTAATGGTGGGAGCCCAATTGCGGGGCGTCGGGTGGGAATGTTGTAAGCGTCCGCTGAACGGCTGTCTTTCCTTCGGTGTAGCTGATCTGCTCCGCCCCGATTCTTCGGTCCGCGAATTACTTGAGAAGAGCGGCCCTTGGGAGTTGCCTGACTAGTGTTGAACGAACTGCGCCGAGGTCGGCTAACTCAGCGCCCAATGCGGCCGCACTTCCGTGTAATGTCAGTGTTGGCAGCCACTGCTCGATAACGACGCGTGCCTCCATACGGTTGTGGACGTACTTCATCGATAGGTACTCGTCGCGGAACTTGCCTTTCAAGCTCGGGTTGGTGCCGTTCTGCCAAGGGTTGTGCCAGTGATTCTCACCGACACCCGAGCAAGTCACGATAGTAGTCGCTTCACATGTGGCCCAATAGCGTGGGCATGCGCATCTACTGGGGGTAGTTTTGGGGGTATGTGAAAAAGTTAGAAAGTGAAAGTCACGCAAACATATGGTCTGTACGCAACAGTTCGATCCTCATTCGGTCCACCACGAACAAGTCCGGGATGTTCCGGAGAAAGCCGGGAAAGCTACTAAATACAGTGCTTCCCGGCTTTTTTCGTCCAGATTGATCCGAATATGCCCGTTGTGATCTGGGGGTAAATTCGGGGGGATGGGTCTTGAACTTCACATAAATGGGGTGTGATACCCCCATGTTTGCGCAGATTGCGCGAATCTAAGGGCTTCCGATTGTTGTGGGTTCGGATGGCGTTGTGCGAGTTGCGTTGATCCGGTCCTTCATAGAGAACGTGTCCTATGCCCCTTACCGATACGCAGGTCAAAGCTCTGAAGCCAGAGGACAAGGCGCGTAAGTACGCCGATGAAAAGGGGCTGTTTCTTCTAGTCCAGCCAAGCGGTAGCAAGTTGTGGCGACTCAAGTACCGGTTCGACGGTAACGAGAAGCTGCTCGCCTTTGGTTCCTATCGTGATGTGGGGCTCAAGGCGGCGCGGGGCGATGCGCTTGGCAACAGTTTCGAGGCGGTAGCGCGAGAGTGGTTCGGCCACCAAATTGAAGGGCTCGGATATTCCCCGGGCTGTGCCGCAACCGTCCCTAGCCGTCACTGACGCAAGCAAGCAGGCCTTTGTTGCTGCGTGGGTCACCGATTTGCTGCGCCGTGAAGGTTTCACGCTGGCACGCGCCAACCTTCAGAAGTTTCTGATCCGCAATCTGGTCGAGGCGCGCATTCGTGAACTACGCAAGCAGGCCGTTGGCAAGGCATTCCAGCAGGCGCTATCCGGTGACGATGCGACCACGCGGGTGGCAGTGACGGATCAATACGCCTTTGAGTTTCATGCCCAAGCCTATGCACCGAGCCGCGACTACGACGGGCGCTTCGGGTGCTTCGATTTCCGCAAGCACTTCTATGGGCGCATGGGTGACTTCGACAGCAAGGAAGAGTTCGAATGTGCCTGCCAGTTGGATATGTGGGCGCAGCAGGGCCGCATCCAGTTCTGGGTGCGTAACCTCGTCCGGCGCGAAGGCAGTTCATTCTTCCTGCAGAAGGGCGATGGCCGCCTCTACCCGGACTTCCTCTGCCAGGGGCGGCAGGCCAGCCGGGGCCGATTCTCGCGGTAAAATATAAGGGTGCAGATTGATGGAACGGTGCTGAAGATGACCGCCTGATCGGTGGCCTGTGGGCCAACCTGTCGGAAGGTCGTTGCCGTTTTGTGATGGTTAAGGATAATCGGTGGGATGGGATTGAGCCGCTTCTGATATGACCCTCGATTACGCCACGCTAGACGCTCTGCGCAGCCACCACCCCGCGTGGCGGCTGTTGCGT
Source organism: Azoarcus sp. (assembly GCA_023230755.1). Lineage (GTDB taxonomy): Bacteria > Pseudomonadota > Gammaproteobacteria > Burkholderiales > Rhodocyclaceae > Parazoarcus. The sequence continues at coordinate 3,262 of JALNWS010000064.1, forward strand.
TCCGATCATGCACCGCTGGTGGCGAGTTTTCTGCAGCGGGTGTTCGTGGCGCCGAATGTGCGGGTGATGGCGGCGGCGGATTTGGCTGAGGCGTTGGAGGACGAGTTGTATGCCCTGCGCTTGCACTTGGGTGAAAGCGCCTTTCCCAAACCCGCTCTGGAGTACCTGAACGATTGGGCCGCGCCCGACAAGGGCTGGCTGCGCAAGTTCTACCGCCCCGGCACGGACGAGGCACAGTTCGATTTGACCCCCGCCACCGAAAAGGCCATCGCTTGGCTGGCACAGCTCGGCGAGCGGCAGTTTGTCGGCACCGAATCGCGCCTGCTCACGTTGTTTGACCTGCTCAAACAGATGAGCGAAGGCAGCGAAGCAGACCCGGCCAAGCGCATCGCTGAACTGCAGAAAAAGCGCGATGCGATCGATGCCGAAATCACACGGGTGCTGTCGGGCGATTTACCACTGCTGGATGACACGGCGGTGAAAGATCGCTTCCAGCAGTTCATGCAGGGCGCACATGAGTTGCTCACCGACTTCCGCGAGGTGGAGCACAACTTCCGCCAACTGGACCGACGCGTGCGCGAGCGCATCGCCCTATGGGAAGGCAGCAAGGGCGCGCTGCTGGAGGACATCATGGGCGAGCGCGATGCCATTGCCGATTCCGATCAGGGCAAAAGCTTTCGCGCCTTCTGGGACTTTCTGTTGTCCAGCCGCAGGCAGGAAGAGTTGACCGAGCTGCTGAATCGCGTACTCGCACTGCCTGCTGTGGCCGACCTGAACCCGGATACCCGCACTCGCCGCGTGCACTACGACTGGATGGAAGCGGGCGAGCACACCCAGCGCACGGTCGCCGCCTTGTCACAGCAATTACGTCGTTTTCTGGATGACCAAGCCTGGCTGGAAAACCGCCGCATCATGGACATTCTGCACGGCATCGAGAGCAAGGCGCTGGCTCTGCGTGATGCCCCGCCCGTTGGCAATGTGATGGAAATGGCTGAAGCCAGCGCGGATATTGAGTTGGCGATGGAACGGCCCTTGTTCACCCCGGCCATCAAACCGGTGATTGCCGACCTGGCCTTGCAAGCAGGTGATGAAGACATTGACCCCTCAAAGCTGTTCGACCAGGTCGTCGTCGACAAGGCGCGGCTCACCCGCCATATCCGCCACGCCTTGCAAGACCGCGCCCAGATCACCTTGAGCGAACTTGTGATCAACCAGCCGTTGTTGCACGGGTTGGCCGAACTGGTGGCCTATCTGCAACTGGGCAGTGAGACATTCAGCACCGTGGTGGATGAGGACACGCCCGAGCCCATCCGTTGGCTGACAGTGGCGACGGATGGCCAAGCCATCATCCGCAGCGCACGGCTGCCCCGCGTGATTTTCATGCGCTGAAAAAGAAAAAAATCTGAGGCAAGGGATGGAAGAAGAATTCTTGAACACCACACCGGCAGCGCAACCAATGGTGGCTCCGGCCGCTGATTTGTCTACGCTGCTGATCGGCTTGCTTAAGAACGTGCTCTACCGCGATGGCGACGAACGCCAATGGGCGGCACTGCTGAACCTGCAAGCACGTGTGCGTGATTACGTGGCGGTGTTGAACCTTGACCTGATGCTGGATGAGGCAGAAGGCTATGCATTCCTGAAAAGCCGTCCCGAACCGGCCGACGACGATCCATCTCCACGTTTACCGCGTTTGGTGGCGCGCCGCCCGCTGTCCTTCCCCGTGAGTTTGTTGCTGGCCTTGCTGCGCAAGAAACTCGCCGAGTTTGATGCGGGCGGTGGCGATACGCGGCTGGTGCTCTCCCGCGACGACGTCGTGGAGTTGGTGCGGGTGTTCCTGCCCGATGGCCCGAATGAAGCCAAGCTAATCGACCAGATCGAGACCACGATCAACAAGGTGGCGGAACTGGGTTTTCTGCAGAAGCTCAAACCCGCCGGTGGCGCTGCGGCAGGGCCGGCCACTTACGAGGTGCGGCGCATTCTGAAGGCCTTTGTCGACGCCCAATGGCTGGCCGAGTTCGATGCGCGCCTGGCGACGTATCAGTCTCAGCTGGCGGGTGTGAGCAACACCAAGGAAGGCGCTGGCCATGAGTGATTCGCAATCATTGGGCCTGGACTTCTGTGCCGATGACACACTGTCAGGCTTTCGGCTGACTCGGTTGGAGGTATTCAACTGGGGTACCTTCGACAGCCGGGTGTGGACGCTGCAACTGGATGGCAAAAATGGCCTGCTCACGGGCGATATTGGCTCGGGCAAATCCACCTTGGTGGATGCCATCACCACTCTGCTGGTACCTGCCAATCGGATTGCCTACAACAAGGCCGCTGGAGCGGACAGCAAGGAAAGAACGCTGCGCTCCTACGTACTCGGGCACTACAAATCCGAGCGCAATGAGGTCACCGGCGCAGCCAAGCCGGTGAGCCTGCGCGACCGCAATAGCTACTCGGTGATCTTGGGTGTTTTCCACAACGCAGGCTACGACCAGACGGTGACGCTGGCACAGGTGTTCTGGATGAAAGAAGCGCAGGGGCAACCCGCGCGGTTATTTCTGGGTGCAGAGCGTGCGCTATCTATTGCGACTGACTTTGCCCATTTCGGATCGGACATTGCCCAACTGCGCAAGAAGCTGCGTGGCCTGGGTGCTGAATTACACGATACCTTTCCGCCCTATGCGGCATGGTTCCGTCGGCGCTTCGGGATTGAAAACGACCAGGCACTCGAGTTGTTCCACCAAACAGTGTCGATGAAGTCTGTGGGCAACCTGACGGACTTCGTGCGCAGCCATATGCTTGAACCCTTCGAGGTCGGCCCGCGCCTGCAAGCCTTGGTCGGCCACTTCGATGATCTCAATCGCGCCCATCAGGCCGTGCTGAAAACCCAGCAGCAGGTTGAATTGCTCACGCCTTTAATTGCGGACTGCGGCCGCCACAGTGCATTGGTAGCTGAGGTCGACAGCTTGCGTGGCTGCCGGGACAGTCTGCGGCCCCACTTTGCGGGCCTGAAGCTTGGGCTTATCGATAAGCGGCTGGGCTCGCTGGCAGAAGAATGGGAGCGTGTGGATGCCCAAGTACAAAAACTCGATGCTGTGCAGGAGACGCAAGGCCAGCAAATAGATGAACTGAAGCAGGCCATCAACGACAACGGCGGCGATCGACTGGAACGCCTTGCCGTCGAGATTCGCAAGAAAGAGCAGTTGCGCGATACGCGCAAGGCTAAGGCCAGTCGCTATGGTGAGCTGGCCACCCTCCTGGGCGAGCCGCTGGCAACGGATGCCGCCACCTTCGCCGCGCAGCGTGGCAAGTATCAAAGCGGGCGCGAGGACGCACGCAACCGTGATGCCGACCTGCAAAATGCACTCACCGAACACGGCGTGACCTTGCGCCAGGGCAAGCGGGAGCACGAGCAACAGAGCTTGGAGATTGACAGCCTCAAGCGTCGACGCAGCAACATCGATGACCAGCAGATCCAGATCCGCGCTGCAATGTGTGCGGCACTGGGCCTGAACGTGGATGACATGCCGTTCGCTGGTGAATTGATTCAGGTGCGTGACGATGAGCGCGACTGGGAAGGCGCTGCCGAACGTTTGCTGCGCGGCTTCGGCCTGGCGCTACTGGTGCCGGATGCGCATTACAAGGCCGTGGCCGAATGGGTGGATGGCGTCCATCTGCGTGGCCGCTTGGTGTACTTCCATGTGCGATCACGCAAGGCCGCTGAACTGCCTGACCTGCACCGTGATTCCTTAGTCCGCAAGTTGGCGATCAAGCCCGAATCACCGCACTACGATTGGCTGGAACGCGAGCTAGCCCATCGGTTTGACGTCGCCTGTTGCGCCACCCAAGAGCAGTTCCGCCGCGAGACCCGCGCCATCACCCGCGGGGGCCAAATCAAAGACCCGAGTGGCCGACACGAAAAGGACGACCGCCACCGCATCGCCGATCGCAGCCGCTATGTACTGGGCTGGAGCAACAGCGCGAAGATCGCGGCACTGGAGGCCAAGCGCCGTCAACTCGAAACGCAGCTCGGCGAGGTTGGCAGTCAGGTCGGTGTCATCCAGAAAGAACGTGATGGGCTTGCCAGCCGTCTTGACGCACTGACCCGCCTTGAGGAATTTTCGGCATTCGATGAGTTGGATTGGGTCTGCATTGCCACCGAGATTGCACAACTGGTGGATGAGCGCAGTCGGCTTGAATCAGCGTCGGATGTGCTCAGACAGTTGAACGACAACCTGCGCATCTTGCAGAAGGCGCAGAAGGAAACTAGGGAAGATCTGCAGACTGCGCGCGAGAAGCGCGCCAAAGTGGAGCAGCGGCGCTCTGACGCGCAAGACCTTCAACAGCAAACCGCAGGGCTGATTCACGGTGCTGTCATCGACGATGCTTTGCTGGCAAAACTCGAAGCCATGCGCGCCGAAGCGTTGGGTGAACACCAACTAACGGTTGAGTCCTGCGATAACCGCGAGCAGGACGTGCGCACCTGGCTGCAGGCACGGATTGACGCCGAAGACCTGAAGCTCAAACGTCTGGCAGAGAAGATCATCAAGGCCATGGCCTCCTTCAAGGAAACGTTCAAGCTGGAGACGGCCGAGATGGACGCCAGCCTTGACGCGGCCTTTGAATATGAAAACCTGCTGACGCAGTTGAACCGCGACGACCTGCCGCGCTTTGTTTCGCGATTCAAAGAACTGCTCAACGTCAACACCATCAACGAAATCGCCAACTTCAATGCTCAGCTGGCCCGTGAGCGCGAAACCATCAAAGAGCGTATCGCCCACATCAATAAATCGCTGGGCGAGATTGACTACAACCCCGGGCGCTACATCGTGCTGGAATCGCAGGCCAGCCCCGACGCGGAAATTCGCGACTTCCAGCAGGAATTACGCGCTTGCACCGAAGGCGCTGTCACGGGCTCGGACGATGCACAGTATTCCGAGGTCAAGTTCTTGCAGGTCAAGGCCATCATCGACCGTTTCCGGGGCCGCGAAGGCTTGTCCGAACAGGATCGCCGCTGGACGTCGAAGGTCACCGATGTGCGCAACTGGTTCCTTTTCGCCGCCAGCGAGCGCTGGCGTGAGGACAACAGCGAACACGAGCATTACTCAGACTCCGGCGGCAAGTCGGGCGGGCAAAAAGAGAAATTGGCCTACACTATTCTGGCTGCCAGTCTGGCCTACCAGTTTGGCTTGGAGTGGGGTGCGGTCCGTTCCCGTTCCTTCCGCTTCGTGGTCATTGATGAGGCGTTTGGGCGCGGCTCGGATGAATCTGCCCAGTACGGCCTGAAGTTGTTTCGGCAACTCAACCTGCAACTGTTGATCGTGACGCCGCTGCAGAAAATTCACATCATCGAACCCTATGTATCCAGTGTTGGCTTCGTCCATAACGAAGGTGGGCGAGTCTCGAAGCTGCGTAATCTGTCCATCGAGGAATACCGGACGCAAAAGGCCTTGATGCCAGCCCAATCCGCGCAGGAGTCTGAGCCGTGACTTGGACTGGCCCGAAGGAATTGAAAGCGCAGTTGGCGCGGCTTTGGGAACGCGGCGAACTGCTGCGAGACGCAGTGACAGGCCATGTGCGTTTTCCTTTGCGCCTGTCTCTCAAGTCCCCAAATTCAGCGGACATCACAGATCGCTTTAACGAAGTTCGCGAATGGGCTGCCGAATTGGCCGCGACGAACTCAGTGCGCGTGGAGTGGCAGGAGCTTCGCCACCGCGTCCAGGGCGCGCAAAAGTTGCCGGCTTGCGTGTGGGTCGAGACGATTGAAGATGCGTTGACCTGGTTAGGCAAACGCAAAGATTGGGAACGCTTTTCGGCTCAAGTTTCGACCACTCGGCAAACGCATCCAGGCTTGTTGCCTTGGTTGGAGAAGCGCCCGCTGCAGGCGCTGGAGCTGTCCGTCGAATGGCCACGATTAGTGGCTGTGGTGTCGTGGCTTGTTGAGCATCCGCGCCCTGGCATTTATTTGCGGCAGGTGGACTTGCCCGGCGTTCACAGCAAATTCATCGAAATACATCGCGGCGTACTGGCCGAGTTACTCGATCTGGCATTGCCGGTCAACGCAGTGGACTCCGATAAAACCGGTATCAGCCAGTTTTCAGCACGCTATGGCTTTCTGGAAAAACCGACACGCATTCGCTTCCGAGTACTTGATCCGGCGATTCAGGTAGTGCCCGGCTCAGCATCCCCCGACGTGACTCTGGATGCCGATAGCTTCAGTCGCCTGGAGCTCGACGTGGAGCGTTTATTCATCACTGAAAACGAGACCAACTTTCTGGTCTTTCCGCCTGTTAATAATGCCATCGTAATTTTTGGTGCTGGTTATGGTTGGGATGCACTGGCCCGCAGTCATTGGCTGAAGAACCGCTCAATCCATTACTGGGGTGATATCGACACGCATGGTTTTGGCATTCTGGATCAGCTTCGCAGCCACTTTGACCACGTGGTTTCGTTCTTGATGGACAGGGCAACGCTCGATGCGCACGCTGCTATTTGGGGAAGTGAGGACAAGCCCCTTCGCGTGGACTTGCACCGACTCACGCCCGAGGAGAGAGCCCTCTACGACGACCTGCGCGACAACCGCATTCGCCCTGGACTGCGGCTAGAGCAGGAGCACATCGGTTTCCACTGGCTAGCTCATCGCCTTCATCTCCTTGATGGCACTAGTGCATCCGGTTCAGGCATCTTGCCATGAGACCATAAAAGGACGATATTTAGTCCTTATTAAGCTTGGAGCACAGCCATGCGCTATTCATCACAAGTCAAGCCGATCAGCTATCTCAAAGCCAACGCAGCCGAGGTTCTGAAGCAACTCGCTGAGCAGCGTGAGCCCATGGTCATCACCCAAAACGGTGAAGCCAAGGCTGTCCTGCAGGATGTCGCTTCGTTTGAAGAGACGCAAGAAACACTGGCCTTGCTAAAAATTCTTGCACTGGGCAATCAGGAAGTAGTCGCTGGCAAGGTCAAGCCTGTGGCTGACGTCGTTGCCCGCCTCCGCGCCAAGCGCGCCTCAGTCTGATGGCAGGCTCATCTGCCAAGTTCGAGGTCCTGCTCACCGAGGGTGCGGAGCAGGACTTGGAGGCCATCCACGACTACATCTCCGAATTCGACTGCGTGGCCAACGCCAACTATGTGTTGGATGAGTTGATGGACGTTGTGGAGAGTCTGTCGAAATTCCCGGAACGCGGTAGCTATCCGAAGGAACTGGTCGGCCTTGGGATCAAAGAATACCGTCAGACCTTCTTCAAGCCGTACCGCGTGATCTACCGTGTCACAGGCAGCCAAGTCATCATCTACCTGATTGCTGATGGGCGCCGTGATATGCAGTCAGTGCTGGCAAGAAGGCTACTAGGCGCATAGACACTCCGCCTGTTCCAGCTACAATCCGCAAGGCTTTGAACCAGTGCTCACTTGTCCAGTGAGCTGGTTTTTCGGGCGGCAGCCATCCGCCACCACGAACAAGTCCGGGATGCTCCGAAGAAAGCCGGGGAAGCCACTGAAAACAGTGCTTCCCGGTTTTTTGTTTCGCGCTGGCACAGCGTCTTCGGGCGCTGTGCCGTGCCTTTCGAAACCGGATGACTGTGCTCGGTAACTCGCCCGACTGCTTCGGCCCGGACCGCCCCCGTGTAACGCACCAGAGCGTTCTTCGTTTCGATGAATACCGACGTTGGGAAAGTTAACGCCTTGGCGCGACCAGACCATGAGAGGATTGTGCTGGGCGTGTGGGGAGACGTGAGTGCCTTTGCGACAAGGCAGGGCGCTGGGCGGGTGCTGTGCCCGGTGCGAACCGTTATGGGTAGTGTGGTGGACGGAACCTGAGCACATATCGAAATGACGAAAGCAGCGCAGATCGCAGTATTGCTGGCCTTGATTGGAGACGCGGGTGCCTTTGCGCATGGCGGAGACGCAGTTGTGGCCAACGAGTTGGCACCATGCCCATCATCGCCGAACTGCGTGTCGTCGGAGGCCGCAGATGAAGGCGATCGGGTGGCACCACTACGCTACATGGGAGACGAAGCCGTCGCACGAAAGCGCTTGCTCACGGTGCTTCGTGGCATGGACGGTGCGCAGGTCAGAGAAGACTCGGGAAATTTCATTCATGCGGAATTCCGTTCGGCGGTGTTTGGATTCGTCGATGACGTGACTTTTCGCTTCGAGCCGCCAGGCGAGATTCAAGTGCGGTCGGCGTCACGCTCCGGCTACTACGACTTTGGCGCAAACCGGCGCCGGGTCGAGGCGATTCGAAGTGAGTTTGCCCGATAGAGGCAGAGATTGCGCCATACACGGATCGGTGTGCAGATCTTGATCATTGTGACGTGTCCGGCATATCGGCGGCGCGCTCGTCCAGCCATTCCAGCGTTTGCGTGATGAGGGTGGAAATCCGGATCAGCGGGTCGGCAACGTCCCACCCTTTATCCTTGAGCGGACCGTTCATCAGGAAGCCGTCGTCGTTGAATATGGTCAGTGGTGGCATGAGATTGGCCCCGGCGGCGCGTCGCCCGGAACCCGGATCGCGGCCCGGGTGCATGACGCGTTGCAGATAGGTCTCGGGGTCGGGCGCTCGTTCCAGTACATCAAAGTAGTCGCCGAACAAGGCGTGGGCGGCAAGATTGCGCATCTCGGGGTAGCGTATCCGTATCGAGCGCGCGAGTTTTTCTGGGTCCAATCCGAAATTTTCGCAGATCTCGCACGCGGGCATCGTTTCCAGCGGGGTAAGGTCACCGTCGCCGAGTGAAAGGAGGCCCTGGGTAAACGTCTTGCCCGGGTCTTGCGCATGCATGGCGATCCAGCACAGCTTGGGTACGACCTCGAAGGTGAATGTAAAACCGAAGCTTGCCAGCAGGCGGCCGATCGCTTCCGCATAGAGGGATTCGAGCCCGTGTGCGATCTGTACGGTTTTCGCCAGACCAAGCTCGGAATATTTCGAAAATGCGCCCCGGAAGCCTTCGATGACCGCCTGGATTTCCAGGACCTGAAGCGTCGAAAAGCCAGGCCCGGATGCGGACAGGCGCGCCTGGGTTGTGCGGTAGTCCCGGAGCACATCAGGTAGCCAGCTGGCTTCGGGCACGCCGGCCTTGAGGCGCTCTTGGGTTCGGGCGCACAGGTTTGCATATTCGATCGCGATTTCGTGTACGAACGGGGTCGAGAGCAGCTGGATCATATGCACGGCTTCGTGCGCAACCCCATACACGAAGCGGATGAAACGCTCATCGACGTTTGCCTCGAAACCGCGAATGGTCTTCGCGTAGGCGTGGCTTTCATTGATGACGGCGACGCCACACGACAACACCAGCAGCGCTTCACCGCTTTCGGGCAGGTGCGACAGCAATGATTTGCTGGATTGGCGCAGCTGCGCGATGGCTTCGCTGCGCTCATCAGGGCTTGGCATCGGGCTCCGCCCTTATGCGGGTCGGCGTTCCGGTCAATTTCAGACACTCGCGCAGCAGCTTGTCAGGCACGACGCCGGCTTTCTCGATGTGCAAAGTACTGGTTCCGCCTGGTCCTTCGATTGTGCACGTGATTGCCGTTCGCTCTTCGGGTTTGTCGCTCACTGCAATCGCAAGCTGGGCGCTTGCCACGGAAAGTGTAAGCGCCGCGAGCACGATATTGAGGAGCTTGACCGCGCCGTCATCGCCTGCGTCCCCCTTGACCCGGATTGCACTGCTGCGACGTGCGCCAAGCATGCCAGCGCTGCGGATGGGGGCCAGGGCGAGCGCCTTTGCATCGGGTTCGGTAAGCAGGGCGGTGCGAAAGGCTTGCTCCCACTGTGCAAGCTCCAGCCCGGCAACGGAGATCGAGAAATTGAGTTCGTTCATCAACTCCTCCATGTGCGTCGGTGTGTTGCGAGCGGTGATGCATGCCCCGTCGAACGGCGCACATCGCTCGAATCGTCACCCTTTCCTGACTGACGGCAAGGCCCTCAGTCCTCGAGGCGGAAGCCCACTTTTACCTTGACCTGAAAGTGGGAGACCTTTCCGTCCGAAATGTGACCGCGAATTTCGCTGGCTTCGAACCAGTCCATGTGACGAATGCTCTGGCTTGCCTTGGCGATCGCATTGCGGATGGCTTCGTCGCTGCTCACTGGCGATGAGCCGACGAGCTCGACGATTTTGTAGACGTGATCCGACATGGTGTTCTCCTGCGCTGTATTCGGTGTTGTCCATCCAGTATAGGAAAACATTCCGTGTTGATCAGGAGCGCAGGGCCGAACGGGATGGGGGTGCAAGTGGCGCGGCTGCCGCCGACTCAGTCTTTCTGGCCCGTCATCCGCGCCTTGAGATTCGCAAACGGTGAGTGCGTGGCCACGCTGCCGTTGTCGGTCATGGTGCTGCCACCGGCCTGGGCTTCGAGCTGACGCTGATGTTCGTTGTCGTGGCAGTAAATGCACAACAGTTCCCAGTTGCTGCCGTCGGGCGGGTTGTTGTCGTGATTGTGGTCGCGGTGATGGACGGTAAGCTCGCGCAGGTTGGTGTGGGTGAAGGTACGCGCGCACCGGCCACAGATCCAGGGGTAGATCTTCAGCGCACGCTCACGGTAGCCGTCGCTGCGGGTGTCGGCATTGCGGCGGGCGGCGGCGACAATCTGGTCTAGTTTGCTGTGATCGATTTTCTTCATGGCTCTGGTCCGGTTGACGTCACGCATGGTAGCGCAAGCCCGCTCAGTTCGCCCTTGAGAGGCTTATTGGCGCACGGCCTCCAGCTCGAAGCGCATCTCGACCCGATCCGAGACCATGTCGCCCTTTACCGCATAGTCCATGCCCCATTCGCTTCTGAGCAGCGTGGTTCGGGCCGAGATGCCGAGCGTGTGCTTGCGATGCCCGAAGGGATAGCTGGCGGCCTTGTTCAGGGTCACGTCGAGGACGACTGGCCGTGTCTCGCCGCGCAGCGTCAACGTGCCTTCGAGCTTGCCGGTATTGTTCTCGCCCGACGTAAATTTGCCGGCCTCGAAGACGATCTCGGGATAACGCTTGGCCTGCAGAAAGTCGCGGTCGCGCAGGTGTCCGTCGCGCTTCTTGTGGTTGGTGAAGACGCTGTCGGCGGCTACCACGACGCGGCCCGAACTGAGCCGGCGGGTCTCTTCGTCGTACACGAACTGTCCGCTGGCTTCGAGAAAGAGACCGATCACGCTGGCGTAGCCGACATGTTGCACCTGGAAGCCGATCGAGAAATGCTCGGGGTCGATCTCGTAGGTTTGGGGCGCGGCCCGTGCGGCGGACATGCCGGAGGTGGTCAGGACGAGTGCGCCGAGGAGCGTGGATGCGAGGCGGAACGCTTTCATGGTCGGACTCCTTTTCAGGGCTGGGGACTGGCACTCAACCTGCGGGCGTGCTGGAAGAGCCAGCCGATGTCGAGTGCAAACGATATGCTCAGTGTAGTCAGTGAAACGATCAGTATTGCAGTGGCGGCGGTCGCGGAGACTGCAGGCAGCAGACACACGAGCAGGCTGCCGACCTGCCACACGCAGACCACCTTGCGCCGGAAGCTGTCTGGCAAAGCCGCGCCGAGCCACGGCAAGGGGTGCATGGCAAGCACGAAGACATAGCGCATTGCGCCAATGGCCAGCACCCACGTACCGGCCTTGTCGAGTTGCCATACTGCAAAGCACAGCGCGAGGATGAAGAAGGCATCGAGTTCCATGTCGAAGCGGGCGCCGAATGCGCTTGTGCTGCCACTGCGCCGCGCGACCCAGCCATCCAGTCCGTCGAGCGCGAGCGCCGCGGTGCTGAGGATCGCAAGTGGCAGCGCATTCGCCGCCAGTGCGTCGGGAAACCACGCCGTTCCGGTGATGACGGCAACCAGACAGGCGCGCAGCAGCGTGACCCTGTTCGCTGCACCCAGCGACTGCCGCAGGCGTGGCCAGGCGCGAAGGATGAGGCCGGCCATGCCCAGATAGACCAGTACTGCTGCGAACTGCGCGCCAGCAGGCAGACCGAGCACGGCACCGGCGCCCGCGGCACAGGCCCAGGTCAGCAGCAGACCGGACGCGAGTTCGTAAGCGGCGATCGGTGTGGATGAAGGCGGGGCGGGACGATTCTGCATTGTGTTTCCATTCCGGGGTGGTGCCGGGCAATGACAACAGTTGCTTCGGCGCTGAGCGAACCGTGCCGCGGCGGGAACCTCGCGCCCGCCAGCAGACGCGGATGCTGACAGCGTACAGACGCGCACACGACCTGGCTTTGCTTCGGCATACTCTATGGCCTGTGTCCGGTTTAGTCCCTCTTTGTCGAGATGGAGTTCATGGCCTAATGCGTACTCATGCTTTCTGGACTGTTGCGCCGGGTCGTGGCGAGATTCGCGATTCCGAGTTGAATCCGCCAGCAGCGGGGGCGCTGAGGGTTCGTGCCCTCTACAGCGGCATCAGCCGTGGCACCGAGCGTCTGGTGTTTGGCGGCGAGGTGCCGGAGAGCGAGTACGCGCGCATGCGGGCGCCGTTTCAGGAGGGTGAGTTTCCGGCGCCGGTCAAGTATGGCTACGCCAGTGTCGGTGTCGTCGAGGCAGCCGGCAGTGATGAGGCGGCCCAGGCCCTGCTCGGCAAGACCGTGTTCTGCCTCTACCCCCATCAGTGCGATTACGTGGTGCCGCTGTCTGCGGTGACCGTGCTGCCCGAGGGCTTGCCGGCGGCGCGTGCGGTGCTTGCCGCCAATATGGAGACGGCGGTGAATGCATTGTGGGACGCAGCGCCGGCAGTGGGCGACCATATCGCAGTCATCGGCGCCGGCGTGGTCGGCTGTCTGGTGGCCTGGCTGTGCGGCCGGGTGCCTGGCTGCCGGGTGGAGCTGATCGATATCGATGCGTCGCGCGCGCAGCTTGCCACAGCGCTCGGGCTCACGTTCAGGTCGCCGGCAGAGGCTGCGCCGGAATGCGATCTGGTGATTCACGCCAGCGGGCAGGCTGCGGGCTTGCGCGAAGCGCTCCGCCTTGCGGGGCAGGAGGCCATGGTGCTGGAGATGAGCTGGTTTGGGCAGCAGGCGGTGTCTCTGCCGCTGGGCGAGGCATTTCATGTGCGCCGGCTGACGCTGCGCTCGAGTCAGGTTGGCAGCATTCCGCCGGGACACTTGCCGCGCTGGGGTTACCGGCGCCGGCTCGAACTCGCGCTGTCCTTGCTCACCGACCCGGCACTCGATGCACTGATCAGCGGCGAGAGCAGCTTCTTCGATCTGCCGTCCGTCATGGCAACCGTGCTTGACCGCAACGCGAATACGCTGTGCCATCGCATTCGCTACCCGGCACGCCCCGGATGAGCCCCGAATGCGGTCATCAATCGTGCGCCGGCCCCTTTCTTCTCGATGCTCGTAACAGGACCTTTCCATGTACAGCCTGAATGTTCGTGACCACATCATGATTGCCCACAGTTTTCAGGGTGAAATCTTCGGCCCCGCGCAGCGCATGCATGGCGCGACCTATGTGATTGATGCCTGCTTCCAGCGTGAGGAGCTCGACGCCGATGGACTGGTGGTCGACATCGGTCTTGCAAGCACCGTGCTGCATGCGAAGCTGACCGAGCTGAACTTCCGCAATCTGGACGAGGAGGCTGCGTTCAAGGGGCGCAACACCACGACCGAGTTCATGGCGCGGGTGATATTTGAGCGCATGGCGGTGGCGATTCGTGATGGGGCGCTGGGAGAGGGCGGCCGTGGGCTGACCGGACTCAAGGTCACATTGCATGAGTCACACATTGCATGGGCGAGTTACGAGGGGCGCTTGTGAGCGATCAGGTCTCGCCGCGCTGCAGCTTCATCGTCGTCGGCGATCCGGGACAGCGCACCGGGGGCTACCGCTACGACGCCTGTATCGTTGATGGACTGCGCGCGCTTGGCTGGATGGTCGAAGTCATGGGGTTGGCCGGGCGCTTTCCGGTGCCCGACGAAGTTGCCTGGAAGGCCTTGGACAGGACGCTGACCGATTTGCCGGACGACTCACGCGTGGTGATCGATGGGCTGGCCATGGGCGGCTTGCCGGATGTCATCCAGACCCACGCCGGGCGGCTGCGCATCATCGCGCTGGTTCATCATCCGCTTGCCGACGAATCCGACATCGGTTCGGTACAGCGGATGCTGTTTCTGCGCAGCGAAGCCGAGGCGCTTGTGGCGGTTGCGGCGGTTGTGTGCACCAGCGCATTCACCGCGCGGCGCTTGCTGGATTTTGGTGTGCCGTCTGCACGCATCAGCGTGGTGGTGCCGGGCGTGCAGGCCGCGCCGGTGGCCGTGGGCGGGCATCACCCGCTGCGCATGTTGTGCGTGGCGACGATCACGCCGCGCAAAGGGCACGATGTGCTGGTCGCGGCCTTGCAACGCCTGGGGGAACTCGACTGGGAGTGCGTCTGCATCGGCAGCCTGCTGCGCGATCCGCTCCATGCGCAGCGGGTTGCGCGTCAGATTCACGACGCCGGTCTGAATGACCGGGTGCGCCTGTATGGCGAGATGGCCGACGGCGAGCTTGCAGGGGCTTATGCGGCGGCAGACTGCTTCGTGCTCGCGTCGCATTACGAAGGCTACGGCATGGTGATTACCGAAGCGCTCGCACGCGGTTTGCCGGTGGTGTGCACGCGTGGCGGCGCGCTGGCCGAGACCCTGCCGCCTGAGGCGGGCTTGCTGGTGGCGGTCGACGATGTCGAGGCGCTGGCCGACGCACTGCGCCGCATGATCGAAGATCCCGCACTGCGCCAAGGTTTGCGCGAAGGCGCCCGCAAGGCACGGGACGGGCTCAGGGACTGGGCGGATGCAGCCGCGGAGTTTGCGCGCGTGCTGGATTCGGTGTGAGCCTCTGGGGGGCAGTGATGCATTCATCCCTCTCTGACACCGACGACCGGGCGCCCGATGTAGCTGCGGGGCTGCATCCGGACGCGGTGTTCAGTGCTGACTGGCTGGCCCTGCGCGCCGGACCCGATGCTCGGGCGCGCAACACCGGGCTGGGCACGCGTGCACGGCAGTGGCTGCTCGATCGTGCGCGAAGTCGTGCGCGCGGTGCCGCCTTGCATCTGCTCGACCTTGGTTGTGGCAGCGGTGCCAATACCGCTTTTCTCGCCGGGCGCTTGCCGGGGCCACAGTCCTGGCATCTGCTCGACCACGACGCGGCCCTGCTCGCGGCTGCGGCGGCGCGCTCGGCGCAACTGTGCGATGAAAGCGGAGCTGCTCTGGCAGTGCACACGCGGTGCTGCGACCTGCGTACTTTGCAGCCTGCTCAGCTGGCCGGTGCCGATCTGATCACGGCATCGGCGCTGATTGACCTGGTTGATGCAGGCTGGCTCGAACAGCTTGCGCTGGCGTGTGCGCAGGCAGGGTGTGCGGTCCTGATCACGCTGAGCGTGGATGGTGGCTGGCGGTTTGTGGGCGACGAGGCAGCCGCGCCGGCGCAAGACGAGGTGGATGCCGACGATGCCTTCGTTCGCGCTGCGTTCAACGACCACCAGCGTCGGGAGAAGGGTGTGGGTGGCGCGCTGGGGCCGGATGCGGCTGCCGCTTTTGCCGCGGCCTTGCGTGCGCGCGGGTTCGAGGTGGCCGTGGCCCCCAGCCCGTGGCGGCTGCGTCTCGCCGACCCGGCCGAACTGGCGCTGGCACTCGCGC
>JALNWS010000065.1 GCA_023230755.1 Azoarcus sp.
CCGTAGGTCTTGAAACGGAAGCAGACCGGTGCGAAGGCTGCGTCGGCAACGCTGAAGTTGCCGAACAGGTAGGGGCCGCCGTTGCCAAAGCGTGCGCGGCAGTCGTTCCAGATCGCTGCGATGCGCGTGATTTCGGCGTCAACTTCCGGGCTGTGGCCCTTGCCGTTGTAGTCCTTGCGGATGTTCATCGGCATGTTTTCGCGCAAGTGCGCAAAACCGGAGTGCATTTCGGCGCTTGCCGCCCTTGCGATGGCGCGTGCAGCGACATCGGTCGGCCACAGTTGCGGATTCTTCTCCGCAAGGTATTCGCCGATGGCGAGCGAATCCCAGACCACGAAGCCATGGTCGATGAGGCAGGGTACCTTGCCCGAGGGCGAATGCGACAGGATGTGCTCGCGACTGCCCGGAATGAACAACGGGATGCGGATCTCCTCGAAGGTGAAGCCGCCGGCACGCGCTGCCAGCCAGGCACGCAGCGACCAGGACGAATAGTTCTTGTTGCCGATGATCAGTTTCATCAGGGACTCCGTCAGTGGGAGGGGTTAGCGCCGCGCATGGCGGCGCAGGGGGTTATACAGGTCGCGTTGCGTGGCCTTTCCAAGCCATCCCGGCACGACCGATTCGATCGCGGTCGGGACCAGTCCGAAGGGCAGAGAGGCGCCGCTGGCAACGTTGTCGGCGCGCATTGAGCGCAGGTTGTCGCGACTCATCAGCGGTTGCGGTGCGAGCTCCATCAGCCGCGCCTGAAGCATCGCGAGTCCCTCGGGGAGTGCAATGACCGGGCGCGGGTGGCCGACCAGCGCGGAGACGTATTCGACCAGCTGGCGCAGCGTATAGACGCTTGGTCCGGCCAGCTCCAGTGTCTGGCCATTGGTCGAAGCTTCAGTGAGGCAGCGCCAGACCACCTCGGCCACATCTTCGACATAAACGGGTTGGAAGCGGGCATTTGCACCGCCGAGAGGCAAGATCGGGAAGACCGAGGCGAGCTTTGCGAACAGGTTCAGAAAGCTGTCGTCGCGGCCAAAAATGACCGATGGGCGCAGAATGATCCATTCGACCTCCGGCGCAGCGGCGCGGATGGCGAGTTCGCCTGCGGCCTTGGAGCGTTGATACTCGGAGGGGGCATCGGCGTCGGCGCCCAGCGCACTCACGTGAATGAGTCGCGACACGGCGCTCGCCTTGCAGGCAGCGACGATCTTTGCGGGCAGTTCGACATGGGCGCGGGCGAATTCGGGACCGTACGGCGATGCGCTGCGCGAGTGCAGAATGCCGACGAGGTTCACTACGGCGTCGGCGCGCGCAAACAGGCGGGCAAGTGTGGCTTCGTCGTGACAATCTGCTTCGATTACCTCGACGTTGGGCAAGAGCAGTACACGGCCGGCACGGCTGCGCCGCCGCGTGGGAATCAGTACGTTGACACCGGCTTCAGCCAGCCTGTTGGCGATCGCCGTCCCGACAAATCCGGAACCGCCGACCAGAACGACACGTTGTGGAATCATCGTGGTTATTGCTCCGTCGTGTAGCGCATGAGTTTACCGACTATCGTGGATGCGGTCATCGTGCGTCCGGCCGTGGTGCGATGGTGCCGAGCCGGGCCTTGAGTGACTGTGGCCGGCCGTCGAGCATCGCAGCATAGATCACGGTATTGGCCATGACCTTCTTCACGTAGTCGCGGGTTTCATCGAAGGGGATGGTCTCTGCATAGATGGCGCCTTCCAGAGGGCGCTCGTCCCGCCAGCGTTTGGCACGCCCCGGCCCGGCGTTGTAGCCCGCGCTGGCCAGCACCGGATGGTTGTCGAGGTCTTCGAGAATGAGGCGCATGTAACTGGTGCCGAGTTGCACGTTGGTGTTGGGCTCGGCCAGCAGACCCGCATGATAGCCGCTCATGCCGATCTTGCCGGCGACCCATTTGCCGGTGGCCGGCATCACCTGCATCAGGCCTTGCGCACCGGAGCTTGAGCGCGCCGGGACCACAAAGCGGCTCTCCTGGCGCATCAGTCCGTAAACCCAGCTCATGTCCAGCCCCTGGCTGCGGACCTGTGGTTCGATGAGGTCCCGGTACGGGGTGAGAAAGCGCAGATCATAGGCACCGTTCGGGCTGGCCAGTTCGGCAGTGTTGATGGCGCGATCGAAAATGTCGTACTTGAGGGCGAGGCGAGCGGCAGCCAGCCTGAAGGCCTCATCCTGGTTGCGCAAGGACCAGTTCCACTCGCGCACCGCCTCGGTTCGCATGTCGAGCTGGAACAGCGCGATGGCACGGCGCAGTCCGAGGTCTTCTTCTGCGCGGCGAAGCTGTTCGGTGCTCAATGCCGTGGCATGCGGCGAAACAGCGAAGGGGCGACCGAGCTCGTCTCCGGCGAGCATGCCGTAGAAATGCGGTTCGCCCGCGATGCGGGCATAGAGTGCTTCGGCTTCGCTACGATGGTTGGTGGCGGCAAGGCCGCGGGCGCGCCAGTAGATCCACTCCGGCTGCTTCTGCTCGTCTGCGTTCAGTTTGTCGATGGCCGTAAGCACTGCCTTCCAGTCGCTGTTGCGCAGCGCGGAACGAACCCGCCAGGCGCGCTGTTCGGCCGTCATCGGGATGTCGCCCGCGGCATCGAACCAGTCCATGGCCATCCTGTCCTGTGCCCACGAGGCGCGCAGCGCGAGCGCCGAATAGACATACGCGCGGTCATCCGCGCCGAGCCTGTCCTGCAGGCGGATCAAGCGCGCGTGTGCAGCGGGCATGTCGTCGCGCACAAGGCGTACGAGCGCGGCCAGCGCGAGTTCCCGGCTGCCTCGGTCGGTGGCGAAGTTTGCCGGCAGGCGGTCGAGGTATTGCGCAGGGCTCTTGATGGCCTGTTCGAGTGCATTGCTGTCGCCACCGTCGAGCCATGCAAGGGTGCTGCGTGCATTCCCGGTGTTGCGGCTTTCGACCTGACGGCGGAATCGCCACCAGGCGTCGTCCGTGCTCACGACCCCGCTGCTGACGGCTGCCCGCAAGACGGTGTCGCACGCGCTGTGGGCATCGGTAAGCTCGTGCCATTGGGCGGCGACGTCGCTCAGAACACCACGATCACCGTTCATCAGTCTTGCGGTCCAGTGATGGCAGCGCAACTCGCCATCAGGGTTTTGCAGATCCGGATATAGCCGCAGAAAACCGGCCCAGTCGCTGTCCTTGGCCAGTCGTCGCAGCCAGTCGGCACGCAGGCGCTCGGCAAGCACTGAGCCGGCCTCCTGCATCAGGAAGTCTGCCAGTTCGGTTGCCGGGGGCGCTTCGGGTCGGGCAAGCTTGTTGAGTAGCAGCCAGTACCGGACATAGGGATCGAGGAGATGCGTGTCAGGCTGCTGCGCGAGTCGTTCCAGTGTGTTGCGATCACCCGTGCGGATGGCTTCCCGGGCGGCTAGAATTCGTGCCTCCCCCTGTTGCCCGAAAGCGCTCGTCGAAACTACCAGGCATGCTGCGAACAGCATTCCCCATGAAGCCTTGTGCATCCCGTAACATCCCCATTTAAGATCGAATCACCATATCACAGTGACTGCCAGTTTCCGCGCCCTTACAGACGATATCCAGACTCGACGACGTGCGCTTCGCGACCAGGCGCTGGCGGCGCGCGAAGCGCTTTCGCCTGCATCCCGCGCCGCACTCGTCCGCCAGCTCGAAGCTCACCTTGACGATCTTGTGGCTGTGCTGCAACCGAGGGTGCTGGCCTTCTGCTGGCCCTATCGGGCGGAGCCCGACTTGCGCGACTGGATGGAGCACTGGCTGGCAGCGGATGCGACCCGTAGTGCTGCCTTGCCTGTCGTGCTGGAGCGGGACGCACCCCTGATCTTTCGCTGCTGGCACCCCGGCGCGCCACTGCAAACCGACCGCCACGGCATCCCGTTTCCTGCTGAAGGGGCGGCCGTGGTGCCGGACGTCGTGCTGGTGCCGCTCAATGCCTTCGATGCGCAGGGTTTTCGGCTTGGCTATGGTGGTGGCTATTTCGACCGCACGCTGGCGGTAATGAAAACGCTTACTGTCGGGGTTGGATTCGAGTTGGGGCGGGTCGAGTCAGTGTTGCCTCAGGCGCACGATCAGGCGATGGACTGGTTGCTCACCGAGGCCGGTGCGTTTCGGGCCGGCGCAGTCTGAGCTAGGCGGGGGACGGCCGGATATCCGGTTCGAGCCGCTTCATCCGTTCAGGTGGCACGTGCCGGGCGGTAAAACTGGCTCATGCCCGCTCGGCACAGACGCCCGGTTGGGCAAGGTGGTCACGATCAGCGTGTAATGACGATGGGCTCGAGTCGGTGACGTCGCGCAGCGCGTACCAGTCGTCCGTCCTGCTTGATTGCCTGAAGATAGGTTTCGAGATACTTGAGCCAGGGGGCGTCACCCGGTGCTACAGCCCATGCATAGGGCGTGATTTGGTAAGGCGTGCCTGGCGAGATGAGACGTGCCCAGTCGGACCTGTCGAGCATGCGACGGCTGTAGGGATAGTCGGTGATGAACACGTCGGCAATGCCCGATTCGACCGCCTGCTCGCGCGCACGCGGAGACCCCACTGCCAGAAGCCTGGCATGCCGAAGCTTGTCGATCATGATCTGCTCCTGGATCGTGCCTTTGGCGACGGCAACGACGACTCCCGGTTGATCAATGTCGTCCCATTGCTTGATTCGGCGACTGCTGCGGCTGGCAATGGCATAAATGTCACTTGCGAGGTAAGGGGACGTGAACTCAAGCTTTTCCGCGCGTTCTGTGGTGATGCCGACGCCAAACATCGCGACGTCGCACTTGTCGTTGAGCAAGTCATTCGTCAGCCGCGGGAAGTCGCTGTCGACGAATTCCACGCCGACGTTCAGTTCCCGGCCAAGTTCAAGTGCGAGATCAATATCGATGCCACGCAATTCAAGCGTTGCAGGATCCCGGTAGGTCACCCCGAAGTACTCAGGCCAGATGCAGACCCGGACACGCTTCTCGTCGATGATGCGATCGAGTCGGCTCGCGTGTGCCCGTACGTCGAGCGTGAACCCCTGAATCGCTCCGGTGCCGAAGATCACGAGAAGCCAGCGAACGAGTTGAAGGGGGAGCGGGGAGGTCACGAATATCCTCAATGCAGGCACGGGCGTCGACTGCCTGGCGCTGCAGGGTGGCGCCTCTGAGTCACGCCTAGATCACGTGTATGCAACCGGACCACTTCCGGCAAGTGCATTTCTATTACAAAAGAACTAAGTTATCAAGCGTCGGGAGGTGACAGCGGCCTGTGCCGGACGACGCTTGGGGCAGGATGGCAACACGCGCTTGTGCCATCCTGCGGATGGTTATGACAAAAACATGCGATAGGCCGGGTTCGTCGTCTCGTCCACATACTCGTAGGCGAGGCGCTCGAGAAACACGTCAAATGCACCGTTATCTTCTGGCGGAACCTGCATGCCAACCAGGACCCGGCTGAAGTCGGCGCCGTGGTTGCGATAATGAAAAAGGCTGATGTTCCAGTCCGAACGCAGATTGGACAGGAAGTTGATCAGCGCACCAGGACGTTCGGGGAAGGTGAAACGATAGATCACTTCGTTCTCGGCCTGGGGGGCACGTCCGCCTACCATGTAACGGACGTGGGTCTTGGCCAGTTCGTTGTCGGTCAGGTCGACGGCCGGCAGATCATGGCGTGCAAGCATTTCGACGAGGCGGGTGGCCTCGTTGCGGTTATGGACCGTCACGCCGACGAAGATGTGCGCTTTCTCGGAATCTGCATAGCGGTAGTTGAACTCGGTGATGTTGCGGTTCCCGAGCAGGCTGCAGAACTTGCGGAAGGAGCCGGCGTGCTCCGGGATGGTGACAGCGAGCACCGCTTCGCGCTGTTCGCCAAGCTCTGCGCGCTCTGCGACGAAACGCAGGCGGTCGAAGTTCATGTTGGCGCCGGAGGCAACGGCGACCAGATGTTTGTCGCGCAGCTTGTTACGGCGCGCATATTCCTTGGCGCCGGCAACCGCGAGTGCGCCAGCGGGCTCGAGAATCGAACGTGTGTCCTCGAACACGTCCTTGATCGCGGCGCAGATGGCGTCGTTATCGACCAGAATCATTTCATCGACATACTGCTGGCACAGGCGGAAGGTCTCGCGGCCCACCTCCTTGACTGCCGCGCCATCGGCAAAGATGCCCACCTGCTCGAGCGCTACCCGCTTGCCAGCAGCCAGCGAACGCGTCATCGCGTCCGCATCGACCGCTTCCACGCCGATGATCTTGGTCTCTGGACGCAGACGTTTGACATAGGCCGCGACGCCGGAGATCAATCCGCCGCCGCCGACACAGCAGAACACGGCGTGAATGGGCTGGGGATGGGCGCGCAGGATCTCCATGCCGATGGTGCCCTGGCCGGCGATTACGTCCGGATCGTCGAAGGGATGCACGAAGGTCAGCTTCTCGACCTGTTCCAGTTCGAGCGCGTGGGCATAGGCATCGGAATACGATTCGCCCACCAGCACGACTTCCCCGCCGCTGGCCTTGACGGCGTCGATCTTGATCTGTGGCGTGGTGCTGGGCATGACGATGACCGCGCGTACGCCGAGCTTCTTCGCCGACAGTGCAACTCCCTGGGCATGATTGCCGGCCGAGGCACAGATGACCCCGCGCTGCAGCGCCTGGGGCGAAAGCTTGACCATCTTGTTGTATGCACCGCGCAGCTTGAAGCTGAATACCGGTTGCATGTCTTCACGCTTCAAATACACCTGATTGTGAATTCGGGCGGAAAGGTTGCTGGCGAAATCCAGTGGCGTCTCAATGGCGACGTCGTACACCTGGGCGTTGAGAATACGTTCCAGATAATCCGGGCTGGCGGCGGTCATGGCGATGGCTTTGTGCAAGGGCACAGCGGTAAAGAGATTGAGGGTAGCAGCCGATGCGGCACTGCGGCAAGCGCATTGCCTGAAAAAACGGTGCGGCGCAAGGGCGTGTTCGTCAGTCGGCGAGATCGGAAGATGCGTTGTCCGGCATGTCGGCTTCAAGCAGCCTGATCTGGCGCTCGATGAACTCCTGGGTAGAGTCCACGCCGCGCAGCTGCAGGATGGTCGAGCGCACAGCGGCTTCGAGCAGCACCGCAAGGTTACGTCCGGCAGCCACCGGCAGGGTGACGCGGGGGATTGCATCGCCGAGGATGTTCTGATGCTCGCGCTGCATCGGGAGCCTGCTTGGGTCGTCCTGCCCCGGCTGACGGCGCTCGAGGTGGCAGATCAGTCGCAGGCGCATTTTGCGGCGGCAGGCAGTTTCACCAAATATGGTGCGGATGTTGAGGATGCCCAGTCCGCGTACCTCAATGAAGTCCTGCAGCAACTCAGGGCAGCGCCCCTCGAGCACGCTGGGTGCGATCCGCGAGAACTCGACGATATCGTCGGCAACCAAGCCGTGGCCACGCGAGATCAGCTCCAGCGCAAGTTCTGATTTGCCTGCACCGGAGTTGCCGGTGATGAACACGCCAAGTCCGAGTACGTCCATGAACACACCGTGCAGCGACACCTTTTCGGCAAGCTGTCGCGACAGGTAAAGGCGCAACTGGTCGATGACCCCTGCAGCAGGCTGCGGTGTAGTGAAAAGGCCGACATTGTGCGCCGCACAGACGCCGTGGACGATGTTGGGTACTTCACAGCCATCGGCAAGGATGAAGGCAGGCGGGTGCGCCGACAGGATGTCGTTGAGATGGTGCGCAACCTTGTCGCGGGACTGCCGCTGTGCCCAGGCCAGCTCAGCTGCGCCGAGGATCTGCAGGCGCGCTGGGTGGATCAGGTTGAGGTGGCCGATCAGGTCGGCCGGCCAGATGCGCTCTTCGGCTACTGAGAGAACCGCGTCGATGCTGCCGCTGACATGGGTCAGCTGCAGACGTTCGCGGTTGTCTTCAAACAGCCGCGAGAGGCTTGTCTGTCGCATCGGAACCCCAGTTGCTGAACAGGGAGTGGAGCGCCTGTGCGTCGGGTGCGGCCTGCAGCTGTTCGCGAAAGCCTCGATCACTGAACATCTGGGCCAGTTCCGATAACAGCTGGAGGTGGGTCTCGTTGGCCTGTTCGGGTACCAGCAGCACAAACAGCATGCTGACCGGACGACCATCGGGCGCATCGAACTGAACCGGGGCTTCGAGGCGCAGAAATGCGCCTGCGGCGTCTTTCAGGCCCTTGATGCGGCCGTGTGGAATCGCAATGCCCTGGCCGAGACCAGTCGATCCGAGGCGCTCGCGCGCAAACAGGCTGTCAAACACCATGCTGCGGGCGATGCCCTGATTGTTTTCAAACAACAGGCCGGCCTGCTCGAATACGCGCTTCTTGCTGCTGGCGTCGAGGTCGGCAACCACGTTCGAAAGTGGCAGGAGTTGTGAGATGAGGCTCATGCGCTTTGGGGCTCACGCAACGCCGCTGGAGCGGACGCCACGTTGAAAGGTCTCTCAGGTCCGGGTGAGGCCGGACCGCCGAATCTAGCGGCGGATTATAACTGCACCCGGGTCCGGGAGACCTGATGAAAAATCACACCTCGGGAGTCTGGTGCTTGTGCGAGTCGTGGTGGTGATCGGCGATCTTCTGCTTGTACTTGAGCACCTGACGATCGAGCTTGTCGGTCATCGCGTCAATGGCAGCGTACAGGTCTGCGTCGGAGCTTTCGACGTGAATGTCCTTGCCGCGCACGTGCACGGTGGTTTCAGCCTTCTGGTCGAGTTTATCAACGGAAAGGATCACATTCACACTGGTAACGTTGTCGAAGTGGCGGATCACGCGGTCAAGCTTGCCGGAGACGTATTCGCGGATGGCCGGGGTCACTTCAACGTGGTGTCCGGTAATGTTGAGATTCATGTTAACTCCTCTTGGTATCAAAGCGTTTTACGCAGACTAACCGGCGGGATATTGAGTGATTCGCGGTATTTGGCGATTGTGCGCCGCGCGACCACGATACCCTGCTGGCCTAACAGATCGGCAATCTTTGCGTCGGACAGGGGTTTTTTCCTGTCTTCGGCTTCCACCAGCTGGCGAATCAAAGCACGAATCGCCGTGGAGGAGGCCGCACCACCAGTGTCGGTGGAAACGTGACTGCCGAAAAAATACTTGAGTTCGAATACGCCGCGCGGCGTCGCCATGTACTTCTGGGTGGTGACGCGCGATACGGTGGATTCGTGCAGCTCGAGCTGGTCCGCGATCTCCCTGAGGGTCAATGGACGCATTGCTACCTCGCCATGATCGAAGAACTGTCGTTGCTGGTCAACGATGGCCTGAGATACACGCAAAATAGTGTCGAAGCGCTGTTGTACGTTCTTGATCAGCCAGCGTGCTTCCTGCAGCTGACCGGTCAGACCGCCGCCCTGGCCGCGGTTCTGCTGCAGCAGGCTCGCGTAGAGCTGGTTGATACGCAGCCGCGGCATGGCCTCGGCATTGAGTGACACCGTCCACCGGTTGCGGATCTTGCGTACGACGACATCGGGCAGAACGTAACGGGTTTCTTCGTTGGAGTGCTGTGAGCCCGGGTGCGGGTCGAGTCGGCAGACCAGCGCCTGGGCATCGCGCAGGGCGTCGTCGTCGCAGCTGGTGAGGCGTTTGAGTTTTGCGAAGTTGCGCTCAGCCAGCAGTTCGAGGTGCTGTTCCACGATGACCAGCGCCAAGTCGCGGCAACTGCTGGCGGGCATGGCGCGTAACTGCAGGCCGAGGCATTCCTGCGGGGTGCGTGCGCCAATGCCTGCCGGCTCAAGTTGCTGTACATGGCGTAGTGCGATCGCGAGATCGTCGATTTCGTAGTCGAGTTCTGGCGGCAGCAGTTCGAACAGGTCGTCGAGATCCTGATGAAGGTAGCCGTCGCTATCGAGCGCTTCGATGATGAAACGCACCAGCAGACGGTCGCGGTCCGACAGGGGGGATAGCGCAACCTGCTGATCGAGATAGTCGCGAAGCGATGTACCTGCGGCCTGGAATTCCTGGAAGTCGCTGTCCTCGTCGTCCGCGCTCTTGCTGCTTGCACCGCTGCCGGTACCCGACCAGTCCATACCTTCGTCGAAGTCGGGCGACTCGTTTTCGTTGCGGGATTCGGTTTCCTGCGTGGTTTCGGTGCTGGTCTCGCGAGGGGTTTCAGTCGCGGGCGGCGCGTCGTTGCCGACGGCGGCAGGTGCAAAATCGCTGCCGTCGCCGTCTTCGCGCTCGAGCATCGGGTTTTCCAGCAGAAAGCGTTCGATTTCCTGATTGAGTTCAAGCGTGGACAGCTGCAGCAGCTTGATGGACTGCTGCAGTTGCGGCGTGAGCGTCAGGTGCTGCGAGAGCTTGAGCTGAAGAGTTGGTTTCATGATGCCAGTCGGGTGCGTGCCGGAATCAGAGTCGGAAGTGTTCGCCCAGGTAGACCTGGCGTACCTGCTCGTTGGCGATGATCTCGGGGGGTTGGCCGCTGGCGAGCACGCGACCTTCGGTAATAATGTACGCGCGGTCACAGATGCCGAGCGTTTCGCGCACGTTGTGGTCGGTGATCAGCACACCGATGTTGCGCTCCTTCAGGAAGCGGATGATCTTCTGGATGTCGAGTACCGCAATCGGGTCGACACCGGCGAAAGGCTCATCGAGCAGGATGAGGCGCGGGTCGGTGGCGAGCGCACGGGCAATTTCGCACCGTCTGCGTTCACCGCCCGACAGCGAAATGGCCGTGTTGTCGCGCAGGTGGGAAATGCCCAGTTCGTGAAGCAGTTCTTCCAGGCGCTCGTCGATCTGTGCGGTCGGCAGGCCTCTCAGTTCGAGAACAGCACGGATGTTCTCGGCAACGGTGAGCTTGCGGAACACGCTCATTTCCTGCGGCAGGTATGACAGCCCCAGGCGTGCCCGAGCGTGGATCGGCAAATCGGTCAGGCGTGCGTCGTCGAGGGTGATCTCGCCGCCGTCAGCGCGCACCAGGCCCACGATCATGTAGAAACAGGTCGTCTTGCCCGCGCCATTGGGACCCAGCAAGCCGACCACTTCGCCCGAGCCAACCTCGAACGAAACGTCGTGTACGACGGTGCGCGCCTTGTAGCGCTTTTGCAGGCCGGTGACCTTAAGCAGACTCATCGGGGGCTTCTTTCAACAGTTTGCAGATCACGTCAGTGGAAAAACCACGGGTTTGCAGGAAACGCGCCTGTCGCGCCCATTCGCGGCGATCGTCAGGGGTAACGCCAAATCTAGACTGCCACACTGTACGGGCGCGGTCGAGTTCCGATTCCACACATTCACTTTCGATGGCCTCGTCGATCAAGGCTTTCGATACGCCACGTCTGGCGAGCTCGTGGCGCAGGCGCTGGCTACCAAACCTGGCCGCCTTGCTGCGGATCCATGCTTCAGCAAAACGGGTGTCGGAGAGCAGGTCGAGTTCGCTCATGCGCTCCAGCACCGCTTCGATTTCTTCCGCAGTGCCATGCGGAGACAGCTTGCGTGCGAGTTCTGCCCGTGAGTGATCCCGACGGGCAAGGTGGCGCAGCGCGCGCTCGCGCAGACTCGGCTCGCCCATCAGGGTCAGTTTCCGGACGGGGCGGAAATCAGGCTTCGGAAGCGACAGGTGCCGCGCCACCGAGTGCGGCCATTTCACCCAGTCCGACCGCTGCACGTACCTTGTTTTCGATCTCGCGTGCCAGCGCCGGGTTCGCGCGCAGGAACTCGCGTGAGTTGTCCTTGCCCTGGCCGATCTTGTCACCGTTATACGAGTACCAGGCGCCCGACTTGTCGACGATCTTGTAAGTTACGCCGAGATCGATGATCTCGCCTTCGCGGGAGATGCCTTCGCCATAGAGAATGTCGAAGTGCGCCTCCTTGAACGGCGGGGCGACCTTGTTCTTGACGACCTTGACGCGCGTTTCGGAGCCCACGACTTCGTCGCCCTTCTTGATGGCACCCGTGCGCCGGATATCCATGCGGACCGAAGCGTAGAACTTGAGCGCGTTACCGCCGGTGGTGGTTTCCGGGCTGCCGAACATGACGCCGATCTTCATCCGGATCTGGTTGATGAAGATCACGAGCGTGTTCGTACGCTTGATGTTGGCGGTCAGTTTGCGCAGCGCCTGCGACATCAGTCGTGCCTGGAGGCCGGGCAACTGGTCGCCCATCTCGCCTTCGATTTCAGCCTTGGGCGTAAGCGCGGCGACGGAGTCGATGACGACGATGTCGACGCCGCCCGAACGCACCAGCATGTCGGCGATTTCGAGCGCCTGTTCACCGGTGTCGGGCTGGGAAATCAGCAGGTCGTCAATGTTGACGCCGAGCTTTTCGGCGTAGCCGACATCGAGCGCATGTTCGGCGTCGATAAAGGCGGCGGTGCCGCCGAGTTTTTGCATTTCGGCGATGACCTGAAGGGTCAGCGTGGTCTTGCCGGACGATTCCGGACCGTAGATTTCGACTACGCGGCCACGCGGCAGGCCGCCCAGGCCGAGGGCAATATCCAGCCCGAGCGAGCCGGTAGAGACGGTCTGGATGTCGCGCTCGATGCTGCCGTCGCCCATCCGCATGATCGAGCCCTTGCCGAATTGCTTCTCGATTTGCGAGAGCGCGGCGGCAAGCGCCTTGGCCTTGTTGTCGTCCATGTGTGGTCCTTCCTGTGTGAGACGCGAATTATGGCACAGAGCTTGCTGAGATGCTGCTGTCGGAATCCGCAAGACGAACGAGTTCCTCCAGCGCGGCAATGACGGTCTGACGCCGCACCGTTTGTCGATCGCCGTCCAGGTGGAGTGTGGTCGTGAAAATGCCCCCTCGGCGCAATGCCCAGGCGATGCAAACGGTGCCGACCGGTTTTGCCGGGCTGCCGCCGCCGGGGCCGGCAACGCCTGAAACCGCGATGCCGGTATCGGCCGGGCTGTGCGCGAGTATGCCGGCAGCCATTTCCGCAACGGTCGCCTCGCTGACCGCGCCATGGGCAAGGAGGGTCTCGCTGCTGACGTCGAGCATGTCCGTCTTGGCCGCGTTGGAGTAGGTGATGAAGCCGCGGTCGAACCAGGTTGAACTGCCCGCCGTCGCGGTGACGACTTCGGCAATCCAGCCGCCGGTGCAGGACTCTGCAGTGGCCAGCATCCAGCCGCGGCGGGCAAGGGCGAGGCCGACGCGGGCCGAGAGTTGTTCGAGGGTGGGGTCCATGAGTTCAGGCACCAAAAATGACAACGAGGACGGCCAGCACGAGCAGGGTATAGCCAGCGGCAAGGATGTCGTCCAGCATCACCCCGAACCCGCCCTTGACGTGGCTGTCGGCCCATCGAATGGGGGGAGGTTTGGTGATGTCGAACAGCCGGAACAGCGCCACGGCAACGGCTTGCCAGATCAGGCCTGCGGGGGTGAAGGCGAGGACGAGCCAGGTCGCGACCATTTCGTCCCAGACGATGGCGCCGTGATCGGAGGCGCCGAGCGCGCGTCCGGTGCGCTCGGCGGCCAGAATGCCGGCAACGAAGAGTGCGCACACCAGCGCGAGGAAGGTCCCTTCCGACAGTGGCGTGCGCAGCAAGGGGTAGAGCAGCCAGGCCAGCAGAGTGCCGGCGGTGCCGGGCGCCCGGGGCGAGAGGCCCGAGCCGAATCCGAGCGAAATGAAATGTGCTGGATGGCTCATCAGCAGGCGTGGGGTAGGGCGTGTCTCAGGCAAAGTGGTCGTATCCGGAAAGCATGGGGGAGAGCAGGCGGCCATCGGTCTCGCGCAGCATCAGTTGGCGGGGATGTGCTGTGAGCCGGCCGATGCGGGTCAGGGCAAGGTCTTGTTCGTGGGCGATTTTCTGAAGGGTATCGCGGTGCTCGGCCGGCGCGCAGAAGAGGAGTTCGTAATCGTCGCCACCCCCGAGCAGCGCGCGTCGCGCCTGCGCCTCGTCGACGCCCGCCGCCCGCAATTCGGGTAAAGGGATGAGCGCAAGGTCGACCTCTGCGCCGCAGTCCGAGCACTCAAGGATATGGCCGAGGTCGCCCAGAAGGCCATCCGAGACATCCAGCATGGCGCTGGCGATACCGCGCAGTGCCTGCCCGAGTTCGATCCGGGGGGTAGGGTGTTGCAATGCGCGAATACAGCACTCACGCCCGGTCGGGCCGAGGTTGACTCTGTGCTGAAGGGCTGCGAGCCCCAGCGCAGCCAGTCCGGGCTGCCCTGATACCCAGATGTCGTCGCCGGTGTGGCCGCCGGCGCGCGTGATGGCCTTGCCCGTGGGGACTTCGCCGACGATGGTGATGCTCAGCGTGAGCGGTCCGCGCGTGGTGTCGCCGCCGGCAAGGTCAACGCCGTAGCGCGTCGCACAGGTGAACAATCCTTCCGAGAACGCCTCAAGCCAGGCGTCGTCGGGGTCCGGCAGAGCCAGGCCGAGAAAGGCCCAGCGCGGCTCTGCGCCCATTGCTGCGAGGTCGGACAGGTTCACTGCAAGCGTTTTCCAGCCAAGATCGCGTGGGTCGGTATCGGCAAAGAAATGAGTGCCGGCTACCAGCATGTCGGTGGATACGGCCAGCTGCATTCCCTGCCGCGGGCGCAGCAGTGCCGCGTCGTCGCCTACGGAGAGGTCGGTATGCGCCGTGTGGCGGGTGAAGTGACGGTGAATCAGCTCGAACTCGGAAGGCATGGATCGGAATTGAAAAATTCGGGTTAGCGCACGAGCTTACCGTACTCATTGGTGGTGTGGCGGATCTGGCGCGATTCCAGGCACGGAATTAGACGATGAAGTCACTCCTTCGAATCGCTGCTGATGCCCCAAAATGGGTAAGATGTGGTGTAAACGCGTAAATCGATGGATTTTTAATGGATCGAATCCCGCATCAGGGACTCCGTGGCAAGTTGCTGGCGACCGTCATCGTGATCGTCGGTCTCGTCATGCTGCCCGTGCTCATGTTGGGTGACCGCTATCTGGTGAAACAGGCCAGCGCTGAGGCGGAAGGGCAACTTAAGGCCTTGAGCCGCCTGGCGCATGATCTCGTCGAAACACAGTACGCCACGCTCGGTAACGGACTGTCCCAGCTTGCGGATGCGATGGCCTTGCGCTACGGCGGCGCTTACTCGGCCGCGCCGCGCCCGGCCAGTGCGCCCGATTTCTTTATCGACGGGGTGCCGGTGAGCGGGCGCACTGCAGACCTTTCCCGCTATGGCGGCGACCATCGCGGCACGATGGCGGCGATGCTGGCGCGCGCGGGAGATACATTCCGCGTCATCGCTTCAACACGGTGGGGCGATGACGAAATTGCGCCGGTTCTGCACCTCGAAACCTCTACGTTGCGAAGACTGGAGGCGGGTGAGCGCTGGCGCGGCGACGTCATGATCCGTGAGCGTCTTTATCTGCTGGAGCTTGTGCCCGCGCGTGACGCAGTTGGTCATCTGGTCGGCTTGATGGCCGTTGGTGTAGACCTCTTGAGCGCGCTGAAGCCGTTGCGCGAGCGTTTGCGGACGTTTGTCGTTGGCAACAGTGGCTATCTGTATGTCGTCGATGCCAATCCGGGGCCTGGTTATGGTCGTTTCGTTTCTCATCCCCTGCAGACGGGCGATACCCCGCTGGCACCGCTGGACGAGACCGGACGGCAGTTGGTCAAGGACATGCTGGCTCGGCCACAGGGCGTTATCGCCTACGACTGGCGGAACCCTGCGAAAGCCGGAACTGAAGCTCACCGCAAGCTGGTGGCCTTCGAGCGCAGCGAGTCGCTGGGGTGGGTGATCGGTGCCAGTGGATACGTAGATGAATTTGGCCGCAGCGCGGTGAGGCTGCGTTACGGCGTTGGCATTGCGATGGTGTTGATGGCCGTTCTGCTGATGTTCGGTCTGAAGGTGGCCATTGAGCGCATGGTGATGCGGCCGATGCTGCGCTTGCAGCGGACACTTCGTACCCTGAGCAGGGGCAACGAGGCGCTGGTGCATTCCGAAGACGAGTCGACGCTGGCGTCTGCCATCTGTCGAATCCTGGTACATACCGGCGGGTTCCGGTTGGCGCTGATTGACAGTCTGGAATCCGGTGGCAGTCTCAAGCGTGTTGCCGCAGCAGGCGCTGCCGGGCACCTTTGCGCTGCGCTGGAGGTGGGGGAAGGTCGGATGCGAGCGCCGGCTTTGAGTGTGCTGGCAGCCGGGCAGCCGGTCTATCTCACTTCTGGCGAGCATATCGATACGGTGCTGCGTGATGCGGCAATGAAGGATGGTTGCGAGGCGATGATCGCCTTTCCCCTGTGTGGAGGGGGGCGTCTTCTTGGCTTGTTGACCATCGGTGCCAGTCATCTCGGCGACCTCGATCACGGAGGGGTCGCACTGCTCGCGGAGTTGGCGGAGGATCTTGGCTATGGTCTGATGAGCCTGCGTGGCGGGATGGCACGCAAGGTTGCCGAGCGGGCGCTTATCCTGCGTGAGCGTGCGATTGAGGCGACACGTGATGGAGTGCTGATCCTGCAAGCCGAGGATGGCGGCTTCGTGGTTCGCGATGCCAACGCGGCCGCTGGAAAAATTCTCGGAATGCAGGGAGAGACGGTCATCGGCCTGTCGTCGGATGTGCTTGGCGTCCTCGACCGGGGAGGTGCTGCGGCGCTGGACGGTGCGCTCCGCTCCCTTCGCGAATCAGTGCTCGAGCTCGAGGGGATACGGAGTGATGGGACGAGTTTCTGGTCCGAGTGTGCAGTTGAGCCCGTGCGGGGTGAGGACAGTGATTATGTGGTGCTGGTGATCAAGGATGTCACCGAACGCGTCCGCTATCTGCAGCAACTGGAGCATCAGGCTCATTTCGACCCATTGACCGGTCTGCCCAACCGCTCCCTGCTCAACGATCGCCTCGAGCAGGCGATCATCACCGCAAAACGGCATCAACGTGTGCTGGCGGTCGCTTATCTCGATCTCGATCATTTCAAGCGCATCAATGACGACCTGGGGCATCGCACCGGCGACCGGTTGTTGCTCGAAGTGGCGCTACGTTTGCGCGGTGTGCTTCGTGATGGCGATACTGCCGCCCGCCAGGGGGGGGACGAGTTCGTCGTGCTGCTTCCCGATCTCGATGGTGAGGAGCAGGCCTATGCAGTCCTGTGCCGGCTGCAGCAGGTGCTTGCCGCGCCGGTCGAAATCGAGGGGCGCCAGTTCTTTGTGACGACCAGCATCGGCGTCAGTCTCTATCCGCGCGACGGTGATGAGGACGAGACGCTGCTCAAGCGTGCGGACATCGCGATGTACCAGGCGAAGGCGGCCGGGCGCGATGCCATACGTTTTTTCATCTCGGAGATGAATGAACAGGTGCAGGACCGGCTGATGGTCGAGCAGGCTTTGCGCCACGCATTGGAGAACGGTGAGCTGTCGGTGGTGTATCAGCCGCAGATCTGTGCGCGCACGGGGCATGTCATTGCCGCGGAGGCACTCTTGCGCTGGACTCACCCCGAACTCGGCGTCGTCTTGCCTGCCCGCTTCATTCCGTTGGCCGAGGAGCTCGGTTTGATCGAAGGTATCGGCGAATGGGTGCTGCGGGTGGCGTGTGAGCAGGCGCTTGCCTGGCACGCCGCGGGCACGCCGCTGCGCGTGGCGGTCAACGTTTCAGCACGACAATTTCGATCGGAAAATCTGCCCGAAAGAGTGGCTGCAATTCTCGAAGTGACGGGTCTCAAGTCGGAGTTGCTGGAACTTGAGCTGACTGAAAGCATGCTGATGGGCAAGGTCGATCAAGCCGAGGCAATGCTCAGGCGTCTGAAGGCGCTCGGCGTCACGATCGCGCTCGACGATTTCGGCACAGGCTATTCGAGTTTTGCCTACATACAGCACTTCCCCATTGATACGCTGAAAGTCGATCAGACTTTTGTGCGAGCCATGCTGACAGGGAAAAGCGCGGTTGCGATTGTTTCTGCGATCATCGCGCTTGCCCATAACCTGGGGATGCGGGTTATCGCAGAAGGTGTCGAAATGGAGTCGCAACGCCAGCAATTGGTGGATCTCGGATGTGATGAACTGCAGGGCTATTTGCTGGGGCGCCCTGTGCCGGGCGCCGACTTCGTCGCCGTTTGAAGCGCAAAGCCACGTCAGAAAACAGAAAACCCGACATCCGGATGGATGTCGGGTTTTTTTATTGCTGGTGGGCCCCCTGGGAGTCGAACCCAGCACCAACGGATTATGAGTCCGCTGCTCTAACCAGGCATGAGCTAGAGGCCCTTTGCCCTGTCAGGCGTACCTGACAGGCGGTAGCTGATTACGCGTCGCTGTCGAGGAAGCTGCGCAGCTTCTCGGAACGGCTCGGGTGACGCAGCTTGCGAAGGGCCTTCGCTTCTATCTGACGGATACGCTCGCGCGTGACGTCGAACTGCTTGCCGACTTCTTCCAGCGTGTGGTCGGTGTTCATCTCGATACCGAAACGCATGCGCAGCACCTTGGCTTCGCGTTGCGTCAGGGAGTCGAGCACTTCGCCGGTTGCGTCGCGCAGGCCCGAGTACATCGCAGCTTCGGCAGGTGCCAAGGTTGCGGTGTCCTCGATGAAGTCACCCAGGTGTGAGTCGTCATCGTCGCCGATCGGCGTCTCCATGGAGATGGGCTCCTTGGAGATCTTCATGATCTTGCGGATCTTGTCCTCGGGCATCTCCATCTTCTCGGCCAGCGTCGCCGGATCCGGCTCGGCGCCGGTTTCCTGGAGGATCTGACGGCTGATGCGGTTCATCTTGTTGATCGTTTCGATCATGTGCACCGGAATACGGATGGTGCGTGCCTGGTCGGCGATCGAACGCGTGATGGCCTGACGGATCCACCAGGTGGCGTAGGTCGAGAACTTGTAACCGCGACGGTATTCGAACTTGTCGACTGCC
>JALNWS010000066.1 GCA_023230755.1 Azoarcus sp.
AAAATGACATGGTGCGGACGGACCATGCCAACCAGACCCGCATGGTTCATGAACTTCAGGTCCATCAGCTCGAGCTGGAACTGCAAAACCGCGAACTGCTTGAGGCCCGCAACAATCTTGAGGCCGCACTCGGTCAGTATGCCGAGCTTTACGAGTTTGCGCCGGTCAGCTATTTCACGCTGGATCGGCGCGGACACATTCTCAAGCTCAACCTTGAGGCCCAGAACTTGCTGCGCAGGGACCGTGCCCACCTGCTCGGAAAGCCGTTCCACCAATTTGTCGCAGAAGAGAACCAGCGCAAGTTCGACATGCTGCTCGCAAGCGCCTCAACCCCGATCACACGCAATAGCTGTGACCTGATACTCGTTACCGCCAACTCGCCTCGAATGAGAATCCATGTTCAATTCGATTTGGCGAGCAATACCAGGGACGGAACATTTCGCGTCGTCGCGATGGACGTCACGGATCGAAAAATGGCTGAAGAGGCGCGACGCACGAGCGAATCGAAGTTTCACGCACTGTATTCCGCCATGACCGAAGGCATGGCCTTGCACGAAATGGTCCTTGACGATCATGGTGAGGCCGTCGACTACACCATACTGGAGGTCAATCCAGCCTATGAATCCATTCTCCAACTGTCCCGCAAGGATGTTGTCGGCAGGCTGGCGAGCAGGGTTTATGGCGTCATGCCGCCGCCTCACCTTGTGCAGTACGCGGGAGTTGCCGCGACCGGAGAGGCGATCTCCTTCGAATCAAGCGAAGGCCCGGTCGACAGAATCTATTCCGTTTCTGCCTTCTCTCCGGCCGCAAACCAGTTTGCAACAGTGTTCGCCGATATCACCGCCCAAAGAAGGCTTCAGCAACGACTCGAACATATCGCACACTTCGACGCACTGACCGCGTTACCCAATCGTGTCATGCTTGCAGACCGTCTGCGCCAGGCCATGTACCTGTCGCAGAGGCACGAAGAAAGCCTCGCGGTGGCCTATATTGATCTGGATGGTTTCAAGGCGGTCAACGACAGCCATGGTCACGATTTCGGAGACAAGCTGCTGACCCAGCTGGCAGTCCGGATGAAGCACGCCCTTCGTGAGGGTGACACGCTCGCACGACTCGGCGGCGACGAATTCATCGCCGTCATGGGTGGTCTGGCACACCCCGACGCAAGCGCACCGATGCTGTCCCGTCTTCTCGAAGCCGCAGCCAATCCGTTTTTGCTCGATAGCGTCTCCGCTCAGGTCTCGGCAAGCATCGGGGTGAGTTTTTTCCCGCAGGCAGACGAGATCGATGCTGACCAGCTCCTGCGGCAGGCAGATCAGGCCATGTACCAGGCCAAACTTTCGGGCAAGAACCGTTACCACCTCTTCGACGCGAAGCAGGACCAGAGTGTACGCAACCGCCATGAACGGCTGGAGCAAATCCGGTGCGGGATGACCCGGCAGGAGTTTGTGCTGTTCTACCAGCCCAAGGTGAACATGCGCACCGGCGAGGTCATCGGGCTGGAGGCCCTCATCCGCTGGCAACATCCCGAGCACGGGCTGCTCACTCCCGCAGCATTTCTGCCCGTCGTCGAGGATCATCCGCTGGCAATCGAACTGGGGGAGTGGGTAATCAGGCGCGCGCTCACCCAGATCGAAGAGTGGCGTAAACACGGCCAGAACCTTCCGGTCAGCGTCAATATCGGGGCGCTGCAACTGCAGCAGCCCGACTTCGTCGCACGCCTGCGCACGCTGCTGGCAGCCTACCCGGAGATGCCGCCCGGCAGCCTCGAACTTGAGGTCCTCGAAACAAGCGCCCTGCAGGACGTGGACAAGACGTCCAGCGTCATTTCGACCTGCCGCAAGATGGGCGTTCTTTTCGCGCTCGACGATTTCGGCACCGGCTACTCATCACTGACCTACCTCAAGAAGCTTCCTGCGGAGATCCTCAAGATCGACCAGAGCTTCGTGCACGACTTGCTTGACGACCCGGAAGCACTCGCGATTCTCGAAGGCGTCATCGGTCTGGCAAAGGCGTTTCAAAGGCTGACCATTGCTGAAGGACTCGAATCTGTCGAAGCCGGCGTGCTGCTGATACGGCTGGGGTGTGAGTTGGCGCAGGGCTATGTCATCGCCCGCCCCATGCCCGATCGTGACGTTCCCGGCTGGGTGAGTTCATGGGCCCCTGACCCGCGCTGGGCTGCGGTGCATTCAATCCGGGAGGACAACCTCCCGCTGCTCCGTGCCGAAGTTGAACACCGGGCCTGGCTGGCCGCCATTGAGGCAAGCCTGCAGGACGGCAGATCCCCGCCGCCAATATCAGCGCATCCATGCCGGTTCGGTGCCTGGCTGATGGCGGAAGACCCCGCGCTCCCGGGACGAGAGGCCGGCGAGCCGTGCCTGCACAAACTGCATCAACAGCTTCACGATCAGGCGGAAGCGCTCATCCTCCGCCACGAGCACGGTGAAGAGCCGGCTGCACTCGCACCCCAAATCGCCATTTGGCGGCAAACGAAAGATCGCTTCATGTCCTGTCTCGAAGCCCGGATCGTAGCGGACGAGATTCCGTCTTCGCCGCGCTGACCGTGCAGGCCCTTCCGGACCTGCCTGCGCGCTCAAGCCGTGTAAGAATTTGACTCCCCGCACGACGAAGCACCATCGTCACACGAGGATTGATCATGCGATCCAGCACCCAGAGGTCCTTCAGCGCGCTAGCGTTGGCTCTCGTGCTTGGTCAGGCCATCGCCGCTCCGAACCACCCCGGGTCAAGCTGCAGCGCTCAAAGCCCTGCGACGATGGTCCCGCTGGTTGAGCTCTATACCTCGGAAGGCTGCAGTTCGTGCCCGCCCGCAGATCGCTGGCTGTCGCGCCTGAAGGAAAACCCGGCAGTCGTCGCGCTCGCCTTTCATGTGGATTACTGGGACAAACTCGGCTGGAAAGACCGCTTCGCCAGCCCGGCCTACTCACGGCGCCAGGCACAGCAACAAGCGTTTAATGGCGCGCGCTTCAGCTATACACCACAGGTCGTGTTGAACGGAAGGGATCACCCACACTGGAACGCGACAGCGATTCCGGCTTCAAGCAGCGCCCGGAGCCCCGCCACGGTGACGCTGACACTGTCTCGCAGCAGTGATGAGATCATCGCCACCATTCACCCTGACACCGGCGCACCAACCAGGCTCACCGCCTACTGGGCCGTCACCGAGGACGGACATTTCACCGTCGTCCAGTCCGGCGAAAACCGAGGGGAAGACCTTCGGCATGATTCTG
This sequence comes from Azoarcus sp., assembly GCA_023230755.1. GTDB lineage: Bacteria > Pseudomonadota > Gammaproteobacteria > Burkholderiales > Rhodocyclaceae > Parazoarcus. The sequence goes on from JALNWS010000066.1 coordinate 3,249, forward strand.
TGGTGCGCGAGTTGGTGGAGGTTCCCGAATGGGAAGTCCGGCGTGGCACATCACGCACGCTCGGGTTCAGACCGGCATCTGCGGAACGCACCGGACATCCGCGCCACATCAATTTCGTCGTCGTGGACGCGGTCACCGGCAAGCCACTGCAGGCGGTCAGGCTGGACTGCTGATCGCACTACGGAACTTCCCGCTGCCGGATACAGGTAGCGGGAGGCGGCCCCCCACCCGCACGAGAGCAGGCGCGGGCTTGACCGCCTTTCATTTCAATTTCGAGTGTTCATCCAGATAATGCTTGAGCACGAGCTTGAGCTTGGCCGCATGCCTGTAGTCGCCCTTGCTGCGAGCCTCTGCGATGTCGTCCGCGATCATCTTCTTGATCCGTTTTTCGCCGCTTGAAGTGTGGACCAGATAGCAGCCGAGTTCCACCGCGATCATCTCGGGCACATGCTCATGCTCCGCGATCGCGAGAATCTCTTCCTCGGTCAGGTCGGACAATTCGATACAGTCCTGTATGGTCAGCATGATGTCTCCTTTACAATTATGTTTGTAGCACGCTTCGCGTTAACATTAGGCGCCGCGCAAGGTTTCATCGCATTGATAATTCGCAAGTTATTCCCAATGCGGAAAGCGTCGCAAAGAAGGGCAAGGAATTGAAACCGACGCTTTTCGCGGGCCGGCGTCAACGCAACGGAGCTGAAGACTCAAGGAAGAACACGTGAAGACAATCGGCCTGATCGGTGGCATGAGCTGGGAATCCACCATACCCTATTACCGCATCATCAACGAGACCGTGCGAGACCGCCTCGGCGGATTGCACTCGGCGAAACTTGTACTTATTTCCGTCGATTTCCACGAGATGGAACGTCTGCAGAGCAGCGGGCAGTGGGATGAAGCCGGAAATCTGATGAGGGATGCCGCGTGCTCGCTGGAAGTTGCCGGGGCTGATTTCGTCGTGCTGTGCACCAACACCATGCACAAGGTGGCGCATGCCATTCAGGCGGCGGTTTCGATTCCGCTGCTGCATATCGCCGACCCAACCGCTGCTGCGATCAAGCACGCCGGTTACACCCGGGTCGGGTTGCTCGGCAGCCGTTTCACCATGGAGCAGGACTTCTATCGTCATCGCCTGGAAGCACAACACGGTATCGACGTCCTGGTGCCGAACGACGCAGATCGCGCCGAAGTCCATCGCATCATCTACGACGAACTCTGTCTCGGCACCGTCTCGCCCGTGTCGCGCATCATCTACCGTGACATCATCGGCCGCCTCGTCGAACAGGGTGCGGAAGCGGTCATCCTGGGCTGCACCGAGATCTCCCTGCTGATCGGTACGGCAGATGTCAGCACACCACTTTTCGACACCACCGCAATCCACGCCTGTCACGCGGCCGAACTCGCGCTGAAGGACGACTGACGCTACACGCAGCGCGCTCAGTCACGGCAGGACGCGCACCAGCCCCAACAATGACCACGCGCCGAAGCCGGCCAGCACCAGCGCCGACACGCGGTTGATCCACCTCAGCCCGCTGACACCCACACGGGTTGCGACTGTCTTTGCCAGCGCCGCCAGCATGCTCCACCACAGCGCCGACCCGAGAAACACGCCGAGTACCAGCACAAGGCCCTGTTCGACATTACCGTGTGGCAAGCCGAGCCCGGCAAAGATGGCCGCAAACGACAGGATGGTCACCGGATTGGACAGCGTGAGCAGCATGGTGGTCAGGTAGCCTTTCCACAATCCGCCACGCCTCCCTTCCGCCGCCTGCGGCGCGGGCATGCTGCGCCAGGTCTGCCAGGCCAGCCAGAGCAGGAACAGGCCCCCGAACAGGCGCAGCACGTCCGATTGTCCAATCAGCAGCGCACTGACTGCGGCGAGCCCGAACGCGCCGAGCATGCCGTAACAGGCATCGGCCGTCGCTGCACCCAGCCCGCTGCTGAATGCCGCCCAGAAACCCTTCTCCAGGCCGCGCCGCAGGCACAGCAGGCCGATTGGCCCGACCGGCGCCGCGATCGAAAACCCGAGCACCAATCCCTTGATCAACATGGCATGATCCCTTTCAATTCGATTCCACAGTCTGTACGCCAGCGGCCATGCCCTGCCATGCGGATTCGACGGTAAATGGATGCTTTTGCCTCAGAATTGACGGATCTTCAGGATGCAGAATTCAGCGATGCCGGACCACCCCAGACTCGATCGCCTCAACCGCCGGCTGCTCTCCGAACTGCAACAGGACGCCCGCCTGCCTCTGGCCGAACTCGGCCGACGCGTGGGACTGTCATCGCCCGCAGTGGCCGAACGCATCAAGCGTCTCGAAGAACAAGGGGTGATCCGTGGTTATCACGCTGAAGTGGACGCGCACAGCATCGGCTATCCGATTACCGCCTTCGTCGAACTGCATATCCCGCCCGAGTCCTACGCCCGGGTCGAAGCCTTGCTGGGCACCCTGCCCGCAATACGCGAAGCGCATCACGTCACCGGGCGTGCGGCCTTCATGCTCAAGGTCGTAGCAGGCTCGCTATCGGAACTCGAGGCGCTGATCGCCACTTTTGCCCCCTACGGCAGCAGCGAAACGGCAGTGGTACTGTCCACCCGCCTCGCCCCCAGACCCTTGCCGGTAGACGGGGCGGACTGACGCGAGCGCTTCCACGCAACACCGTCCGCCTGCCGCAGCAAGATGCACCGCCACCGTGCGCCATTGTGCGGAAACCACATCGAGGGCACGTATCCGGTGCGCCCAGCGCGGCCTTCTCCGCGTAAACCCTGCCTTTGTAGTTGGCATGAAACTCGCTATTCTGAAACTGACCATCTGGTCAGGTTTTTGCAAAACGGTTACCGGAAGGAGCGTGCCATGTCGTCTCACATAATGCTGACCTCGCATCCTCGAACCCGCTCGGGCCTTTACCATGCAGTCAACTGGGGAGCCCCCACTGCGCGCGAACGTGGCCCCTTCGTCGCCAGCCTCAGCGACCCGGCCCAGCGCAACGTCATCGGCACGCACTCTGGCGCATATTCGCTGTACCGCGCACTGGCGGTGGCCGCGGGCAACCTGCAAAGCACGCATCGACCTGACCTTTCCAACACCACCCCAGCCGCCGAAATCGGGCCGCATCCACAATGGAGCGACCCCAGGAAGATCGTTTCCTTCGACCCCTGGGGCCACCGGATCGCGGAAGAATTCGGCCATCTGCTCGCAGCCGGCATCGACATCCGCCCGACCATCGCCGTCACCAAGGCGCACATCAACATGCCCGAACTGGTGGCGGCAATCGCTGCCGGACGCCTCAAGCCCGATGGCGACATCCTCACCGCCAATGGCGACGTCAAGGTCACCAAGGCGGCCATCGATCCGGTGTGGTATCTGCCCGGCATTGCCGAGCGTTTCGGTATCGGCGAACGCGACCTGCGCCGCACCCTGTTCGAGCAGACCGCGGGCATGTTCCCCGAACTCATCACCCGGCCCGACCTCAAGGTCTTCCTGCCCCCCATCGGCGGCATGACGCTCTACATGTTCGGCGACGTTGAAAAGCTGGGCGATCCCGAAACGAAGGTGGCGTGCCGGGTGCACGACGAATGCAACGGCTCCGACGTGTTCGGCTCCGACATCTGCACCTGCCGCCCCTACCTCGCGCACGGCATCGAGATCTGCGTCGAGATGGCCCAGCAAGACGGCGTCGGCCTCGTCGTGTACAACCGCAAGGAAGGCCGCGCGCTGGGCGAAGTCACCAAGTTCCTGGTGTACAACGCGCGCAAGCGGCAGAAAGGCGGCGACCGCGCCGAAACCTATTTTGCCCGCACCGAATGCGTGGCCGGCGTGCAGGACATGCGCTTTCAGGAACTGATGCCCGACGTCTTCCACTGGCTCGGCATCACCCGCATCGACCGCTGGGCCTCGATGAGCGACATGAAACGCAATGCGCTGGTCTCAGCGGGCATCGATATTGTCGAGCAGGTTGCGATCCCCGACGAACTGATCCCGGCTGACGCACGGGTCGAGATGGACGCCAAGATGGCTGCAGGTTATTTTTCCCCCACCGGCGCACCGAAGGCCGATGAACTGCTGCAGGCCAAGGGCCGGGGACTGAACGAATGAGCGTCGTCACACATAAGGATGCGGGCTGGTTATCACCGGTAGAGGCGGACCATCCGGCTTCGACACTGCTGAGTTCGACCGCAGTTCGAAAGCGCTGCGCGGCCGTAATGGCCGCCGTCGAGCGCGGCCGCTCGCCTTTTTTCCAGTGGAACGCTTCGGCGTTGCCGGGCGCCGCACTGTATGTGGCGGACACGATCCGTCACGCCTATCCGGACCTCAACGTGCCCTACCACAGCCGCTGGCGCCATTTCGAGGTTGGCGGGATCGACCGCTGGCAGGAACTGAAAACGAGCTTGCATGCGGCGGACACGCTCGAAATCGCACGCGTGGCAATCGACCTCGTGATCCCGAGCGTACTCCTGGACGCCGGCGCGGGGCCGGACTGGCGTTTTCGTGACTTCGCCAACGCCCAGGTCCTCGCGCGCTCCGAAGGGCTGGCCGTTGCCAGCCTGGCGCTGTTCGCCGCGGGCCTGCTGTCGGACCTCCCGGGCCAGCCTCTGCGCAGTGACGCCGCCGCGCTGAACCGCCTGACCGCCGATCAGGTCGCTGCAGTCTTTCAGGTGCATGAGAACAATCCGCTCGTTGGTCTTGAAGGCCGCGCCGGCCTGCTGCGGCGACTGGGGGAGGTGGTCGCGGGAACGCCCGCCGTATTCGGCTCGCCCGGCCGTCTTGGCAATCTGGTCGATTACCTGATGGCGCATGCCGATCACGGTGAAATCGATGCCGAATTCGTGCTCATCACGCTGCTCAAGGCGCTCGGGCCCGTGTGGCCGGGACGGATCAGCCTGCAGGGCGTCTCCCTCGGTGACTGCTGGCACCATCCCGCACTGGAAGACGAACTGTTGCCCTTCCACAAGCTCACGCAGTGGCTCACGTACTCGCTGCTGGAACCGCTGGAAGCCGCAGGGCTGAAGGTTCGCGGCCTCGATGCGCTGACAGGTCTGCCGGAATACCGCAATGGTGGCTTGCTGCTCGACCTCGACGTAATCCGGCCGCGCAACCCCGAATTCTGGACCACCCGGTGGCGGGTGGATTCTCCGACCATTGTGGAGTGGCGAGCGTTGACCGTGATCGGGCTCGATCGCCTCGCAGTCGAAGTCAGGGCCGAACTCGGGCTCGACGCGACGCGCTTTCCGTTGCCAAAGGTGTTGCAGGGTGGCACCTGGTCGGCCGGGCGCCGGATTGCGGCCCAGCGTCGCACCGGCGGCGGTCCGCCGATCACCATCATCAGTGATGGCACCGTTTTCTGACCCCGGATTCCGCCCTACGGAGAGACGCGATGCACCCCAATGTCACTGAAATCGATCATCCGCTGATGAAGCACAAGCTGACGATCCTGCGCAACGCCGAGACCACCACCGACAACTTTCGTCGCGTGGTGCGAGAGATCGCCGCCATGATGGCCTACGAGGTAACGCGCGACCTCGCCACCGAACTGGTGCCGGTCACGACACCGGTCGCCGACTGCGAAGCGCCCGTCATCAGCGGCAAGAAGCTGTGCCTGATCGCGATCATGCGCGCGGGCAACGGCATGATCGACGGCATGGTCGAGTTGCTGCCCGGCGCGCGGGTCGGCCATATCGGCCTCTACCGCGACCCGGAAACGCTCGAAGCTGTCGAGTATTACTACAAGGTGCCGTCCGACATCGACGAGCGTCAGGTGATCCTCGTCGATCCGATGCTCGCGACCGGCAACTCTGCCAGTGCCGCCCTGTCGCGGCTCAAGGAGGATGGTGTCAGCAGCATCAAGTTCGTATGCCTGCTGGCGGCACCCGAAGGGCTGGAAACCCTGGCCCGCGAGCACCCCGACGTGCCCATCCTGACCGCCGCCGTCGACAGCCATCTGAACGAGCACGGCTACATCGTGCCCGGCCTTGGCGACGCTGGCGACCGCCTGTTCGGGACCCGATGAGAGCACAGACTGCGACCGCTGCCGACGAAACGGGACGGCTGAAAGGCCGCATCCGTCAGCGTCAGGAAAGCGCGATGCTGAAAGCCGCTGAGAAGGTCTTCGCGCGCGCCGGTTTCCAAGGCGCGACCATGGCCGAGATCGCGGATCTCGCAGGCGTGCCCAAGGCCACGCTGCATTACTATTTCGGGTCAAAGGAAGAGCTCTACCGCGCGGTGCTCGACAACATCCTCGACCTGTGGCTCGCCGAAACCGAAAGCATCACCGTCGACGCAGACCCGGCGACAGCACTCACGACCTATGTGCAGGCGAAGATGCGCCTGAGTGCGCGCCGTCCCGATGCCTCGCGCGTGTTCGCCAATGAAATCGTGCACGGCGCCACCCATATCGGCGAGTACCTGCGTACCGAACTGCGAAGAACGGTAGAGGCACGCGCCGCAGTCATCGACCAGTGGGCCGCCGAAGGGCGGATTCTGCCGGTGGATGCCACCCACCTGTTCTTCACCATCTGGGCCGCTACCCAGACCTATGCCGACTTCGAGAACCAGGTCTGCGCCGTGCTCGGCAAGCCTCGCCTGTCGGTGTCCGATCATCAGCGCGCAACGGCACATGTGCTCACCGTCGTGCTGCGCACCTGCGGCCTGCCCTGCGTATCCGGGCAGCCCCGCCCCGTTTCCCCGTCTCCCGCAAACACCACTCACTGAAAGGAAGTCGTGATGACCAATCGCATTCGCCGCACCCTGATTACATCGAGCCTCGCGCTTGCTGCCGCCGCAATGCTGCCGCTGTCAGCCATTGCCGCAGACAAGATCAAGGTTGCAGCGATCTACACCGTGCCCGTCGAGCAACAATGGGTGTCGCGCATCCACAAGGCGCTCAACGCGGCACAGAGCCGTGGCGAGATCGAATACGTGTTCTCGGAGAACGTCACCAATGCCGACTACGAACGGGTGATGCGGCAGTACGCCGAGCAAGGCAAGGGCCTGATCGTGGGCGAGGCGTTCGCGGTTGAATCGGCCGCGCGCAAGGTGGCCCGCGACTATCCCAAGACCGCTTTCCTGCTGGGCTCGTCGGGCAAGCCGCAGGCACCCAACTTTTCCGTGTTCGACAACTACATCCAGGAGCCAGCCTACCTCACCGGCATGGTCGCGGCGGGCATGAGCAAGAGCGGCCAGATCGGCATGGTGGGCGGCTATCCGATCCCCGAGGTCAATCGCCTGATGCATGCCTTCATGGACGGCGCGCGCGAGATCAACCCCAAGGTGAAGTTCACGGTCAGCTTCATCGGCTCGTGGTTCGATCCCCCGAAAGCCAAGGAGGCCGCGTTTGCGATGATCGACAAGGGCGCGGACGTGATGTACGCCGAGCGCTTCGGGGTGTCCGACGCCGCCAAGGAACGTGGCGTGCTGGCCATCGGCAACGTCATCGACACGCAACCGCAGTACCCTGACACCGTTGCCGCTTCGGCGCTGTGGAACATGGAGCCGACCATCGACACCGCACTCAAGATGGTCCAGGCCGGCACCTTCAAGGCCGAGGACTATGGCAAGTATTCAACGATGAAATTCGGCGGCAGCGAGATGGCCAGGCTGGGCACCTTCGAGGGCAAGGTTCCCGCCGCGCTCGTCGCCAAGGTGAAGGCAAAGGAGAAGGCCATTCTTGACGGCAGCTTCACGGTCAAGGTCAATGACACCGAGCCCAAATCCAACTGAACAAACCGGGTATTCCGCACCATGACTGAAAGCCTGCCTGCCCTGCGCCTGGCAAACATCACCAAGCGCTTCGGCAAGCTGGTGGCCAACGATGGCATCTCGCTCGAGCTCGGCACGGGCGAGGTGCTCGCGCTGCTCGGAGAGAACGGTGCCGGCAAGAGTACGCTGGTCAGCATTCTGTTCGGGCACTACGTGGCCGACGAGGGCCACATCGAGGTCTTCGGCCAGCCACTGCCACCGGGCAACCCGAAGGCCGCGCTCGCGGCCGGCGTGGGCATGGTGCACCAGCACTTCGCCCTCGCCGACAACCTCAGCGTGCTCGACAACGTACTGCTTGGCTCCGAACCGCTGTGGCAGCCGTTCTCGCGTCGTCGCGCCGCACGTGCCCGGCTGATCGATACCGCCAACCGCTTCGGCCTCGGCGTCAATCCGGACGCCCGCGTGGCCACGCTGTCAGTCGGCGAGCGGCAGCGCGTCGAGATCCTGAAAGCGCTGTATCGCGGCGCCCGCATCCTGATTCTGGACGAACCCACGGCGGTGCTGACACCGCAGGAGAGCGAATCCCTCTTCACCACCCTCGCCACCCTGGTCACCGAAGGCCTGTCGGTGATCTTCATCAGCCACAAGCTCGACGAAGTGCTGCGCGTCTCCGCCAGGGTCGCGGTGCTGCGCGGCGGCCGCCTGGTGAGCGTGCGCAACACCGAACACACCACCAAGACCGAGCTCGCCGAACTCATGGTCGGTCGCAGCGTGACGCTGCCCACCCGCGAGCCGCGTCCGCACGGTGACCTGGTGCTGAGCCTGTCCGGTGTGCATGCGGCACACGCAGGCAAGACGCTGCTCGACGATGTCGGCCTGATGGTTCGCGCCGGCGAGATCGTCGGCATCGCAGGGGTCTCCGGCAATGGACAACACGCGCTGGCGGATCTGCTGTGTGGCACGCTTGCGGCGGACCGCGGCGAAGTCTCCGTCAGCGGACAGACCATGCGCGCCAACCCGCGCGACTGGATCGCCCGTCGCGTCGCCCGCATCCCCGAAGACCGCCACGCGGTCGGCGTGGTCGGCGATCTGCCGGTGTGGGAGAACGCAGTGTCCGAACGCCTGCATCTGCCCGCTTTTTCGCGCGCCGGCATCGTGCGCGGCAGGACCGCCCGCGACTTCACCCGCAGGCTGGTGACACAGTTCGACGTACGCCTGTCGGGCATCGACGTGCCCGCCCGGGTGCTGTCGGGCGGCAACATGCAGAAGCTCATCCTTGGCCGCGCCCTGTCGGTGGCGGGCGAAGGCGTGACCCCGACCCTGATCGTCGCCAACCAGCCCACCTGGGGCCTGGATATCGGCGCCGTAGCCTATGTTCACCGCTGCCTGCTCGATGCCGCGGCAGCCGGCGCCGCGGTGCTGGTGATATCGGAAGACCTCGATGAACTGTTCGCCATCGCCGACCGCATCGCGGTGATGTTCAAGGGCCGCCTCGGCCCCGCATTGCCCACCGAAGGTTGCAGCCGCGCCGCAATTGGCCTGGCCATGGCAGGAAGCACCGCATCGAACACCGAAGGAGCTCCGCTGCATGCGGCTTGAATCACGTACTGAATATTCACGGCGGGCGATGCTGTTCGCTCCCATCGTGGCCATCCTCGTCACACTTGCCGTGTGCGCCTTGCTGGTTGCGTGGGCGGGCGCGCCGGTCGGGCAGACCTATGCGCTGCTCTTCGACGGTGCCTTCGGCTCGCGCTTTGCCTTTGCCGAAACCCTCACCCGCGCCACCCCGCTGATTCTCACCGGTCTCGCCGCTGCGGTGGCATTTCGCGCACGCCTGTTCAACATCGGCGCCGAAGGCCAGCTCTACCTGGGCGCGCTGGCGGCGGTTGCGGTGGGCGGCATGCACGGTGGCAGCACCTTCGACCTCCCGCTGCCGCTGCTGTCCGCGCTGATGATCGCCGCCGGCGCGGCCGCCGGGGCGCTGTGGCTGCTGGGGCCGGCGTGGATGAAGCTTAAGCTCGGCGTGGATGAGGTCGTGACCACCCTGTTGCTCAACTTCGTCGCCCTGCTGCTGGTGTCGATGATGCTGGACGGACCGATGAAGGACCCGCTCGCCATGGGCTGGCCGCAGTCGGTGGCGCTCGACCCCGAGCTTGAATTCAGCCGCCTGATCGAACGCTCACGCGTGCACAGCGGGCTGCTGATGGCGGTCGGACTGGCAATCCTGATGTGGCTGATCGAACGCTTCACCACCTTCGGCTTCGCCTTGCGCGCGGTGGGCGCCAACAACCGCGCCGCCGCCTTTGCCGGCCTGCCGGTGGGGCGCACCGTGCTGCTGTGTGCCCTGCTGTCGGGCGCGCTGGCGGGGCTGGCCGGAGTCGGCGAAGTTGCCGGGCGCGCAAGCTACGTCACCACCGACATGTCGCCCGGCTACGGCTACGCCGGCATCGTCATCGCCATGCTCGCCGGCCTGCATCCGCTCGGCGTGCTGCTCGCTGCCCTCTTCGTCGCCGCCGTGCAGGTTGGCGCCGACAGCATGAGCCGGGTGGTGGGCGTACCCAACTTCATTGCCGATGTCATCGTCGCCACTGCGCTGCTCACCATGCTGGTGGCGACCCTGCTTACCCGTTACCGCATCCGCTGGGGTCGCGCATGATGGATTTCCTGACCACCTTGTTCGACATGCTCGGATCGGCCTCCTTCTGGGTCGCAACGCTGCGTGTCGCCACACCATTGATCCTCGGCACCCTCGGCGTACTGATCTGCGAGCGCGCCGGCGTCCTCAATCTCGGCATCGAAGGCATCATGGTTGCAGGCGCCTTCACCGGCTGGCTCGCGGTGTTCAACGGCGCCGACCTGTGGACCGGCGTGCTGGTCGCCGGCCTGGTGGGCGGCGCGTTCGGGCTGCTGCACGCGGTGCTGACCGTGTGGCTCACCGTATCGCAGCATGTGGCGGGCCTGGGCGTGACCCTGCTCGCCACCAGCCTGTCTGCCTTCGCCTATCGGGTCAGCTTTCCGCAGGTGAGCACACCGCCGACCATCGAGGCGTTCGCACCGCTCGAAAGCCTGGCGGATCTGCCCCTGATCGGCCCGGTGCTGGCCGGACAGACTTCGCTGACCCTGCTTGCCATCGCGCTCGTGCCTGCAATCGCCTACCTGCTCTATCGCACACCGATGGGGCTGGCGCTGCGCATGGTTGGCGAAAACCCTGCTGCGGCCGAGGGCCAGGGGGTGGATGTGATCGCGGTGCGCACCGGCGCGGTCATCGCCGGTTCGATGCTGATGGGGCTGGCTGGTGCCTTCCTCACCCTGTCGGCCTTCAACGCCTTCTTCTTCAACATGATCAACGGCCGCGGCTGGATCTGCGTGGCACTGGTGGTGTTCGCCTCGTGGCGGCCGGGCAAGGCCCTGCTTGGCGCGGTGCTGTTCGCCGCCTTTGACGCAGCGCAACTGCGACTGCAGCAGGCCGGCGGTGTGCTCCCCTACCAGATCTACCTGATGCTGCCCTACCTGCTGTCCATCCTCGCCCTGATCGTGATGGCACGCCGCGCCGCCTATCCGCAGGCGCTGATGAAGCCGTATCGCAAGGGCGAGCGCTGACGCGGCGCCCTCATCAGACCCAAACCAGACCCAAACCAGACCCAAACCAGACTCCGGAACCGCCATGCTCGACCTGATCATCCTCAACGCCTCGCTGCCCGACGGCCGCAGCCCGATCGACATCGGCATTCTCGACGGTCGCATCGTCACCGTCGAACGTGCACTCGTCGCCGACGCCCATGAAGTCATCGACGCCGCAGGGCAACTCGTGAGCCCGCCCTTCGTCGATCCCCACTTCCACATGGATTCGACGCTCAGCTACGGTCAGCCGCGCGTCAATCAGTCCGGCACCCTGCTCGAAGGCATCGCGCTGTGGGGGGAGCTCAAACCCCTGCTCACGCAGGACGCAATCATCGAGCGTGCCATGGCCTACTGCGACTGGGCGGTCGCCAAAGGCCTGCTCGCCATCCGCTCACACGTCGACGTCTGCGACCCGCGCCTGCTGGCGGTAGAAGCCCTGCTCGAAGTGAAACACCGGGTGGCGCCCTATCTCGACCTGCAACTGGTGGCCTTCCCGCAGGATGGCGTGCTGCGTGCCCCCGGCGCGCTGGAAAACCTCACGCGCGCGCTCGACATGGGCGTGGAGGTGGTCGGTGGGATTCCGCACTTCGAGCGCACCATGGCCGACGGTGCGGAGTCGGTGCGCATCCTGTGCGAACTCGCCGCCGAGCGCGGCCTGCGGGTCGACATGCACTGCGACGAGAGCGACGATCCGCTGTCGCGCCACATCGAAACCCTCGCCCAGCACACGCATCGCCTTGGCTTGCACGGCCGGGTCGCCGGCTCGCACCTGACCTCGATGCACTCGATGGACAACTACTATGTTTCCAAACTGATTCCGCTGATCCGCGAAGCCGGCGTGGCCGCCATCGCCAACCCGCTGATCAACATCACGCTGCAGGGCCGCCACGACACCTATCCCAGGCGCCGCGGCATGACCCGCGTGCCTGAACTCCTTGCCGGCGGCGTGCCGGTCGCGTTCGGCCACGACTGTGTGATGGATCCGTGGTACGCACTTGGCAGCGGCGACATGCTCGAGGTTGCGAACATGGGCCTGCATGTAGCACAGATGACCGGGCAGGCAGCCATGCGCCAGTGCTATTCGGCGGTCACCGACACCGCCGCCGCCATTCTCGGGCTGGAGGGCTATGGCATTGCGCCCGGCTGTCGCGCCGACCTCGTCATGCTGCAGGCAACAGACCCCGTTGAAGCACTGCGCCTGCGTGCCACCCGGCTGATGGTGATGCGCGCCGGTCGTGTCATTGCCCGCACCCCGCCCGCCACCGCCAGCCTTTCACTGCCGGAGCGGCCACAGACGGTGGATTGGCGGTTGCGCGGCAATCAGCCGGGCTGAACGGCCGCGAATGCGGCAGCGACCTGCCTGACGTTGCCGGCGTTCAGACCGGCTACGCACATGCGCCCGCTGGCGATCAGGTACACACCAAACTCTTCGCGCAGCCGGTCCACCTGCGCCGCGCTGAAGCCGGTGTAGCTGAACATTCCGCGCTGCTGCAGCAGGTAGTCGAAGTTGCGCGCGGGCAGCGCCGTTTTCAGTTCGGCCACCAGCGTCTTGCGCATCTCGATGATGCGCAGGCGCATGGCCTCAAGTTCGTCCAGCCACTGCTGCCTGAGCCCGGCGTCGCTGAGCACCATGGCGACGACCTGCGCACCGAAGTTCGGCGGGCTCGAATAGTTGCGGCGCACGGTCGCCTTCAACTGGCCAAGCACGCGGTTCGCTTCCTCGCCGTTCTCGCACACGATGGACAGGCCTCCCACGCGCTCGCCATACAGCGAAAAGATCTTGGAGAAGGAGTTGCACACAAGGCAGCTGACGCCCGCCGCAGCCATCGCGCGGATTGCGTAGGCATCTTCCGCCACGCCCTGGCCAAACCCCTGATAGGCGATGTCCATGAACGGGATCAGGTCGCGCGCCTTTACCACTTCGACCACGCGATCCCACTGTGCCGTGCTCAGATCGGAACCGGTCGGGTTGTGGCAGCAGGGGTGAAGCAGCACGATGCTCTTGGGCGGCAGCTGCGCAAGCGTCGCGAGCATGCCTTCGATATCCACGCCAAGGCTATTGGCGTCGAAGTACGGATAGGTATGCACCTTGAAGCCCGCACCCGCGAGGATGGCGATATGGTTCTCCCACGTCGGATCGCTGACCCACACCTCGGAATCCGGAAAGTAACGCTTGAGGAAATCCGCACCGACCTTGAGCGCACCGGATCCGCCGACGGTCTGAATCGTGGCAACGCGTTGTTGCGCCAGCACCGGGCTGTCCTCGCCGAACAGCAGGGACTGAACACCGCTGCGATAGGCCTGCAGCCCCTCCATCGGCAGATAGACCGAGGCCACATGCGGCTGCGCGTTCAGTCTGCCCTCGGCCGCATCCACCGCACCCAGTTGCGGAATGACGCCGTGCCCGTCGTAATACAGTCCGATGCTCAGATTGACCTTCTGCGCGCGCGGGTCGGTCTTGAACTTCTCCATCAGGGACAGAATCGGGTCGCCGGCATAGGGATCGACATGTTGGAACACGGTGTATCACTCCTGGTGTGGTGGCTTCGGGCGCAGCACGGGCGAAAAGCGACAATCGTCCGCCGCATGCGAAAGACAAGCATTATAAAGACAATGCAATCCCCCTTCCGCGCACGCACGACCGAATTGCATCGCCCCCTGCGGGCGCCCGTAGAATATCCGCCACACGAACTGCACGGCAGGACGCAAGCATGGAAATGAAACCCATCAGCTCCGGAAAACTGAGCGCAATCGGATACGACGCAGGGACACGCACGCTGCGGGTCGAGCTCAACGATGGCAGCGCACTCGACTACTCGGGCGTGGGCGCCGAACTGTGGCGACGACTGTCGAGCTCCGGATCGGCCTGGAGTTACTACCGGGACAACATCGAAGAGGAATTCACCGCGCGCAGATCGTCGACCAAGCAGGACAAGAAAACCAATCCGCTCGATGATCTGTTCAAGTAGCCGCGACAGGCTGACCTGAACTTCGCGGCATTGAGCCTCCAGACTGGAAATCGCGCGTGCGGGATGCTTGAATGAACTCATTCAAAACAAATACAACACGCATCCGGGAACACCACCGCCCAACGCTCTCCGTTCCCGCGCCAACTGGAGGCAAGCATGTCCAAGAACGCGCTTTGCATCGGCATCAACAACTACCCCGGCACACAGAACGACCTTACCGGTTGCGTCAACGACGCACATGACTGGTCCACCGCACTGACTGCACGCGGATTCAGCACCCAGATGCTGATCGATGCGCAGGCCAGCAAATCGGGCATGGTTGCAGCCATCAGCAATCTGATCGGCAACGCCACGCGCAACGACAGCATCGTGATCACCTACTCGGGCCATGGCACCTGGGTTCCCGATCAGAGCGGTGAAGAGCCCGACGGCCGCGATGAAGGTCTGTGCCCGTGGGATATCGGGCAGGGCGCAGTCCTGCTCGACGACGAACTCCACGTGCTGCTTGGCAATCGCGCGCCCGGCGTGCGCATCGTGATCATTGCCGACAGCTGCCATTCCGGCTCGGTGACACGGGGCGACAACACCGATCTCGACCCCGGCATGCCGCGCGCCCGCTTTCTGCCGCCCCAGGTCTGGATGAGCAGCGACAGACTGCCAAGCCGGATGCCAACCAAGATACTCGGCGGTATCGCACGCAGTGGCGGTGATCTGTTGATGGCCGGCTGCCTCGATACGCAATACAGCTGGGACACGCGCTTCAATGGCCGCCCCAATGGCGCCTTCACCTACTACGCCCTGAAGGCGCTCGCCAACCTGCCCCCCGGCAGCAGCTACGCAAGCTGGTACCGGAAAATCACCCCGACCTGGCTGCCCACCAACCAGTTGCCACAGAACCCGCAGATTTTCGGCTCCACATCGGCGCGAGGCTGGAAGGTCTTCGAGTGAAAGACGCGGGATCAGCGACGCATCCCGCCGCAACACACAGCACCTGCACGCACGGCCGAACCTGAGGA
>JALNWS010000067.1 GCA_023230755.1 Azoarcus sp.
CTTTTCCAGTTCGGTGCTTTCCGGCCCGACGAGCAAACCGACCCGACGCACGTTCGGTGCAACCGCGCTCGCAAGGCGCATGTGCCTGATCGCAGGATGATCCAGCACCATGGCAGACAACTGCGCATGAGGAAATGCTGCGCTCAGGCTCCGGTATTGGGCACGACTGACGAGCACCGACAGTATCGGTCCCCGGTATTTCCTCAGAATTTCCTCTGTGGCGCGCGCGCCGACTGCCACGATTACATCTGCGTGTTCAAGGACAGCGGCATCCAGGCCTTCGTCGATGTTGCCGCCATCGGAAAGCTGATGGGGGAGGGGCGCTCTGGCCAACTGAACCGCGTCGAAAAATTGCCGATGCGGACCGGATGCCTGCGACAACGCGAATGCGACATCCATCGCGCATGCCGGCGCAGCAAACGCAAACAGCGAGATCACAAGCAGCAGGGCGCGCAAGCTCCAACGGTCAGGCATGAGAGGCGAGCGAACGCAGCTGTTGGTTAAATCTGTTAACCAGGGCAGGTATGGGGGTGATCGACGTACTTCCAGGGGGGCGGTATATGCCTTGTTTCATTCTTTCGCGTATGGCCCCAGAGTGCGACTCAGGACCGGTGCACCGGGCGTGCACGCATTTATCAGATTGGGTTCCGTATCGCATCTTTTTTGATCGACAAAGGCTCTCACGGCGGAGATGCCGAGGTCAAGCGATCTGTAGATCTGCTTCCGGCGCACGCATGGAAGGTCGCGCCTGTGTATAATTCGCGACCGCGTGAAGTCGCGGCACCTCGCGAGGGTGGCGGAATTGGTAGACGCACTGGATTTAGGTTCCAGCGCCGCAAGGCGTGAGAGTTCGAGTCTCTTCCCTCGCACCATCCTTTCAGGCCGTTCGACGCTCAGCACGCGTTCGTTCGTTTGCCTTCGGCTGCATCGCGGCCAGTCCGGGATCGCGCAGGCACGCTCAGGTTTCGATGTCGAGGTAGAGCGTTTCCTTCAGCTCTTCCATGACGACGTAGCTTCTCGATTCCGCTGCAGATGGCAGCTGTGTCAGCAGGTCGCCGAGCAGTCGCCGGTACTCGCTCATCTCGCCGATCCGGGCCTTGATCAGGTAATCGAAATCACCTGACACCAAGTGACACTCCATTACTTCGGGAATCGTCGTCAGTTCCTTGCGGACGCGCTCGAATACCTCGCCAGACCGGGCCGAGAGCTTGATCTCAATGAACACCAGCAAGCTCTTCCCAAGCGCCTGCGGGTTCAGGTGAGCGTGATAGCCGGTGATGACCTGGTCGCGCTCGAGTCGGCGCACGCGCTCAGTACATGGCGTCGCGGAAAGGCCAATCCGCTGAGCGAGTTCAGTCATGGAAACGCGCCCGTCTTTCTGCAGCTCAACGAGAATTTTCCGGTCAATACGATCAAAATTTTGCATTTCACTACCCGATAATGCAATTGGCATTATTGCAGGGAATTTCACTGCTTTATTAACCAACTACAATGCCTTTCACTGCAATTCAATCACTAAACTAGCGAAATTCTACAGCATTGAGTTCAGGAGAAAGGTCATGCGTGTTCTGGTTCTCGGCAGCGGCGTGGTTGGCACGACAACCGCCTATTTTCTTGCACGTGCAGGAGCCAAGGTGACGGTTATCGATCGACAGCCAGCGCCAGCCATGGAAACCAGTTTTGCTAACGCTGGACAGGTTTCTCCTGGCTATTCGACGCCGTGGGCGGCGCCGGGAATTCCCCTGAAAGCGTTCAAGTGGCTTTTTCAACGTCATGCGCCGCTGGCCATTCGTGCCGATGGCAGCCTGTTCCAGTTGCGCTGGATGATGGAGATGCTCCGCAACTGTACCGCTGAACGTTACGCTGAAAACAAGGCGCGAATGATGCGTCTGTCCGAGTACAGCCGTGACTGCTTGCGCATGCTGCGCAGCGATACCGGACTGCACTATGAAGAGCGCAGCAAGGGAACGCTCCAGTTGTTCCGTTCAAGCGCGCAGCTTGAAGCTGCACGACAGGACATCCGCGTACTTGAGGAGTTCGGCGTTCCGTTCGAACTCCTCGATCGGGACGGGCTTATTCGTGCGGAGCCGGCCCTTGCCCGGGCTGACGCGCAACTGGTCGGCGGCTTGCGTCTGCCCAATGACGAGACGGGCGACTGTCAGCTGTTCACGACCCGCCTTGCAGAGATGGCTCGCGACCTGGGCGTCGAATACCGCTTTGGCGTCTCCGTCGATGAAATTCTGACCGGTGGTGGCGGAATCATCGGTGTCCGCGCGGGCGATGAAGTCGTTTCGGCAGATCGCTACGTACTGGCCCTTGGCAGCTATTCGCGCAAGCTGCTCACCCCGTTGGGACTGGATCTGCCGGTGTATCCGCTGAAGGGCTACTCCCTGACGATCCCGCTCGCCGACGAGCGCGCAGCCCCCGTGTCGACCGTGCTGGACGAGACCTACAAGGTTGCAATCACCCGTTTCGATCAACGGATCAGGGTAGGGGGGATGGCCGAACTCGGCGGTTTCGATCTCGGCTTGAATCCGCGCCGTCGCGAGACCCTGGAGATGGTTGTTGGCAGCCTTTTTGGGGGCTGCGGAGACCTGTCAACTGCGGAGTTCTGGACCGGATTGCGCCCGATGACCCCCGACGGCACGCCGATTGTCGGTGCAACCGCGTACCCCGACCTGTTCATCAATACCGGCCATGGCACCCTCGGCTGGACCATGGCATGCGGTTCCGGCCAGTTGCTGGCCGATGTCATCACCGGACGCCAGCCGGCGATCCGTCACGATGACCTGGCAATCTCGCGCTACAGCAAGAAGCCGTCACGCAACAGCAAACACGTGAACCTGCAACCCGCAGGCTAAGTCTGCCGCCTGCTGCAACACGGTTCAGAAAGGGGGCTTGTGTTCAAAAGTTAATGGGCGCCCGCTGTCCGGATGTTTCAGCTCAAGACTGGATGCGTGCAGATGCAGACGTCCAGTCTTGTTCGTTGCAGGTGTGCCATAGAGCGCGTCGCCCAGGATGGGATGCCCCAGCGTCATCATGTGCACTCGCAGCTGATGTGTGCGACCGGTGACCGGTTTGAGTTCGAGCCGTGTTGAAAAACTATCGGGATCGCGTGCGCAGACACGAAAGTGGGTCATCGATGGCTTGCCGATCTCGTAGTCCACTCTCTGAAGCGGCCGATTCGGCCAGTCGGCGATCAGGGGGTAGTCGAGCGTGCCTTCGTCACTGGGCACAATTCCGTGGACGACCGCCACGTAGCGTTTCTGCACCTCACGCTCCTGAAACAGGATGCTCAGTCGCCGGTGCGCGACCGGATTGCGGGCGAGCACGATCAGGCCCGAAGTCTCCATGTCGAGCCGATGGACGATCAAGGCGTCGGAGAAATCGAGCTGCACCCGCGAGATGAGGCAGTCAGCCTTGTCTGCGCCACGACCGGGGACCGACAGCAAGCCACCCGGTTTCGCCACCACCAGCATCGAAGCGTCGATATGAAGGTAGTCCAGTGGCTGGGGTGGCGGTGGCGAATATGATGCTGAGTTCATGCCCGGAAGTCGCTGCGCGTATGCGGGGGCAGATTGTCGCCGCGAACCGCGCGCAGAGTAAATCGCATTTTTCGAATCCGGCAGACACAACCCACAACCCCCTGAGCTATAACAACCATAATGTGTATTATGTAAACTTAACTAATAATCGAATCGAGCAAGGCGTGAGACTCGATCGC
Organism: Azoarcus sp.; assembly: GCA_023230755.1. Classification (GTDB taxonomy): domain Bacteria; phylum Pseudomonadota; class Gammaproteobacteria; order Burkholderiales; family Rhodocyclaceae; genus Parazoarcus. Next base: position 3,725 of record JALNWS010000067.1, read on the forward strand.
CTGTTCCTGACAGACCATGAGTGGAACTTTGCAAGACCAACCCAGTAAAACTACTGGGCACAAAGAGTACGCAATCAGCGAGAGCGGTCTTTCTCAAGCCTTGAAAAGGCTCGTGACCTAGCCTCACGCTCACTAAGACCGGGTGAAAGTTTAAGCTCATAGGCAATCAAACGAGCCGCCTTTCCACGGTCACCGAAGCACGCCCTAACCAGGGGATCCACTCCCGAAGACGACTTCGAGCGTTTCAGAAGAAGAACTGCAAGAAGGATCAGAAAGAGAGTCGCCAGTGCGACTGAAATGCCCAAGGTTGACTCCACAAAGCGCCCCTCTTGAAGGTTTATCCGTGGCACGGGAGACCGTGCCAATCTCTAAGCGGACCAGGACTCACTCACTCAAGCCCTTCGCCACTTCGAGTGCTTGGTCGATGCGTTCCACCGCATGAATTTCCATTCCCTCGATCGGATGCCGCGGCATGTTCGCCTTCGGGACAATCGCAGTGTCGAACCCGAGCTTTGCCGCTTCCTTCAGGCGCTCCTGTCCTCTTGGTGCCGGACGAATCTCGCCCGCGAGTCCCACTTCACCAAAAACGGCGAGTCCTCGCTTCAGCGGCCGGTCACGCAGCGAGGAAACGGTCGCCAGCAGGATCGCCAGGTCGGCTGCAGGCTCGGTGATCTTGACCCCGCCCACCGCATTCACGAACACGTCCTGATCAAAGCAGACGATTCCCGCATGTCGGTGCATGACCGCGAGCAGCATCGCCAGCCGGGTCTGCTCCAGGCCGACCGAGAGCCTGCGAGGGTTTGGACTCTGTGCGCCATCGACCAGCGCCTGGATCTCAACCAGCAAGGGCCGTGTTCCTTCCTGGGTGACGAGTACGCAGCTGCCAGAGACCTGCTCTGCGTGCTGCGACAGAAACAGCGCTGACGGATTGGAGACTCCCCTCAGGCCGCGATCGGTCATCGCGAATACGCCGAGTTCGTTGACTGCGCCAAAGCGGTTCTTGAACGCCCGTACGAGGCGGAAACTCGAATGACTGTCCCCCTCGAAGTACAGCACGGTGTCGACGATGTGTTCGAGCACACGCGGACCGGCCAAGGTGCCATCCTTGGTGACATGTCCGACGAGAATCAGCGTCGTCCCACTTTGCTTTGCAAAACGTGTGAGCTGCGCGGCACACTCCCTCACCTGCCCGACCGAGCCCGGCGCCGACTGCAGACTTTCGGAGTACACGGTCTGAATCGAGTCGATTACCGCAACCCTGGGCGCAGCCGTTTTGAGCGTATCAAGAATGCGTTCCAGGTTGATTTCCGCAAGCAGTTGCAGTTCGCCTGCCTGCAACTGCAGGCGCTGAGCCCGCAACGCAACCTGTTCGCCGGACTCTTCGCCGCTGACATACACCACTGGATGCGTCGCGGCGAGATGGCACAGCGCTTGTAACAAAAGCGTGGATTTGCCGATGCCGGGGTCGCCGCCAATAAGCACCACTCCGCCCGCAACCAGTCCGCCACCCAGCACTCGGTCGGACTCTTCGATGCCGGTCGGGGTTCTGGGTTCTTCTCGGGGCTGCAGTGAGGACAGGGGCTGGAGTCTGGATGCAGCCCCTGCAAGCGCAGCGAAACGGCTGGGCGCCGCCCCTCCCCCGCGCTCGATGATGGTTTCAGTCAGCGTGTTCCATGCGTGGCACTGCGGACACTGGCCCTGCCAGCGAGGTGTCTGCGCACCGCACGCGGAGCATACGTATGCCGACTTGGCTTTCGCCATCAGGCAAGCCCCTGCTCTGCGGCACGGGCCGCCACCGCGGTGGCCATCTCCGTGAGCTCGGCGCAGGCGTGCTCTGCAAAGGTGGTGATCAGGCGCGAGCGGAACTTGTCACGCGGGATGATGACTTCAAGTGGCGTGTAAAGCCGGGGCTCAAGGGGGATGCCGACCAGTTTGTTCTCCCGAAGATCGCGCAGGATTGCAGCGCGAGACGCAATCGCGTAACCCATCCCCTCTGCTGCAAGGTGCTTCACCGTAGCCAGACTGCCGAGTTCGGCACAGATGTTGATCTCGCTCATTGGCACGCCGGCGGCTTCAAAGAACTGCTCTGCGAGCTCCCTGATCGCGTTGCCGGGGTCGCGGGTGATGAAAGGGTATTCGATCAGGTCTCCGGCCTTCAGTGATTTCGCCTTAGCCAGGGGGTGTGCGGGTGTGCAGATAACCAGCAGGTCGTCCTGGGCCGCGCTGAAACGCTCGATTGCGGGCTGATCGGAGACGATCTCGATCAGGCCGATATCGAGATCACGCGCCGCAACGCGATCTTCCGTGAGCTGGGAGTTACCCACCACGACCCTCGGAACCACCCGCGGGAAGCGTCGTTTGAAGCTCTCGAGCAGGCGCGGCAGCCAGTAGGCGGCGATCGTGGTGCTGGTGCCAATGTTGATGGCGCCAGACAATTCGTCCGTCAATTCCGACACGCGCGACTCAAGCTCGTCCGACAGGCCAAGGATGCGCTCGGCGTACGCCAGCACAAGCTCGCCGGTCGGGGTTAGTGAGATGTGTCCATGACCGCGTTCAAGGAGCCGGGTATTGAAGTGTTCTTCCAGCTGCTTGATCTGGAAGGTCACTGCGGGCTGTGTCATGAACAAATGTTCGGCCGCACGCGTAAACGAGCCGTGCTTTGCCACAGCGTGAAAAACCTGCAACCTACGATCTGCCATGATTATTCAATAAACCTTGTTTATATGGAGGATTACACCACAGATCACGTTTCAACTCACCCCGGTTTGCGCAAGGTCGTAACAAGTTTCTTCCCTTCGTGATATAAACCGCGCTTCCGCTAACGCGACGGTGTGTACCGCAACGATGCCGCTCGGCTTTTATATCATCATGGCAGCGCAGTTCTTTTCTGCGCTCGCCGACAATGCGCTGCTGATCGTCGCCATCGCGCTCCTCAGGGATATGGCGTCCCCGGCGGAGTACGAGCCATTGCTCAAGCTGTTCTTCACGGTGTCCTATGTGGCGCTGGCGGCTTTTGTAGGGGCTTTCGCGGACTCAATGCCGAAGTGGCGAGTCATGCTGATCAGCAACACGATCAAGATCGGCGGTTGTCTGATGCTTTTTCTCGGCGCCCACCCCTTGTTCGCCTATGCGGTGATCGGACTGGGTGCGGCAGCGTATTCGCCAGCAAAGTACGGCATCCTCACCGAATATCTTCCACATCGCTTGCTCGTCGTTGCCAATGGCTGGATCGAAGGCCTGACCGTCGGCGCAATTATCGTCGGGACGGTGATGGGTGGCGTACTGATCCGCGAAGATGTCTCGGGCTGGCTGCTCGGGCTTCAACTTCCCTTCGTCACATCGGCTTTCGAGGCCAGTGTGCTGGCGATCGGAACTCTCTACCTGGTCGCAGCGTGGTTCAACTTTCACATTCCGGATACCGGCGTTGACCACAAGGTACTCAAGAACAACCCGGTATACCTGATTCACGATTTCAGTCACTGCCTGAAACTCCTCTGGCGCGACAAGCTCGGCCAGATTTCGCTTGCAGTCACCACCTTGTTCTGGGGCGCGGGCGCGACTTTGCAATTCATCGTCATCAAGTGGGCCGAGCACAACCTGGGCCTCGGTCTGTCCGAGGCGTCGATGCTTCAGGGGGTGGTTGCGATCGGCGTGGCGATCGGCGCAATCCTTGCTGCACGCTTTGTTTCCCTGAGACGCTCGATCAAGGTCATTCCGTTGGGGATTGCCATGGGCCTGATGGTGCTGGTCATGACTACCGTCACCAACACCACCATCGCAATGGCACTGATGGTCGTGGTCGGTGCACTGGCCGGGTTCTTTGTGGTACCGATGAATGCCCTTCTGCAGCACCGTGGGCACATTCTGATGGGTGCCGGGCACTCGATCGCGGTTCAAAACTTTAACGAAAATCTCTCGATTCTGCTGATGACCGGCGGGTATGCGGTGCTGATCATGCTGGGCCTCTCGATCAACACCGTGATCGTGCTCTTCGGCGTCTTTGTTGCCGCCTCGATGTTCTTCGTGAAGCTACGTCATGAGGCCAACCAGCGAGTGAAGGACGACGTCAGTCAGCTTGACGATGTGCACCACTGAAGTTAGGGATCAGTAGCCCCGCTAGACCGGCGGTACCAGGCTGCGAGCAAAACACAGGTCTTCCCACGCCTTGCCCTTGTCCTGCGGATTGCGCAGCAGGTATGCGGGGTGGTACGTGACCACCACCGGAATACCTTGGCGCTCGAAGCGCTTGGCGCGCGCGGCACCGATACTGATTGCGGTATCAAGAAGTGCCTGTGCCCCCGGGCGCCCGAGCGCAATGAGCAGCTTGGGCTGGACCAGTTCGATCTGGCGTTGCAGAAAAGGAAGGCAGGCCGCGATCTCGTCGGCCTCGGGGGTACGATTGTGCGGTGGCCGGCACTTGACCGCGTTGGCAATGAAGACCTGATGTTCCCGCGTCAGCCCCAGCGCCCCGAGCATGTGATCGAGCAACTTGCCCGCCTGCCCGACAAAGGGCTCCCCAAGGCGATCCTCGTCCGCACCCGGTCCTTCGCCCACCAGCATCCAGCTTGCGTTGCGGTCGCCCACGCCAGGTACCGCCTGCCTGCGTTTTTCGCACAGTCTGCAAGCGTGACAGGCACGGATTTTGTCTTCCAGCCCCGCCCAGTCAAGGCCGGCAATGCGCGCATTTCTGAGCGGGTCTGGCGTAGTTTGCTGAGGTGAGGTGGGCGCAGGTGGTCGGGCGACAGAAGCGGAGCTCTCCGTAACGGGCACCCGTACGGGTCGCTGTACGACGCCCCTCTCCGGGGAGGGCTGGGTGATGACCGGCTCGCCGGGTTCGACGCGTGCGTGCCGTACCGCAGGGGCCGCTGCGGTGCGATGACCTGCAGGTCGAACCTCAGGGACAACGTCGGCCTTTGGGCTGCTACGCAGCCGCCACAAGGGCGCGAGGCCCATTTCGCGGAGTAAGGCAGCGCGCTGCGGGGTCACAGACTTGCCTTCATCACGATCGCATCCTCACGCCCTTCTGCTGCAGGATAATAAGCTTTGCGACGGCCGATCTCGACAAATCCGGAGCGCTTGTAAAGGGCCAGCGCAGGCAGGTTTGACGGACGTACTTCGAGGAAAAACTCACGTGCGCCGTTGCACCTTGCCTGCGCGAACAGGTGAGCGAGCAACCTGCCCCCACAGCCCCGCCCCTGCGCGTCGCGAACCACGCTTATATTGAGCAGGTGCGCTTCATCGAGTACCCCGAGAACGATACTGTAACCAACCGGACAGCCCGCCTCATGCATGATCCAGCTGGCGTACCCGGCAGAAAGGGCATCTGCAAAATTCCCTTTGGACCACGGAAACAGGTGCAACTCCGCCTCCCGGCTACTGACCCAATCCAGGTCGTCCTCCGACATCGGTGTGAAGACGGCGGCCTGGCACACGATCATGCCTTGCCCCCGCGCGCGAGACGCTCGGCGGTTGTCAGTGCAACCTTGTCGCGCACGTACAGCGGCGCTGCAAGATCAGCGGGCAGGACCTTTCCGAGGCGAACCTGCTCAACTGCCAGCAATACGACGTCGCGCGCGCGCGGCACCGCTTGAGGATCACTGCCGAGCAATCGATCGCGAAAGCGCTCACTCAAGCGCTCACCGTAGGCCTTGAAGGCGGAGCCGATTCCCCACCATTGTCCGTCGGGAAGATCAAGCACATCGGGGGCGGCACATCCGGCTTCCGTAAGCGGTCGCGCAAGCCCGTTCTCGATGACGCAGGTGCGAAAATAGACTTCGCCCATTCGTGCATCGGTGGCGGCGAAAACATTGGCTGAGGACGCTTGCATCGCAAGCGCATCGAGACTGCAGACGGGGACCACGCCGAGCCCAGCGCCGAGTGCAAGTCCTTGTGCAATCCCGCAGGACAGACGCAAGCCAGTGAAGGCTCCGGGACCACTGCCGAAGGAAACTGCATCCAGGCGATCCACTCCGATCCCCCCTTCGGCCAGCAACTGACGAATGACCGAAAGGATATTCTCGGAATGATTGGCGTGTCCCTCGAGCTGTTGCTCCCGGAGATCTCCGTCCATGTACAGTGCGACACTGGCGTGTTCGCAGGAAGTTTCGAGGGCGAGTAAATTCATGGTGCCGGTATTCTACCGGCTGACAAGCTGATCGGCCCTATTTGATGCCGTGATGGAACCTGTGGGTGCCGCTTCAGCGCGAACGGCTGTCGTCCTGATCTGCGTTGACGTTGCGCATGACTGCGCGTAAATCCCGGTGCAGCGCCTCACGCTCTTCCTGACTCAGCCTGCGCCGGCTCGGAACCGCGCCCTGCTGCAGGTTCGACTCAAGTGCACGACGCAATTCGGCACGTCGTTGCGCAGGGCGAACGACTATCGTCTCCGGCACAATCTCTGCCGCCTCCGGCATGGGTTCGGCGTGCGCCGAAACACTCGTCACGCTTGCGATAGCACACACGACAAGACCAAGCATGTACCTTGGCAGCGCGGAAACAAAGTCAGCGTGGAAATTGGAGCGTTTCGGGATCATGATAAAAACTCTGCGCAGAACTCACCCATGTGAGCACAAGCGTAAAAATAGCGGACAAAGGAACTCCCGCCTAGGGCAAAAGCACTAATTGCGGGTGCCATTGTAAGGGGATGTTGCTCTGAGGCGGCACCTTACGAAGCGTTACGCTGCGCACCACCATACGGCCCCCGCAACGCTGGCGAGGCGTCAGAACACACGATAGGATGCGCGTCATGAACGGAAAAACAAGATACCGGGTTTTGCTTGTGGACGATGACGCTCGTCTGCGTGACCTTCTGTCCCGCTACCTTCAGGAGCAGGGGTTCGCCGTGAAGGCAGTCAACGATGCGCCAATGATGGATCGTGCCCTTCATCGCGAGCATTTTGATCTCATCGTCCTCGATCTGATGCTGCCGGGCGAAGACGGGCTGTCGATCTGTCGCCGCCTGCGTGCCGCAGAGAGCGTGATACCGATCATCATGCTGACGGCCAAGGGCGATGACGTGGACCGCATCGTGGGACTGGAAATGGGCGCCGACGATTACCTCGGAAAACCATTCAATCCACGCGAACTGGTCGCCCGGATTCAGGCAGTGATGCGTCGGCAACCTCCTCCGCTACCGGGCGCGCCAACGGCTGAAGATGAAATCGTTATCTTTGGCCGCATCCGCGTGAACCTCGGCACCCGGACGCTGCAACGCGACGGCGAGGAAATCCAGCTCACGACCGGCGAGTTCTCATTGTTGAAAGTCCTGCTCCAGCACCCGCGCCAACCCTTGTCGCGCGACAAGTTGATGGAACTCGCGCGCGGGCGCGAGTACGGTGTTTTCGATCGCGCCATCGACGTCCAGGTGTCGAGACTGCGCAAGCTGGTCGAGGATGATCCGGCCAAGCCGCGCTACATCCAGACCGTATGGGGCTTCGGTTACGTCTTCGTGCCCGACGACAACAAGCCTGCAAGTAGTGACTGATTCGGACCGGTCGCGTCAAACCGGTGTGCCCCGGCCCCGCAGGATGCGCGGGTTGCTGCCGCGCACGCTGTTATGGCAAACCTTTCTGCTCGTGGCGCTGCTGCTCACGCTTGCGCTCGCAGCGTGGAGTCAGATATTCCGTTACTTTGAAGAAGCGCCCCGGGCGCGTGACCTCGCCCAGATGGTCGTCAGCGTGGTCAATCTCACGCGCACTGCGCTCATCAACGCTGACGCCGCCCGGCGTCGGGAGTTGCTGATAGAACTGGCCGCGCTCGAGGGAATCCGTGTTTATCCGGCTGAAGCGTCGGACGAGCTTCAGCCACTGCCGGACAGTCGCCCGATGCGGCTGCTGATCGCAGAGGTGAGGCGCAGTCTCGGCGAGCACACCCGGTTCGCTTCACGGTGGAAGACACTCGACGGATTCTGGATCAGCTTCCGGCTCGACCCGGATGACCGCGACGAATACTGGGCCATGGTGCCCCCTGACCGCATTGAGAAACCTCATGCGCTGGAATGGCTATCATGGGGCGGGGCCGCCCTGATGGCGGCCTTGCTTGGCGCCTACCTCATTGTTTCGCGCATCGGTGCCCCGCTTCGCCAAATGGCGCGAGCGGCAAGAATGGTCGGCAGTGGTCAGACGCCTCAGGCATTGCCGGAATCCGGCCCGCAGGAAATCGCAGTTGTCGCCCGTGCGTTCAACCAGATGGCGGGAGACCTCGCACGAACGGACGCCGATCGTGCGCTGATTCTGGCCGGCGTTTCCCATGATCTGCGCACGCCGCTCGCGCGCCTTCGGCTTGGGGTAGAGATGTCGGGCGCACCGGAAGACGAAGTCACTGCCATGGTGAGTGACATTGAAGAAATGGACCGGATCATCGGCCAGTTTCTCGATTTTGGGCGCGGCACACCGCAGGAGCCACCTCAGGCCATCGACCTCTCCGCACTCGTCGCCGATCTTGCGGAACCCTATCGTTTGCGCGGGGTAACGCTGAACCTCTCGTTGCCCGACCATCTCGAAGCACCTGGGCGCACCCTTCCGTTAAGACGGGCGCTGGCCAACCTGATGGATAACGCCCTGCGCTACGCAGGCGAGGACAAACCACTTGATGTCTCGCTGTTCCAGGAGGCCGGCGCTGCCTGCATCGAAGTCGCCGACCGCGGCCCGGGCATTCCCGAGGATCAGGTGGAACGCATGCGCCACCCATTCACTCGCCTCGAAGGCGCACGCAGCAATACCAAAGGGGCCGGACTCGGACTTGCAATTGTCGAACGGGTCATACGTGCGCATGAAGGACGGCTCGATCTGCTCCCCCGCGATGGAGGCGGCTTGCGTGCAATCCTTCGGATCCCGCTCACCTTGTCTTCATCCTCCCGCGTTAGAATGCCCTCAGTTCCGGCTGGAGGCCATCACGCATGAATATCGTATTCCGGCAGTTGTTTGACGAACAAAGTTGCACGCTTACCTATTTGCTGGCTGACCCGATGACCGGCGATGCAGTCCTGATCGACTCGGTCCGCGAACACATCGGACGTTACCTGACGCTACTGCAGGAACTGAACCTGCAGCTGACCTGGCTACTCGAAACGCACGCCCATGCTGATCACATCACGGGCGTAGCCGGTTTGCGCGAAGTCACTGGCGCCCACAGCGCAAGCGGGGAGCATTCCGGAATCAGCTGCGCCGACCGCCTGTTGAAGAGCGGTGATTTCATCGTCTTCGGCAGTGAAGTCATTCGCGCAATCGCAACGCCCGGACATACACCTGGATGCACGAGCTTTCTCTGGCGCGACAGGGTGTTTACTGGCGACACACTGATGATCGGCGGCTGCGGGCGCACCGATTTCCAGGGTGGCCACGCAGGCGCACTGTTCGACAGCATCAGCCGTCTCATGACGCTGCCGGGAGAAACCCTTGTCTATCCCGGGCATGACTACAAGAACATGCGGGTAAGCTCAATCGAGCAGGAGCGCATCAGCAATGTCCGCATCAAGGATCAGACACGTGAATCCTTCATTGAACTGATGAACAATCTGAACCTGCCGCGCCCCCGCCTTATCGACGAAGCAGTGCCGGCCAACCTGCGTTGTGGTCGTAACGAGGATATGATTGACATCCATGCAGCCTGATTCAAGAAACCTTGCCGTCACCACCCCCTACGACGAAATCGGTGGCGAACCCACCGTGCGTGCGCTGGTCAATCGCTTTTACCAGTTGATGGACGAACTGCCCGAAACCTACGGTGTCCGCAGAATGCATGCTGAAGATCTATCCGGTTCGGCGGAAAAACTCTTTCTTTTCCTGTCGGGCTGGTTTGGGGGGCCACAACTGTACGTAGAGCGGTTTGGGCAGCCTTTTCTGCGCGCACGTCACCTGCCCTTCTCCATCGGCACGTCCGAGCGCGACCAATGGATGATGTGCATGACACAGGCGCTCGAAGAGACCATCGCAGATGTCGGGCTGCGCAAACGGCTGCACGAGTCGTTCTCTGCGCTGGCCAATCACATGCGGAACCGGCCCGAGCCGGTCTGAGTCAACCAATCCACCTCGAATCAAGTCTATACGCACATGAAGTTTTTTTTCGACCTGCTGCCGGTCATCCTGTTTTTTGTTGCCTACAAGTTTGCCGGAGCCGATCCAGACACATCGCTTGCACTCGCCTCGCGTCTGCTCGGCGACGGCATCGTAGCCACACAGGCGCCCATTCTCATTGCGACCGTTGTCGCAATCGCCGCCACCTTCCTGCAGATCCTCATCGTCTGGCTGAAGCATCGCAAGGTTGACCGGATGCTGTGGGTCAGCCTGGTGATCATCGTCTTTTTTGGTGGTGCGACGCTGTTTTTCCACAATCCGACCTTCATCAAGTGGAAGCCGACCGCGCTCTACTGGCTTTTCAGTGGCGTCCTTGTATTCTCTGCGTTGATCTTGAAGCGCAACCTGATCCGCAACATGCTTGAGGCTCAGATCCAACTCCCCGAGTCCGTCTGGGCAAGGCTCAACCTCGCCTGGGCCGTCTTCTTCGGCGGCATGGGCGCGCTCAATCTCTATGTGGCTTACAACTTCTCGGAAGAAGCCTGGGTCAATTTCAAGCTGTTCGGCGGAATGGGTCTGATGCTCGCCTTCGTGCTCGGGCAAGGCTTCTACCTTTCAAAACACATGCAGGAGGATGCGCGCTGATGTTGTACGTCCTGATTGGCGAAGACGTTCCCGATTCGCTTGAGAAAAGAAAGGCCGCCCGGCCCGAACATCTCAAGCGCCTTGAAGAATTGCGCAACGAGGGCCGCCTGATCCTCGTTGGCCCGATGCCGGCAATTGACTCACCAGACCCTGGCCCCGCGGGCTTTGCAGGCAGTCTGGTCGTTGCGGAATTCGCCTCGCTTGCCGATGCACAAACCTGGCTGGCCGATGACCCCTATGCACGACAGGGTGTATTCGCCCGGACTTCCGTCCGCCCGTTCATCAAGGTCCTGCCGTGAGCGTTCCGGACCGTATACGGGCCTTGCTTGCGTCCTTCGAGCCTGCACTGGTCGAAGTGGAAGATGATAGCCTGCGTCATGCACAGCACGCCGGTGCGCGAAGCGGCGGAGGCCATTACAATCTGCATATCGTGTCCGATGCATTCATCGGCAAGAACACCGTTGCGAGGCATCGCATGATTTATGCTGCGCTCGGCGAAATGATGAAAGGCGAGATTCACGCACTCGCCATTCGTGCTCAAACGGCTGAAGAAGCCAATCAATCCAACTGAGGAATACCGATGAAAACTTTCCCGAGCCGTCTGGCTATTGCCCTCCTTGCGGGCTTCATTACACAGGCGAGCTTCGCGGCCGATTCCATTGCAACCGTTAACGGCAAGGCTATTCCCGCCGCCCGTGCGGAAGCAATGATCAGCGAACAGCGTGCCCAGGGTGCACCCGATAGCGCGCAATTGCGTGATGCCGTACGTGAAGAACTGGTGCGCCGCGAAATTCTCGGTCAGGAAGCCGTGAACAAGGGCCTGGACAAGAAAGGCGACGTGCAGGCACAGATGGATCTCGCGCGCCAGGCAATTCTGATTCGTGCCTACCTGCAGGATTACGTCAAGAACAACGCCGTATCCGAAGCCGACGTCAAGAAGGAATATGAGGCGGTCAAGAGCCGCATGGGCGACAAGGAGTACAAGCCCCGCCACGTACTGCTTGAAACCGAAGATCAGGCCAAGGAAGTGATCGCCAAGCTTCAGTCCGGGGCAAAGATCGAAGATCTGGCCAAGGATTCACGTGATCCCGGCTCCAAGGAACGTGGTGGCGACCTGGGCTGGAGCAATCCAGGCATGTTCGTCGCACCTTTCTCGGAAGCCATGGTGAAGCTGACCAAGGGCAAGTTCACGACCACGCCGGTGAAGAGCGACTTCGGCTATCACGTCATCATGCTTGAGGACGTGCGTGACCTGAAGGCGCCTTCGTACGAAGAAGTGAAGCCCCAGATCCAGCAGCGCCTGCAACAGCAGAAGGTCGAAAAGCACATTCTCGACCTGCGCGCCAAGGCCAAGGTTCAGTAAGCCTCCTACGCACGAAAAACGGCTGGTGGAAAATTCCACCAGCCGTTTTTTTGTGCGTGTGACCCGCAGTTACCTGCAGGTCACAGTTGCTCAGAACAGTTCTTCGGGCAACTCCAGCGCACCCGCAGCACCGTTCACCACCGCATACGAAAGCCCTGGCGCCTCGGCCAGGACATGATCGGCATAGAAACGCGCCGTTGCCACCTTTGCGGTATAGAACCCGACGTCGCCGGCCTGCTCGGCGAGCTTCTTCTTCGCCACCAGGGCCGCACGCGCCATTTGCCAACCGCCTGCCACGATACCCAGCAGCTTCAGGAAGGGAACCGATCCGACTGAGGCCGCCTTGATATCTTCCTTGTAGGTTGCAAGGATGTAGGCAACAGCCTCTTCCACGGCGGTAATGCCCGCAGCCAGCGAACGACGAATGGCTGCAAGCGCCGGATCCGATGCATCGAGCTGTCCCTCGACTTCGCGCATCTCGGCCAGCACTGCCTTGATGGTCACCCCGTTTTCACGCGCGATCTTGCGCCCGATCAGGTCATTGGCCTGAATCGCCGTCGTTCCTTCATAGATCGTCGTGATCCGGGCATCACGCAGATGCTGGGCGGCGCCGGTTTCCTCGATGAAACCCATACCGCCATGAACCTGAACGCCGGTCGAAGCGACATCGATCGAGTTCTCGGTCAGCCAGCCTTTGACCACGGGAATCATCAGGTCGACGAAAGCCTGCTTCCGGGCGCGTACAGCTTCGTCAGGGTGATGATGGGCAAAGTCGGTGGCAGCGCCAACCACATAGGCGAGCGCCCGCATGGCTTCAGTCTTGCTCTTCATCGACATCAGCATGCGGCGTACGTCGGCATGATGAATGATGCTGACCTTCGGACCGCCACGAACACCTGCATCCGTGCCCTGGATCCGTTCCTTCGCATATTCCAGCGCGTGCTGATACGCACGTTCGGACAGCGCAAGGCCTTCCATGCCGACCGCAAAGCGCGCTTCGTTCATCATGATGAACATGTATTCGAGGCCGTGATTGGCTTCGCCAACCAGCGTCCCGACCGCACCACCATTGTCGCCGAATGCGAGCACGCAGGTCGGGCTGGCATGAATGCCAAGCTTGTGTTCAATCGAAACGCATTGCACGTCGTTACGGGCACCCAGGCTGCCATCGGCATTCACCATGAACTTCGGAACGACGAAGAGCGAAATTCCCTTCACCCCTTCGGGTGCATCCGGCAGACGCGCCAGCACCAGGTGGATGATGTTGTCGGTCATGTCGTGATCACCGTAGGTGATGAAGATCTTCTGACCGGAAATCAGGTAGGTGCCATCACCCTGTGGTTCTGCCTTGGTACGGACTGCTGCGAGGTCCGAGCCCGCTTGCGGCTCGGTCAGGTTCATGGTGCCCGTCCACTCGCCGCTCACCATCTTCGGGAGATACATGGCTTTCTGTTCGTCACTGCCACGAAGCATCAGCGATTCGATCGCGCCGGTGGTCAGCATCGGGCACAGCGAGAACGCCATGTTGGCAGACTTCCACATCTCCATGACCGAGGTGGACAGCAGCTTGGGCAGACCCTGTCCGCCATATTCGGGGTCGCACGCCAGAGCGGTCCAGCCCGATTCTGCGAACTGGCGATAGGCATCCTTCCAGCCGGTTGCGGTCTTTACATTGCCTTCGTTCCAGCTGGCGCCTTCCTGGTCACCGCTCCAGTTGAGCGGGGCCAGTACCCCACTGGCAAACTTGTTCGCCTCTTCAAGAATCGCATCGACAAGGTCGGACGATACGTCATCGTTACCAGGTAGCGCAGCGACGCCATCAAAGTCTGCCAGTTCATTCATCACAAACTGCATGTCGCGAATCGGGGCGGTGTAGTTACTCATTGATCTCCCTCCGGAAAGAATGTTATGAACGACCCGGGAATCTCATTTGTTCCACAGGTAGCGGCGGTCATCGAATGCCACTACCCATTCGGGTCGATAGACCACCATGACGGTGATCAATGCGCCACTCAGCCAGCCTTCAGCAAAGCCGAGAAGCAGGAAATACGGCAGATACTCGTTGATCAGAAACGCTGTCGGATAGGCGCCCGACAACGCCATGGCGACAGTGGTGATCATCCCCTGTGACATGATCGTCAGAGCCGATCCTGCGAAGCCGACAACAAAAATGAAAACAAAAAAATGAGCAGGCAGGAAGCGCACGACAAAGCGATGAATGCCGTGAGCGATCATCACTGGCAGGACGGCCATCAGGATGAAGTTGATTGGCCATGCCTGCCACTCGACCGAGCCATTGACGGTGATCACGCCGAGGGTGAGCGCGAGCGCAATGATGGCCAGCCGGGTTCCGAGGGTCAGCGTGACGACCATCGCACCGAGCATGTGAAGATTCAGACCGGGTTTGACCCCGGCCTTCAGACTCCACGTCAGCCCCAGTCCCACCACAAAACCCAGCAGGAGATTGAGTTGCGTCCCCTGCTTGAGTCTTTTCCACGGCGCTTTTAGAACCGACTGGTAGAGCACCAGCAGCGCGAGCACGGCAGCAATCCAATGCCACGTTGAAGGAAACAACGAAGCGGGAAGATTCATCCGTGCCCCCTGAACGCTGCCTTAGCCGAGTGCCTTGGTCAGTTCGGGAATCACGCTGAACAGATCCCCCACCAGACCGTAGTCGGCCACCTGGAAGATCGGCGCTTCCGGATCCTTGTTGATCGCCACGATCACCTTGGAGTCCTTCATCCCGGCCAGA
>JALNWS010000068.1 GCA_023230755.1 Azoarcus sp.
GACGATGACGTCAATATCCGCGAGTGGAAGGAAGTCATCTGGGCGCTGACCACCCGGATGGACGCGACCCGCGATACCACGCTGGTGGATAACACGCCGATTGACTACCTGGACTTTGCGTCGCCAGTCGCCGGGCTGGGCAGCAAGATGGGGCTTGATGCCACGAACAAGTGGCAAGGTGAAACGAATCGCGAATGGGGGCGTCCGATTGTCATGGACGACGCGGTCACGCAACGTGTCGACGCGATGTGGGCCGAGCTTGGCCTGTGATGCCCTGAAACCTGATGCATGACGCAAGGACGACCTGATGGCGCAACCCGATTACACCGCAGCTCCGCTTCAGCCCGGGCAGCCGACTGAAAATCTGGTCACACTCACGCACCTGATCTACGCCCTGCACGCCTTTGCGGTGTTCACCGGGGTAGTCGGGTCGGCCACGATTCTTGGCAGTTTCATTGCCAGCGTGCCGTCGATCGCTGCGGTGATCATCAACTACGTCAAGCAGGGGGCGGTGCGCGATACCTGGATTGAGAGCCATTTCCGCTGGCAGATCCGCACCTTCTGGTTCGCCGTGCTGTGGGTGATGGTGGCAGTGGTGATGATCATGACCATCATTGGTTTGCCCTTCGGCCTGCTTGTTCTGGGGGTGACCAGCCTGTGGGTGCTGTACCGGGTGGTGCGGGGCTGGTGGGCGCTTTCGCAGCGGCAAGCCATGCCAATGGATTGAAGCGCTGCGCCCCGTATCCGGCGCAACGCTCCGAAACAAGCCTCAGCGACCGCCGGCCCATACCCATTCGAGCAGGGCGTCCTGTGCTGCGCGTGAGCCGGCCGCTTCTGCATGGTTCACCAGCATCACGACCACGTGACGCCGTCCGTCATGGTCGAGAACATAGCCGGCGATGGCGCGTACACCGTTGATGGTGCCAGTCTTGATGTGTGCCTGACCGCGCGCCGGACTGCCGATCAGGCGCTTGCGGGCCGTACCGTCTTCGCCGGCAATCGGCAAGGCAGCGATAAATTCGGCCATCCACGGCCGTTGCCAGGCCGCGATCAGCAACTGACCCAGGGTATCCGCGCGAACGCGTTCGATGCGCGACAGGCCGGCACCGTTTTCGATTACAAGGCCGGAGGTCTGCACGCCCGCCGCAGCGAGTTGTGCAGTGGCAACCTGCGCGCCGGCCGCAACCATGTCCGGGGCGCCGTCCGCGTTGCTGCTGCCCAGGTTGGCGAGGAGCTGGCGCGCAATCACGTTGCTCGACCACTTGTTCATGTCGCGCACGATCTCGGCGAGCGCGGGTGAATCATCGAGCAGTTGGGTGCGAGCCTCGCCCGGTGCAGGCCCACTGCGCACCTGCCCCTGGAGTTGCCCGCCCACTTCCTTCCACAGGCCGGCAATCATGGCAACGCTGAAGTCTTCGGGTGGGAGTGGGGCTGCACTCCAGTTACGCGGCCCGCAACTGGCCGGAAGGCTCCCGCTCAGGACCAGGCGCGGACCGGGCTCGAGGCGCGCCTCGAGGTCGCGATACCACACGCCGCAGCTTGCCCCCGAGGTCTGCAGACGGTTGTCGATGACGATGCCGCTGAGTGGCGGCTCGCTGGCGACCGTGACCGTGTCATTGGGCCCAGTGCCGGGGAACAGCGCAAGCTGCAGCGTATTGAAGTGCAGCAACAGACCGTAGGGACCGCTGTTGTAGGGGCGAAGGCCGCGCCCGTCGAAGGCGTCGGGGTCGTGCGACGGCAGCCTGAGCACCGAGCCGTCAAGCACAATGTCGCCGGTGATCGTGTCCACGCCGAGTGCACGCAGTCGCCTGAACAGCTTCCACACCCGTTCGTAGGCGAGCACCGGATCCCCGCCGCCAACGATGTAGAGGTTGCCCTGCAGCACGCCGTTGTGCACGGGGCCGGTGCTGGAGATCCGGGTTTGCCAGGTGTGAGAGGGGCCGAAGTATTCAAGACTCGTAAATGCCGTAACCAGCTTCATTACCGAGGCCGGGTTCATTGGCTGGTCAGCGTTGATCGCGAGTGTCGGCGTGGCGGCATCGACCGGTTGCACCCAGATGCCAACTGCGTCCACGGGTACCCGGGCCTGATCGAGCGCCTGGCGGACGCTGGCTGGCAGCGCCTCGGCGCCGGCCGCATGGGCAAACCCGGCGACGAGCAGGCCGACGAAAAACGCGCCAAGGATGACGAATCGGTGTGAAATCGGATTGCTTGTGAGTGACATTAATGGAATCTTTGCTGCATTGCGGGATGGCTCGGGGTTAGAATGATCGTTCGATAAACATTCGGCTGCAGGACGTCATTCTAGTAGCCAGCTATGGAACGGGTGTGAATCAATGAGCGGATTTGGGCACTACGCCCGGACAGCACTGGAGCTTGAACGCGAGATACTCAAGCGGGGCTTGTTGATTGGCGTTGACTGGCAAAATCCGGCCAGTTTGCGTGCATTGGCACATGAGGCGCTGACGTGTACGACAGATTGCCGTCTGGGTCTGCTTCACAGCAAGGATCCCAAGGCGCGGGGCAAGGGTGAACTGTTCGCGCTCTCGGAGATGATGCTCGACACGATGCGTCAAAGCGCACAGATCGGTGTCCATACACAGGGTGGCGTGGTATGGAAGTCATTCGGGCGCGCCCTGTACGAGGCCTCGGAGGGAGCAGGGGCTGCCTCCACCAAGTGAGCGTCCGCGGGGCGGACGCTCATGAGGCGTGTTCAGTCCAGCGCCTGTTCCAGCGCGTAGAGTGATTCGATCGTTTCGCGCTGGCGCACAAGATGCAGCTTGTCGCCATCGACGATGACTTCGGCGGCCCTGCCGCGCGTGTTGTAGTTCGAGCTCATGGTCATGCCATAGGCTCCTGCTGACAGCAGCGCGATCAGGTCATTCTCCTCGATTGCCAGATCACGCTGACGCGCGAGGAAGTCGCCGCTTTCGCAGATCGGACCGACGACGTCGTAGCGACAGGCAGCCTGATCGCGCCTGATTACTGCAACCGTCTCATGATAGGCGTCGTACAGCGCCGGTCGCGCAAGGTCGTTCATCGCGGCATCGACGATGGCAAAGTTCTTTTCTTCGCCGGGCTTGAGGTATTCGACCCGCGTGAGCAGCAGGCCGGCGTTGCCCACCAGCGAACGCCCGGGTTCGAAGCACAATTCTTCACTGCGGCCTTCGAAAACCTTCAGCAGCGGGGCAAGGTAATCCGCGACCGACGGTGGCGTCTCGTCCTCGTAGCGGATGCCAAGGCCGCCGCCAAGATCGATGTGGTCGAGGCGGATGCCTTCGGCTGCGAGCTGATCGACCAGCCCCAGCATCTTGGCGGCGGCCTCGGCCATCGGCGCAGGATCGAGCAATTGCGACCCGATATGACAGGCAATGCCGCTGATCTGCAGGTTTGGCAGGGATGCCGCGCGACGATAGAGGTCGAGCGCGTCGTCAAATGCCACGCCGAACTTGTTGCTCTTCAGGCCGGTGGAAATGTAGGGGTGGGTCTTGGGGTCGACGTCAGGATTCACTCGCAGGGCGATCGGCGCAAGCTTGCCAAGCTGCGCTGCGACGTCGTTGAGCCGGTCGAGTTCGGTTGCAGACTCGACATTGAAGCAGCGGATGCCGGCTTCGAGCGCCTGACGCATTTCGGTGCGGGTCTTGCCGACGCCGGAGAAGACGACCTTGTCTGCGGCACCACCGGCTGCGATGACACGGGCAAGCTCACCACCGGAGACGATGTCGAAACCTGCGCCCAGCGCGGCAAAGACGGACAGCACGCCGAGGTTGGAGTTGGCCTTGACGGCGTAGCACACCAGCGCGGGACGTCCCTGCAGGGCATTGCGATAGGCCTCGAAGGCTGTGACCAGCGCGGCACGGGAGTACACGTAGACCGGGGTGCCGAAGCGCTCGGCGACCTTCGTCAGCGGCACGTCCTCCAGGATCAGTTCGTCGTGCACGCGGCGCAGGGTCGGAATGGGGAAGGCGTGGCTCATCTGCTCGGGGTCGGAATCGACGCGGGATTGAAATCGGGTTTGCTATTATTGCCAGCCGCCTTTTCGGTGTCGCTGGACTGCTTTGCCTGAGGTTTTTCGGGCAAAAAAAGCGGCCCTTTGATGCCGCAGGCGGACAGGAGCAGTGCGCTGATCAGCGCTACCGCGGGAATCATCGCTCGCATGACCGTTCTTCGATAAAAAACGGAATGCTAACAGAAGGAGTCGGCATGGAAGAATCCGCATTCAACGCTCTGGCAGAAGCTGAGCTGACAAAAATCGAGTCCGCACTTGAAGCGTGCGGGGTGGATATGGACATCGAGCTGAAACCGGGAGGCGTTCTCGAACTGGAGTTCGACAACGGCAGCAAGGTCATCATCAATCGTCACACGGCGGCGCGCGAAATCTGGGTGGCGGCGAAATCCGGTGGTTTTCACTTCCGTCCCGAGAACGGGGGCTGGATCGCCGGGCGCGATGGGGCGGAACTGTATGCACTGCTCTCCCGCGTGGTCAGCGAACAATCGGGAGAGCAGGTGGTCTTGAGCGGCGGCGCCTGATCAGCGCCGGACCGGTGTCGGCATGCGGTCGACGACCGGGGCAGGAGGCTGCATCTGCGGTACCGGCCGAGGGGTGGGCTTCGGTGCCGGCGCCACCGGCGGGATTGCCTCTTCGGGGGCTTCGAGGGCCGGCGCGTTGTTTGAAAAGAGTTGCTCCAGCCAGTCGGGTTCGGGCTTCAGGACTGGGGGTTCGTTTTCAGCGTAGTAGAAGTCTTCCACGCTACCGTCGGCGACTGGTGCGCTCAGCAGGCCTTCGGGGCGGGGCAGCGTCTTTTCGGGTGTCCCCTTCAGCGCGGCACGCATGTAGTTGACCCAGATCGGGAGTGCGGCTGCGCCCCCGGTTTCTCCCCGGCCCATGTTCTTCGGTTGCGCAAAACCCATCCAGGCAACGGCGACAAGGTCCGGGTTGTAGCCACAGAACCAGGCGTCGAGATAGTCGTTGGTCGTGCCGGTCTTGCCCGCAATATCACCGCGGTTGAGGCTGCGTGCACGCGCGCCCGTGCCGCGGCGGATGACGTCCTTGAGCATCGAGTCCATCAGCCAGGCGTTGCGCGGGTCAATGACGCGCGGCGCGCTCTCTCCGGCCACTGGCGGGTCGATCTTTGCGATCAGCTTGCCATTGCCATCGTGGATCTCTTTTACGATGTAGGGGTCGATCCTGTAGCCCCCATTGGCGAATACGGAATACGCGGTCGCCATTTCCCATGGCGTCGCCGACCCTGCGCCCAGGGCCATGGTCAGATAGGGTGGATTGCGCGCCGGGTCGAAGCCGAAGCGGCCGATGTAATCCTGCGCGTAGTCGGGCGAGATGTTCTGCAGCAGCCGGATCGAAGCCATGTTCTTCGAGCGCGCAAGCGCATCGCGCAGTGTCATCAGGCCGGCGAACTTGCCGTCATAGTTCTTCGGTTCCCACGCCTGGCTGCCGGTGACGCCTGCCGGGAAATAAAGTGGTTCGTCCTCGATCAGGGTGCCCGGGGAGTAGCCGCGCTCCAGGCCGGCCGAATAGATGAAGGGCTTGAAGCTCGAGCCCGGCTGGCGTTGTGCCTGAGTGACGTGATTGTACTTGTTGCTGTTGAAATCGAAGCCGCCAACGAGTGCGCGTACTGCGCCTGAATGGGGGTCGATCGAGACCAGTGCGGCCTCGACTTCTGGCAACTGCACTATCTCCCAGCTCTGCTTTTCGGTGCTGCGGATGCGGATCACTGCCCCGCGACGAATGCGCCGGGTTTGCGGTGATTTCTCACTGAGCATCGGCGCTGCAAAACGCAATCCTTCGCCCGTGATGCTGTAGGTTTCGCCGCGGCGGAACACCTTGACACCCGCAGGCGATGCTTCGAGAACAACTGCGGCGAGAAGGTCGTCATGATCGCTGGACTCGGACAGAATGTCGTCCAGCGCTTCGGCGTCGGTGCCTTGCCCGAGATCTACGAAACGCTCGGGGCCGCGGTAGCCATGGCGCCGATCGTAATCCATCACTCCCTTGCGCAGTGCGGCGTAAGCCGCCTCCTGGTCGTCACGGGTGATGGTCGTGACAATCTTGATGCCGAGCTGGTAGGCTTCTTCGCCAAACTGCTCGACCGCAATCCGGCGTGCCATCTCGGCGACATAGTCGCCATGCATCGGCGTGCTGTTGCCGCCATTGCGAGCCACACTTCCAGTCTGAGTGCGCAGGGGCTCCTTGAGCGCCTTCTGGTAGCTTGCGTCGTCGCTGAATCCAGCCTCGACCATCCGGCGCAGCACATAGTGCTGGCGCAAGGTTGCGCGCGACGGGTTCGCGATCGGATTGTATGCGGAGGGCGCCTTGGGAAGGCCGGCGAGCATCGCGGCTTCGGCAAGGCTGATCTCGCTCAGCGGCTTCCCGAAGTAGGCGCGGGCTGCTGCCGAAAAGCCGTAGGCGCGCTGCCCCAGGTAGATCTGGTTGATGTACAGCTCCAGAATCTGGTCCTTGCTCAGGTTGCGTTCAATCTTCAGCGCAAGCAGGATCTCGTAGAGTTTGCGATTGTAGGTTTTTTCACGCGAGAGGAAAAAATTACGCGCGACCTGCATCGTGATGGTTGACGCACCCTGGCCACGGCCGCCCGAGGTAAGGTTCGCCAATGCCGCACGGGCAATGCCGATTGGGTCGATGCCGGGATGTTCGTAAAAGCGCTCATCCTCTGCAGCGAGGATTGCGTGCTTCAGGATGGCCGGAACGTCTTCGATCTTCACTACTGAGCGGCGTTCCTCGCCGAATTCACTGATAAGATAGCCGTCGGCGGTGTAGATGCGGAGCGGAACCCGGGGGCGGTAGTCGGTCAGCACTTCGAGTGAAGGCAGATTGGGCCAGGCCAGTATGGAAATTGCTGCCAGCGTCGCGAGCCCGAGTGTCACCAGGGCCGTGAGTGCGACAACGGGGTAGAGAACCCAGCGCATTTATTTGTCCGGGAAAGTGGAATAGTCGCGCATTATATAAGGCGAAAACTGCGGACGCCGCCTTGCGGGGCCGCTGATGCAAATTGATTCAAATTGCTTTACACCTCGTGCGCTTGTTGCTAGGATTTGAGAGCCTTATTCAGCATTGGCGCCTAACATAAAGAAATTTAAGGGTTTTCTTTGTGATTGACTTCTCAATATTCGGTTCGAAGGCGCGACAGCTCGCAGGGCTGGATATCTCCTCTTCATCCGTAAAGATGGTGGAGCTCGTCGAGAGTGAGAAAGGCGGCTTTCGCGTGGAACGCTATGCGATCGAGCCGCTGCCACGAGATGCCGTCGTCGACGGCAACATATCCAATCTTGACGCCGTCACCGAAGGCGTCAGGCGGCTCGTCCGACGCTTCGGCCCTGGCGTGAAGAACGTTGCCATGGCCTTGCCTGCATCCGCGGTCATCACCAAGAAGATCATCCTCCCGGATGGTCTGCGTGAGCAGGAAATGGAACTCCAGGTCGAGTCCGAAGCCAATCAGTACATCCCGTTTGCGCTCGATGAGGTGAATCTCGATTTTCAGGTGGTTGGCCCCGCTGGTGGCGGGTCCGGGGAAGTCGAGGTGCTGATTGCCGCGTCGCGCAAGGAAAAGGTGGAAGACCGGGTCGCCGTCGCTCAGGCTTGCGGCCTCAAGGCGGTAGTGCTCGACATCGAGTCACTCGCAGTCGAGTCCTCCTTCGAACTGGTCAGCAGGCAGTTGCCGGGCGGTGGCGCAGGAAAGGTGGTCGCCCTGATCGATATCGGCGCCTCCGCAATGAATGTCGCGGTGCTGCGCGACGGGCATCAGGTGTACTCAAGAGAGCAGGCTTTTGGCGGCAATCAGCTGACTCAGGACATTGCACGCCAGTACGGCATGAGCGTGGATGAGGCTGAGGCGGCGAAGCGGTCGGGCAGTCTGCCGGACGACTATGCACGTGATCTTCTGCGCCCGTTCATGGACAGTCTTGCCCTTGAGGTCTCGCGCGCATTGCAGTTCTTCTTCACTTCGACTCAGTACAATCAGGTCGACCATCTCGTACTTGCAGGCGGTTGTGCGGTCATGCCGGGGCTTGCCGAGGTTGTAGGTGGCCGGACTCAGGTCGAGACCATTGTGGCCAACCCCTTTGCAGGGATGGCGCTGTCCTCGAAGGTCCGTCCCAAGAATCTGCTGGCTGATGCACCGTCCTTGATGGTCGCGTGCGGGCTGGCTTTGCGGAGATTCGACGCATGATCCGGATCAACCTGCTGCCCCATCGCGAGGAAAAGCGAAAGGAGCGGCGTCAGCAGTTTTATACGCTCTCGGGTGGCATGGTTTTGCTCGGTGCCGCGATTGCCTTGCTGGTACATACCGTCTACGCCGGGTACATCGAACGCCAGGAAGCCAAAAACGGGTACATCAAGGCCGAGATCGTGAAGCTCGACGAGCAGATCGTCGAGATCAAGCGTCTTCGCGAGCAGATAGACTCGCTGCTGGCGCGAAAGCAGGTGATCGAGTCCTTGCAGGGCAGTCGGGCCGAAACCGTGCATCTTTTCAATGAACTGGCTCGAAGAATGCCCGATGGCGTGTACCTGAAATCGGTAAAGCAGGCCGCCCAGCAGGTCACGCTTGTCGGCTATGCGCAGTCGAATGCGCGGGTCTCGACGCTGATGCGCAATCTTGATGAGTCACCTTTCCTGCAGAACCCCGGGCTCGTTGAAGCCAAGTCTTCCAGTGTGAATAACCGCAGGATCAGCGAGTTCATCCTGAAAATCGGTATTGAGGGCCCGTCTGCCGAAAGTGATCAGGTCGCGCAGGGAGGCACACGATGACATCCAAAGATGTGTTCTCTGGTCTGCGTGACATTGATTTTCAGCGCCTGCAGCAGGATTTTCAGAACCTCGATCCCAATGACCCAGGGGTGTGGCCTCTTGCGCCGCGCGTTGCAGCTTTCCTGTTCCTGTTCGTTGCGACCATTGCCGCGGCCTGGTGGTTTGACTGGAGTGATCAAGCGGCTTTGCTGGAGAAGCGCCAAGCCGAAGAGCAGCAGTTGCGCCAGGATTGGCTGGGCAAAAAGCGCATGGCGGTCAATCTTGATGAGCACAAGCGTCAACTTGCCGAGATCGATCGTCAGTTCGGCGCATTGCTGAAACAGCTGCCCAATCGTGCCGAAATGGATTCGCTTCTGTCCGACATCAACCAGGCGGGTCTGGGGCGGGGGTTGCAGTTCGAACTCTTCAAACCGGGTAGTGATCAGGTCAAGGATTTCTACGCCGAGATGCCGATTGAAATTCGGGTTACAGGTGGTTATCACGACCTCGGCGAATTTGCGAGTGACGTTGCACGCATGCCGCGGATCGTCACGCTCAATAACGTTTCGCTTGACTCCGCTGCGGACGGCCGTCTGGTACTTGAGGCCAAGGCCACGACCTACCGTTATCTTGATGAAGATGAACTGGCGCAGCAGCGGCAGGCCGCCAAGGCTGCACAGGGGAAGAAACGATGAGGAAATTGTTGCTTCTCATCAGCTGTGTCGCACTCTCCGGGTGCGCGGACAACCAGGAGGATATTCAATCCTGGATGGCAGAACAGGCCGCGGGAATGCGGGGTGTTGTAAAGCCTCTGCCTGAGATCAAGGAGTTCGCCACAACCGACTATGCCGCCGCCGCGCTGATCGAGCCTTTCAAGGCGTCGCGGATAGAGCCAGAGCGCAAGAATGGAGGTGGTGGGCTGCGTCCCGATCCGGACCGCAGGCGCGAACCGCTGGAGGCCTACCCGCTGGAAAGTTTGCGCATGGTGGGCGTGCTGACTCAGGATAAGGTCTCGCAGGCCCTCATCCAAGCGGATAAATCGCTCTATCGCGTGAAGGCGGGCAATTATCTCGGACAGGATTATGGCGTGATTACTGCAGTGACCGATGCGTCGGTTGAGTTGCGTGAGCTGGTTGAGGATGTAAATGGTGACTGGGTTGAGCGCGCCAGTTCGCTGCAGTTGCAGGAGCGGCAGGAGGCCGGAAAATGAAGAATAGAATCGGAACGGCGCTGCTCGCAGCGGTGGTCGCAATGCTGATGCCTGTAAGCGTCGCTTTTGCGCAGGACTCGGGGGGGGCTCAGGCTGCGTCCTCCAACAGCATCGAAGCGCTGGAGGTTGCTGAGCAGGGAGGGGCGATCTTTGTCCGGATCTCAATGAAGGAGCCTCTCGCGGCACCTCCAGCGAGTTTCAGTGTTGCCAATCCCGCCCGGATCGCTTTCGATTTTCCGGCTACGGCCAACGCGCTGGGCCGCAACGTGCAGACGATCGAGCGCGGGGATCTTCGCAGCGCGAATATCGTTCAGGCCGGTGAGCGTACGCGGCTGGTTCTCAATCTGGTGAAGATGTCGCCCTATGAGACCCGGATGGACGGTCGCAATGTTGTCATCGCGCTAACGCCGGTCAATGCTCAGGCTACGCCAAGCGTCGTCGAACAGGCTCATGCCAATTTCGCGACTGCAAACCCTGCCATTAGTGGTGGAAAGAGCATTCGGGATATCAATTTCCGGCGCGGAAAACAAGGTGAAGGACGTGTTCTCGTTCAGCTCTCCAGTGCGGAAACCGGCATCGACATCCGCCAGCAGGGCGGTAACCTCGTTGTTGATTTTCTCAAGACCACCCTGCCCGAGCACTTGCGTCGCAAGTCGGACGTGACCGATTTCGCCACACCGATTTCGGGCATGGTTGCACAGCAGCAGGGCGACAACGTTCGCCTCGTGGTGACACCGAACGGATTATGGGAACACAACGCATATCAGAGTGACGATCAGTTCGTGCTCGAGGTAAAGCGCATCGTCGAGGATCCGAACAAGCTGGTTCAGGGTACGCGTGGTCAGTACCAGGGCGAGAAGCTGTCGCTTAACTTCCAGAATATCGACGTGCGTTCGGTATTGCAGGTCATTGCCGACTTCACGAACTTCAATATCATCACATCTGACTCGGTGCAGGGCAGTCTGACGCTCCGGCTGAAGGATGTCCCCTGGGATCAGGCGCTGGACATCATCCTGCAGGCCAAGGGTCTGGACATGCGGAAGAGCGGCAACGTGATCTGGATTGCACCGGGTGACGAGCTTGCGGCGCGTGAAAAGCTGCAGCTTGAAGCCAAGGCACAGATCAGCGATCTTGAGCCGCTGCAGACGGAAAGCTTTCAAATCAATTATCACAAGGCCAAGGAGATCTTTGACTTCCTGAAGAGCAAGGACCAGACCATGCTCTCGAAGCGCGGCAGCGTCGTTGTTGATGAGCGGAGCAACAAGGTCTTCGTTACGGATATCGGTACGCGCCTCGCCATGTTGCGCAAACTGGTGACGGAAATCGACGTTGCACCGAGACAGGTGTTAATTGAGGCCCGGATTGTTGAGGCGTCGAAGACCTTCTCCAGAGATATCGGCGTGCGCCTCGGGCTCGGCAGTAACAAGGGGGTAAGCCTGGGAGGCGGCGCAAAGCTGGGATTTGGGTCGTCCTCACTTGGTACTGGATCGAACACCTTTACTCCAGGGGAGGCACAGAGTGGAACCGGTTATCTGCCTTCAGGGTACGGCTCGGTCAACCTCAGTCTGTTCAACAGTTCGCTTACCCGCTTCCTGAATCTTGAGTTGCAGGCCCTGGAGTCCGATGGGCGTGGCCGCGTGATCTCCAGCCCGCGGATCCTGACGGCGAACCAGGTAGAGGCGTCAATCGAGCAGGGTACGGAAATTCCCTACCTCGAGGCAAGCAGCTCGGGTTCGACGAGTGTTTCGTTCAAGAAGGCAGTGCTTTCACTCAAGGTGAAGCCGCAAATTACGCCAGACGGGCGCCTGCAGCTCGCGATTCAGGTCAACAAGGATCGGCCTGCCTATGAAGATGCGCTCCTTAACGTGCCTCCGATCGAGACCAAAAACATCAAGAGTGAAGTCTTGGTCGAGAATGGCGGGACGGTTGTGATCGGCGGGATCTATCTGGAAGAGGAAACCAAGGGGGTTGATCGCGTGCCCGTTCTTGGCGAGCTTCCTTTCGTGGGTGCCTTGTTCAGGAGTACCAGCGTGTCATCGGAACGTAGTGAATTGCTGATTTTCGTGACACCGCGAATCGTGGCTGATTCGCTGACGCTCCGATAAGCCAGTTCCGCTGCTGCTACAATTCGGGGGCGGTGACTCCAAGGGGGTCACCGCCCTTTCGTACATTTGAAGCCGGCGATATTAGTGTGACTTGTCTGATACTGATCGGCATGATGGGTGCCGGAAAAACGACTGTAGGGCGCGAGCTTGCAAAGCGCAGACGCATGCGCTTTGCCGACTGCGACCATGAGATCGTTGCGCGTACAGGGGTCACCATACCCACGATATTCGAGATTGAGGGCGAGGATGGCTTTCGGCGGCGTGAGGCGCAAGCGTTGGACGAACTCACGCTTGAGTCCGATCTGGTCCTGGCCACTGGTGGTGGCGTGGTGCTTGATGCCGGAAACCGGGCTTTGCTATCGCAGCGCGGCATCGTGATCTATCTCAATGTACCGCCCCAGATTCTCTGGGAACGTACGCGCCACGACCGCAACCGACCCTTGCTGCGGGTGGAGAATCCGCGCCAGCGCATTGAGGAATTGCACCGCATCCGCGACCCGCTCTACCGCGAAGTGGCTGACCTCGTGGTCGAAGGTGGTCGTGGCAATCCTGGCGCAATGGTGCGGCAGATCGAGAAAGCGCTGGCTACTCTGGACAAGACTTCATGCGAACACTGAATGTGGCGCTCGGCTCTCGGGCGTATCCGATTCATATCGGCGGCAAATTGCTCGATTGCCCCGAGTTGATTCTTCCTCAACTGAAGACGCGTCGTGTGGTGATCGTTACCAACGACGTCGTCGGACCGCTTTACCTCGCGCGCCTGCAGTCCGGCCTGGAATCCATCGGCGTCGCGGTAAGTGCTGTCGTCCTGCCCGATGGCGAGCGCCACAAGGACTGGCAAACACTCAACCTCATTTTCGATGCACTTCTCGGGGACCGTTGCGAGCGTTCCACCACTCTGATCGCCCTCGGCGGCGGTGTCGTGGGCGACATGGGTGGGTTTGCTGCCGCCTGTTATCAGCGCGGCATGCCTTTCATTCAGGTGCCGACGACGCTGCTTGCACAGGTGGATTCGTCCGTAGGGGGCAAGACTGCGATCAATCATCCGCTGGGCAAGAACATGATTGGTGCCTTCTATCAGCCCCGTCTGGTGCTTGCAGACACTTCTGTGCTTGATACCTTGCCGCCGCGCGAGCTCGCAGCCGGGCTGGCAGAGGTCATCAAGTACGGATTGATTCGCGATCCGGCGTTTCTGGACTGGATCGAGAGCAATCTCGATCGTTTGCTGGTACGCGACCCCGACGCGCTGGCCTTTGCCATTGAGCGTTCGTGCGCCAACAAGGCAGAGGTGGTGGCTGCAGACGAGACCGAACAGGGTGAGCGTGCGCTGCTCAATCTCGGCCATACCTTCGGTCATGCGATCGAAACCGGTCTGGGCTACGGCGTGTGCCTGCACGGCGAGGCCGTCGCGATCGGTACGATGATGGCGGCGGAGCTCTCGTTGCGCCTCGGCTGGCTGTCCGGGCCAGAGCTTGCACGTATCGAAAGCCTGTTCCAGCGTGCGGGCCTGCCGGTGGTCGGACCGAAGCTTGGCGTGGATCGCTACCTTGAGCTGATGTCGCACGACAAAAAAGTGGAAGCAGGGCGCTTGCGCCTTGTTCTGTTGCGCGCGCTGGGCAAGGCGGTCATGTACGCTGACGCGCCGGCAGCCGAAATTGCCGCTTCCATCGAGGCTCGGTGCGCGTGAAGCGGGACATCGGGCTCGCGACTTACGCCGTATCCGACGTCAACACCCGCGGACGCCAATACGACGAGCCGCCACCCAGCGGACGTTCAGACTTTCAGCGCGATCGCGATCGCGTGATTCACTCTACGGCGTTTCGGCGTCTTGAGTACAAGACGCAGGTATTCGTCAATCATGAGGGTGACCTGTTCCGGACGCGGCTCACCCACAGCATCGAGGTTGCACAGCTCACTCGCAGCATTTCGCGCGCGCTCGCCCTGAACGAGGATCTTGCCGAGGCGATTGCATTGGCTCACGACCTCGGGCACACCCCTTTCGGTCATGCGGGGCAGGACGCGCTGAACGCCTGCATGAAGGCTTATGGTGGCTTTGAACACAATCTGCAGTCGTTGCGCACGGTTGATCTGCTGGAGGAGCATTACGCTGCCTTCGATGGGCTCAATCTGATGTACGAGACGCGCGAGGGGGTGCTGAAGCACTGCTCGCGCCCGAATGCAGAGCAATTGGGTGTGCTGGGAAAACGCTTTCTCGACGGTACTCAGCCGTCTCTCGAGGCGCAACTGGCAAACCTTGCCGATGAGATCGCCTACAACAACCATGATGTCGACGATGGCCTGCGCTCGGGCCTGATTACGCTGGAGCAACTCGATGAAGTGCCGGTCTTTGCCGAGCACAGGCGAGCGGTCGAGGCACGCTGGCCGGGGCTGAGCGGACGCAAGCTGATTCATGAAACAATCCGGCGCATGGTGGACAGCATGGCGCTTGATCTTATCGCGCAGACGCGTAGCAATATTGCTGACGCGGGCGTGAAGACGCTCGACGAGGTGAGACTGGCGCCGCGACTGGTATCGTATTCTGCCGAGCAATGGCCGCGTTTGCAGGAGCTGAAAGTCTTCCTGCGCGAGAATCTGTACTGGCATTATCAGGTGCTGCGCATGACGGACAAGGCGCGCCGCATCATCGGAGATCTCTTCTCTGCGTTCATGAACGACCCCCGTTTGCTGCCGCCGCAGTATCTGGTGAAGGCACACACAGACAAGCCCAGAGCGATTGCCGACTACATCGCAGGGATGACAGACCGTTATGCAATGAAAGAGCACGGCCGACTCTTCGCCGTCGGTGAAATATACTGATTTGTCATAGACTTACCGCACTGCAAAAAACGCTTGAGTCGAGCGTTTTGCGGGGGTATATTCAAGCATCCGTTTAATGTGTTCGTAGCGATTGGCTGATAAGCAGTCGATTGTGCAAGCCGGGGTGCCCGCGCGCCCGGCTTTTTTGTGTCCGCATGGTTTACGTATGCGGGTTTGAGCAGCGGCGAGAGCCGCCCGAACTTCGCCGGCAATTTCCCGGCGAGCGTGTTGTTTCGAGGACAGACGAGATGGATCTCCCCCAGAAGCAGGGTCTGTACGATCCCGCGAACGAACATGATGCCTGCGGCGTGGGTTTCATTGCCCACATCAAGGGTAAGAAGTCTCACGACATCATTCTGCAGGGCCTTGAGATCCTGAAGAATCTGGATCACCGGGGCGCCGTTGGTGCAGACCCCCTGCAGGGCGATGGTGCCGGCATTCTGATTCAGATTCCCGATCAGCTTTATCGCGAAGACATGGCGGCGAGGGGTGTCACCCTGCCAGCGCCCGGTGAGTACGGCGTTGCCATGGTGTTCTTGCCCAAGGAAGCGGCTTCGCGTCTTGCCTGTGAGGAAGAGATCGAGCGCGCCGTGCGCGCTGAAGGTCAGGTTCTGCTCGGCTGGCGTGATGTGCCCACCAACGCCAATATGCCGATGTCGCCAACGGTCAAGGCCAAGGAGCCGGTGATTCGCCAGGTCTTCGTTGGCCGTGGTCCCGATGTCATGGTCACCGAGGCGCTCGAGCGCAAGCTCTACGTGACCCGTCGTCGTGCCGCCAACGCGATCAACGCGCTCAGCCTCAAGCACGGTCAGGAGTTCTACATGGTTTCCATGTCGGCCCGCACCGTGAACTACAAGGGCCTGCTGCTTGCGACCCAGGTTGGCGAGTACTTCCTTGATCTCGTCGATCCGCGTGCCACCTCGGCGTTGTCGCTGGTGCATCAGCGCTTTTCGACCAACACTTTCCCGAAGTGGAACCTCGCTCACCCGTTCCGCTACATCGCGCACAACGGCGAAATCAACACCGTTCGCGGCAATTACAACTGGATGCGCGCCCGCGAAAAGGGCGTGTCGTCGCCGCTGCTGGGTGCCGATCTGGAAAAGATCTGGCCGTTGATCTACCCCGGTCAGTCCGACTCTGCCGCCTTTGACAACGCCCTCGAACTGCTCGTAATGAGTGGCTACTCGATGGCGCACGCGGTGATGATGATGATTCCGGAAGCCTGGGAATCGCACACCCAGATGGACGAGAAGCGCCGTGCCTTCTACGAATACCACGCTGCGATGATGGAGCCGTGGGACGGCCCTGCCGCCGTTGCCTTTACCGACGGCCGTCAGATCGGTGCCACGCTCGACCGTAACGGCCTGCGTCCTGCCCGCTATCTCGTCACCGATGACGACCTCGTCGTGATGGCGTCCGAATCCGGCGTGCTGCCGATTCCCGACAGCAAGATCGTCAAGAAATGGCGTCTGCAGCCGGGCAAGATGTTCCTGATCGACATGGAGCAGGGACGCATCATCGACGACAAGGAGCTCAAGGACAGCCTGGCCTCGGTTCGTCCCTATACCGACTGGCTGACACGCATCAATATCAAGCTCGATGGCCTCGAAGTTCCTGCCGACGCCGCTGCGCCCGAATGCGCTGCGAGTCTGCTCGATCGTCAGCAGGCTTTTGGCTACAGTCAGGAAGACATCAAGTTCATCCTCGAGCCAATGGGCCGCACAGGCGAGGAAGGCACGGGCTCGATGGGCAACGACTCGCCGCTGGCGGTGCTGTCGTCGCGTGAGAAGGTGCTGTACAGCTACTTCCGTCAGCTTTTTGCGCAGGTCACCAACCCGCCGATCGACCCGATCCGCGAGCAACTGGTGATGTCGCTGGTGTCCTTCATCGGCCCCAAGCCGAACCTGCTCGAGATCAACGAGATCAACCCCCCGTTCCGCCTCGAAGTGACGCAACCGGTGCTCGACTTTGGCGGTATGGCCAAGATCCGCAACATCGCGCGCTTCACCAAGAACAAGTTCCGTTCGGCAGAGCTGGATATCTGCTATCCGGTGAGCTGGGGCAAGGAAGGTGTCGAGGCACGCCTGGCTTCGCTGTGTGCCGAAGCAGAGAATGCGGTGCTGCAGGGCAGCAACATCCTGATCGTCTCCGACCGCAAGGTCACGGCCGATCAGGTTGCGATACCCGCACTGTTGGCACTGTCGGCCATTCACCAGCACCTGGTGACCAAGGGTCTGCGTACCCGTGCCGGCCTGGTGGTCGAAACCGGTTCTGCGCGCGAGACGCATCACTTCGCGGTACTTGCCGGTTACGGTGCGGAAGCGGTTCACCCCTACATCGCGCTCGAAACCCTCCAGCAACTGGCGGGTGACGAAGAGACCGGTGCGAAGTACATCAAGCATTTCGTCAAGGGCGTGGGCAAGGGCCTGATGAAGGTCATGTCCAAGATGGGCATCTCCACCTACATGTCCTACACCGGAGCGCAGATCTTCGAAGCTGTCGGCCTGCAGAGCGCGATGGTGGACAAGTACTTCACCGGCACCACCACGCAGATCGAAGGGATCAGCGTGTTCGAAGTCATGGATGAGGCCATCCGCCTGCACCGGAAGGCATTCAGCCCCGATCCCGTGCTGGCGAACATGCTCGATGCCGGTGGCGAGTATGCCTACCGCGTCCGTGGTGAAGAGCACATGTGGACGCCGGACGCGATTGCCAAGCTGCAGCATTCGACGCGCTCGAACAAGTACGACACCTACAAGGAATACGCCAAGATCATCAACGACCAGAGCCGTCGTCACATGACGCTGCGCGGTCTGTTCGAGATCAAGCCTGCCGGTGCACCGGTTGCGCTCGACGAAGTCGAGTCGGCCAAGGAAATCGTCAAGCGCTTTGCCTCGGGGGCGATGTCGCTCGGTTCGATCTCGACCGAGGCGCATACCACGCTGGCGGTTGCGATGAACCGCATTGGCGGCAAGTCGAACACCGGCGAAGGCGGCGAAGATCCGATGCGCTTCAAGCCGATCACGCAAACGACGAAACTGTCGCAGATCATCGGCGAAGGGCGGATCGAGCGCGACCTCGAACTGGGCGCCGGCGACTCGCTGCGTTCGTCCATCAAGCAGGTCGCCTCGGGACGCTTCGGTGTCACCACCGAGTACCTGGTCAACGCCGACCAGATCCAGATCAAGATGGCCCAGGGCGCCAAGCCCGGCGAAGGCGGCCAGCTGCCCGGTCACAAGGTGTCCGAGTACATCGGCTTCCTGCGGCACTCGGTACCGGGCGTCGGCCTGATTTCACCGCCGCCGCACCATGACATCTACTCGATCGAAGATCTGGCGCAACTCATCCACGATCTGAAGAACGCGAACCAGCGCGCCGACATTTCGGTCAAGCTGGTCTCAGAAGTCGGAGTCGGTACGATTGCGGCGGGGGTTGCCAAAGCCAAGGCTGATCACGTCACGATTTCAGGGCATGATGGCGGTACGGGCGCATCGCCGGTTTCGTCCATCAAGCA
>JALNWS010000069.1 GCA_023230755.1 Azoarcus sp.
CCATCCAGACCGAAACCGGTGCCGCAATTGTTTCCATCAAGCAGGGCAGTGAGCAGGCGCACGCAGGTGCCGAGCTTGCACGTCAGGCTGCGAATTCGCTCGAACGCATCAATCGTGGAGCGCAGCAAACCATGGAGCGGGTCGACGAGATTGCGCAGTCCATTTCGCGTCAGGGGGAGGAGGCCGACAAGGTGGTCGGGAACGTGCGTCAGATCATGACCATGGTCGAACGCAATGCCGATGGTGCGGCGAAAACACTCGATGAGGCGCACGAGCTCGACAGCCTTGCACTCAACCTGCATGAAATCAGCAATGTGTTTCGTCTCGGCGTCGAGGGCGAGCAGGCGATGGCCACCCACAAGATGATGCCCTCGATCGTTCAGCAGGCCGCTCGCGAACTTGGGCTGCTGATGGAGCAGGCCATCGCGGCGGGTCAGATTACCGCCGAGGCCCTGTTTGATCAGACCTCACAACCGATACCGAATACGCGACCGCAAAAATACACTACGCGCTTTGACGCACTCACCGACAAGCTGTTTCCCCGGGTTCAGGAAGCGATTCTGCAGAAGCACGGAGAGATCATCTATGCAATCGGCTGTGACCGCCGCGGTTATGTCCCAACCCATAACGCGCGATTCTCCCTGCCCCTGACCGGTGATTACGACAAGGACTTCGTCGGCAATCGCAGCAAGCGGGTATTCGATGACCCGGTCGGCAAACGTTGTGGCGCGCACGAACTGCAGTTCCTGATCCAGACCTACCGCCGCGATACCGGCGAGATCATGCATGACATCTCGTCGCCGGTGTATGTCAATGGCCGTCAGTGGGGCGGATTCCGCATGGGCTACCAGGCATGATGACTGCACTTGCTCCGGTGTCCGAGGCACAATGTCGGCCTCTTGCTAAAGTCTGAACCCACCGGGTCGATACAATACACAACAGCGCTACCGGTCGCGTCGACCGGGCCAGCAGCCGCAGCGTGCGGAGAACAAAATGTCCGAGTTACTGAAGAATATCGATGCCCGAACCCGGCTGGCCGGGACCAACAAGCTGGAGATCCTGCTGTTCACGCTGGGTACGGATCAGAACACCGGCCGGCGCGAGACCTTCGGCATCAACGTATTCAAGGTCCGTGAGGTGATGCGTACGCCGGCCATCACGGCCGCGCCCGAGATGCCGTCGTCGGTGGTGGGCATGGTCAGTCTGCGCGGCGCGCTCGTGCCGGTGGTCGACCTTGCGCGCTACGTCGGGGTGGGGGGCGACACGCCACGCGACATCATGATCGTGACCGAGTACAACGGCCATACCCAGGGCTTCCTGGTCGAAGCGGTCGACACCATCCTGCGCCTGGACTGGTCGCAGATGCGGGTGCCGCCCGACATGCTGACCGCCAATATGGGCGGGCTGGTCACGGCCGTCACCGAATTGCCGGAGAACCGCCTGGTAATGTTGCTCGACGTCGAAAAGGTGCTGTCGGAGACAACCCGCTACGATGACAGCCACATGTTCAAGGACATCACGCCGCTGGAGGATGGCGGGGAGCATCTGGTGTTGTTTGCCGACGACTCTTCGGTCGCGCGCAAGCAGATCTGCCAGACGCTCGATGTGCTCGGTGTGAGATACATCTCCGCAATTAACGGGCGTCGTGCGTGGGATGAACTCAAATTGCTCGCTGCCCAGGCCGAGGCGGCAGGGCGGAAGGTGAGCGACACGCTGAGCCTGGTGCTGACCGACGTCGAAATGCCGGAAATGGACGGATATATCCTGACCCGCAACATCAAGGCCGATCCACGCTTTGAGGGCGTGCCGGTGGTAATGCATTCCTCTCTGTCGGGAACGTCTAACCAGCAGTTGGGCAAGTCGGTCGGGGTGGATGAATACGTTCCCAAATTCGAACCGCAGCGTCTGTCACAGACCCTGCGCCGACTGATCAACCGTAATGTCACGGCGCCGGTCAGGAAGTGAGGTGATTTATGTTGAGTCTTGACCAGAAAGAAGATGCCGAGATGCTCGATGCGGTGGACGGGCGCACCATGCTGGCCGGCTCCAATCGCATGGAGATCCTGCTGTTTTCGCTCGGTACCAGCGAAACTTTCGGGATAAACGTGTTCAAGGTGCGCGAGGTGTCCACCACGCCCTTCATCACCAAGGCGCCGAACATGCCGCGCGGTGTGGAAGGCCTGATTTCATTGCGCGGCAATGTCATTCCGGTCTTGTCCCTGTCCAAGATCCTGGGCCTTAGCGCGCCGGGTGATGCGCTCGGTGGCTCCATGATGGTGACCGAGTACAGCAAGCGGACTCTGGGCTTTCTGGTCAAGGAGGTGGACCGCATCATCCGCGTTGAATGGGACAAGGTGCGCACGCCGGACAACATGTCCTCGAACAGCCAGAACTACATCACCGCGATCACCGAGCTTGCGGATGGAAAGCTGGTGTCCATCCTCGACGTCGAGACCATTCTGGCCAACACCTTCGGTGAGGCCATCGTTGGCAACATCACCCCGCTGCACGGCGGTGAAGAGGTCAATGTCTTCTTCGTGGACGATTCCGCAGTTGCCCGCCGCAAGATTACCGAAGTGCTCGACAAGCTCGGCGTCCGCCATAAGCATGCACAAAATGGACTTGAGGCGTGGACGCGGCTGGAGGGCATGGCAGCGCACGCACAGCAGATGGGACATCACGTCGGCGACGAGATCGATCTCATCATGGTCGATGCGGAGATGCCCGAAATGGACGGCTACGTGCTGACACGCAATATCAAGAACGACAGCCGCTTCGACGGTATTCCCGTCGTGATGCACTCCTCCCTGTCATCGGAAGCCAATCGGGCGATGGGGAAAAGGGTCGGTGTGGATTCATACGTGGCAAAATTCGACGCTGATGTTCTCGCCGAGACCTTGCGGCCGCTGCTCCAGCGTGCACGCCAGGCTTGATCGGGAACGGGCACAACGGAGAATGAGATGGCTGACCCAAAACTGAAATTTCTGGTCGTGGACGATTTCTCGACCATGCGCCGCATCGTGCGCAACCTGCTCAAGGAGCTGGGTTACACCAATGTCGACGAGGCTGAAGATGGCGTGGTCGCACTGCAAAAGCTCAGTGCCTCCCCCTTTGACTTCGTCGTGACCGACTGGAACATGCCCAATATGGATGGCCTGACCCTGTTGCAGACCATCCGTCGCACGCCGCAACTGAAGCATCTTCCGGTGTTGATGATCACCGCCGAAGCCAAGAAGGAGAACATCATCGCAGCGGCGCAGGCCGGGGCCAACGGCTACATCGTCAAGCCTTTCACCGCCGTGACGATGTCCGAGAAGCTGGAGAAAATCTTCGAGAAGCTCGGCAAGAGTGCAGCTGCCTGACGGGCAGCACGAACCACATAGGGAGCCAGAAAATGGCGAAGCGGATGAAATTTGACGAGGTGAGTGATTCGGACGAACTGCAGGCCTTGTTCGACAGCATTGCGTCGACCCAGGCCGAACCCGAACCCGTGCTCCAGCGTCCAGCGCCCGCACCGGCCGCAACGCCTGAAACGGACGACAACGACGAATTGCAGGCGCTGTTCGACTCGGTTGCGGCAGAGTTCGATGGATCCGCGAGTGCACCGTCTGCCGAGCAAGCGGCGCCTTCCGTCGGTGAACAGGCTGCAAGTGCGCCCGAAGCCGTCTTCAATCGTATTGGTCAGATGACACGCAAGGTACACGACTCGCTCCTCGAACTCGGTTTCGACAATGCGTTGCAGGAAGCTGCTCAGGCGATGCCCGATGCGCGCCAGCGCCTGATGTATATCGCGCAGATGACCGAACAGGCGGCGAGCCGGGTGCTCAACGCGACCGATGTGGCAAAACCGATCCAGGACAAGCTGGAAAACGACGCTGATGCCCTGCGTGCGAGATGGGATCGTCTTTACGCGAATGAACTCTCGGTGGAAGAGTTCAAGGCGCTTGCGGGCGAGACGCGCGGTTTTCTGGCGGCAGTCAGTGACGGTAGCCGCGCCACCAACGCACAGCTCCTCGAGATCATGATGGCGCAGGATTTTCAGGATCTGACTGGCCAGGTGATCAAGAAAGTGGTCGACATGGCGCAGACGCTTGAGTCGCAACTGCTGGAGGTGCTGCTTGAAGTGGCGCCGGCGGCCGGGAAGCGTATCGACAAAAATGCCGGGCTCATGAATGGTCCGGTGGTGAGCAGTGAAGGACGCGATGACGTGGTTACCAGCCAGGGGCAGGTCGATGATCTCCTCGAGAGCCTGGGTTTCTGATCTGCACGCAGGTCGAGCGGGCCTCGCGGCCTGCCGGCCGGAACGTGAATGGGAGCGATAGAGCGATGAGTGACTTTGCCGGAATGGAAGATCTGCTGCAGGACTTCCTGGTCGAAGCCGGAGACCTGTTGTCGGGTGTCGATAACAAACTGGTCGATCTGGAGCGCTTCCCTGATGACCGGAATCTGCTCAATGATATTTTTCGTGGATTTCACACCATCAAGGGGGGCGCCGGGTTTCTGAATGCCGCCGAACTCGTGACCCTGTGCCACCTCACCGAGAATCTGTTCGACAAACTGCGCAATGGCGAACTGGCCGTCAGCTCGGAGATGATGGACGTCATTCTTGAGGCGACCGGTGCGGTGCGCGAGATGTTCGACCATCTCGAGCACGGTGCTCAGCCGCCGGCCGCCGACCCCGCCCTGATTGCCGCGCTCAAGGTCGCCATTGCCGGAGAGGCTGCACCGGTGATCGAGTCCGCGCCTGCAAAGGCGAGCGCTGGCGGATCGCCTGGTGAAAATACCGGCAGCGCACACGAGCCCGACTGGAAACTGCTGTACAACGCGGTGGCAGTGGTGCCGAAGGGGGCTGCCGACCCTGCTGCGGCAGCCGCCAAGCTCATTCCCGCGCCGCCGCTGGAGGACCCCGAAGAAGTCATCAACCGCGCGGTGGGGCGCCGTGCGAGCGACCGGCCGGGCGCATCCGCACCGACAGGGCGACGCGAGGGCGAACGCCAGCGCGACAACTCGATCCGGGTTGATACCGCCCGTCTGGACCAGGTATTGAACCTGTCAGGTGAAATCGGGCTGACCAAGAACCGGCTCAACGCCTTGCGCAGCGATATCCTGAGCGGACGCAACGATACCGAGACCCTGCATGCGCTCGATCTGGCGGTGAGCCAGCTCGATCTGCTCGTCTCCGATCTGCAGAACGCGGTGATGAAGACGCGTATGCAGCCGATCGGGCGCCTGTTCCAGAAGTACCCTCGGATTGCGCGCGATCTTGCACGAAATCTTGGCAAGGACGTCGAGCTCGTGCTTGCCGGCGAGGAAACCGAGATCGACAAGACGATGATCGAGGATCTGTCCGATCCGATCATTCACCTCATTCGCAACGCGGTCGACCACGGTGTCGAGGATGGTGTCGAGCGTCGCGCGAGCGGCAAGCCGGTGAAGTCCGAGGTCCGTCTCGAAGCGCGGCAGGAAGGTGATCACATCGTGATCCTGATCGCCGATGACGGTCACGGCATGAACGCCGACAAACTGCGGGCCAAGGCCTTGCAGAAGGGCCTCATCACCGATGAAGAGGCCAACACCATGGATGAGCGGCAGAGCTTCAATCTCATCTTCCTGCCCGGATTTTCGCTCGCAGCGCAGGTGTCGGATGTCTCGGGGCGTGGCGTAGGCATGGATGTGGTGAGAACCAATATCCAGAAGCTCAACGGGTCGATCGATATCCGCTCGACCCAGGGCAAGGGCACGACCTTCATCATCAGTCTGCCGCTGACGCTGGCGATTCTGCCCGTGTTGCTGGTTCGACTGGGGGAGCAGCCGTTTGCCGTGCCGCTGTCGATGGTGCGCGAGATCCTGCCGATCGATATCAACGAGGTGCAGGAGGTGGGGGGCAGGGCAACGATGGTGGTGCGGGGCGAAGTGCTGCCCATTCTGCCGCTTGCCGGCCTGCTGGGCTGGGAACAGGAACGTGTGCCGGAGTACGGCGTGCTGATGCAGACCGCCGAACTGTCGTTCGTTCTCGCCATCGATAGCTTTGCCGGTCGCGAAGATGCGGTGATCAAGTCGCTGGACGATTTCCGGCCCAAGGGTGTGGCTGGCGTGACGACCCTGTCCAACGGCCAGATCGTGCTGATCCTTGACATGAAGGAAGTGCTGGGCGCCGCGGGCGAGCAGCGCGGTATTGCACGTTCGG
Source organism: Azoarcus sp. (assembly GCA_023230755.1). GTDB lineage: Bacteria > Pseudomonadota > Gammaproteobacteria > Burkholderiales > Rhodocyclaceae > Parazoarcus. The sequence continues at coordinate 6,188 of JALNWS010000069.1, forward strand.
CGCTGGTGAAGGCAAAGCCGCAACTGGCCCTGGCCTGACCGGTTCGCTTGCCTTGCGCGGCGCGGTACAAGCAGGCCGTCCGGCGGCGCGCAGCACATGAAGCGGCAATGGCCGCTTCATGGTTCAGTCTGCGGTCAGTTCAAGCAGTTTTGCGAACGCGTCCTCGAACTGGCGCAGCCCGTCTGCCTGCAGCTTTTCGCCGACTTCGGTCATGTCGATCGAGAGGGCTGCCAGACCATCCATGGCCGCTTGCGCAAGGTCGATGTCCTGTTCCAGGGTGTTGCCGACCTTTCCGTGGTCGCGCAGCGCATCAAGCGTGGCGTCGGGCAGGGTATTCACTGTCTCCGGCCCGATCAGGGGTTCTACATACAGCAGGTCGCTGTAAGCGGGGTTCTTGGTGCCGGTGCTGGCCCACAGCATGATCTGGGGGCGTGCGCCTGTCGCCTGCAGGGCGGCAAAGTCGGGTCCGTGAAAGCGCGCGCGGTAACGCTGGTAGGCGAGTCTTGCCGTGGCCACCGCAGCCTTTCCGCGTAGGTCGAGCGCCTTGCCGCCAAGTTCGTCCAGTTGCTTGTCGATCAGGGTGTCAACTCGCGACAGAAAGAGGCTGGCTACCGACATGACGGCGGAGACGTCTCCCCCCCCTGCATGCAGGCGCTCGAGGCCGCGGACATAGGCGGCTGCCACCGCATCGACGTGAGCGAGCGAGAACATCAGGGTGACATTGACGCTGACGCCAGCGCCGATGAGCCGCTCGATTGCTTTCAGGCCGGCAGCGGTGGCGGGCACCTTGATCAGCACGTTGGGGCGAGCGACCGCGGCCTTGAGCCGCAGGCCGGCTTCCAGGGTGCCGTCGGCGTCGTCGGCGAGCGCGGGCGAGACTTCAAGGCTTACATAGCCGGCATTGCCTTTCGACTCGCGATGCAGTGGCAGCAGCAGGTCACAGGCACGTTGCACGTCCGGGATCACCAGCGCTTCATAGCGCGCTTCGGCACTGATCGGCTGACGCTTGAGCGCGGCCAGATCGTCTTCGTAGTAGCGGCCGCCGCTGATGGCCTTGTAGAAGATCGCAGGGTTGGTGGTCACGCCTGCGACGCCATCTTCGGCGATGAAGCGTGCCAGGTGCCCCTCGTTGAGCAGTGTGCGGGAGAGGTTGTCGAGCCAGATTTGCTGACCCTGTTCGCGAACTTGCAGCAGCGGATTCATGTGACCTGAGGGCGGGTGGCGGATCGGACCCTCATTCTGCTATGAATCGCCCGTGGCTGAAAGGCCGTCAGCCCGCAAATGCCAACCGAGTGCCGCCACGACGTGTGTGAAGTCCGGGGACAGAGGGCAGTCGATCTGGATCAGAGCGTCGTTCACAGGGTGGTGGAAGCTCAGCCCGGTGCAGGCCAGAAGCAGACGGTCACTGCCGAAAAGGGTCTGGAAGAGGCGGTTGTGGCGGCCTTTGCCAAAGGTCGCATCACCAATGATGGGGTGCGAGATATGTTTCAGGTGGCGGCGCAGCTGATGGCGGCGGCCGGTCTCGGGTTGCAGCTCGACCAGCGCATAGCGGCTGCTCGGGTAGCGGTCCACCTGGTAGGGCAGTTCGGCCGTGGCCAGGCAGCGGTAGCGGGTGATGGCCGACTGCGGCAGGGTGTCGGCGCGCGCCGTTCTGCGCTCTGCCGGGTCGAAACGCCGCACCAGCGGATGGTTGATGATGTCGGCAGCGGGCGGATGACCGCGCACGACGGCAAGATAGCGTTTCGAGACCTGCTGGTTTTCGAACAACGCACCGGTGCGTGCCGCAGTGTCGCGATCGAGCGCGAACAGCAGCACGCCTGACGTGCCCTTGTCCAGGCGGTGAGCGGGATGGACGTGGCGCCCGATCTGGTCACGCAGCAACTGCACCGCGAAGCGTTCCTCGTGCGCGTCCAGCCCGGTGCGATGGACCAGCAGGCCTGAGGGCTTGTGGATCGCGATCAGGTGATCGTCGCGATAGAGAATGTCGAGCATCGGGCGGTATGGCCTTGTGATCCGGACGTCCGAGAAAACAAAAGCGACCCCGGAGCCCGGCGTCGCTTTGCATGTCGGCGCTCCCCGGAGGGAGCGGGACGGCAGGAATCAGGCGAAGTTCTTCGCTGCGAATTCCCAGTTGGCCAGCTTGTCGAGGAAGGTGGCAACGAAGTCCGGACGACGGTTGCGGTAGTCGATGTAATAGGCGTGTTCCCACACGTCGATACAGAGCAGTGCCTTGTCGCCGGTGGTCAAGGGGGTGCCGGCAGCGCCCATGTTGACGATGTCCACTGCGCCGTCAGCCTTCTTGACCAGCCAGGTCCAGCCCGAACCGAAGTTGCCCACGGCCGAAGCGGTGAAGGCCTTCTTGAAGTCGTCGAACGAGCCCCACTTGGCCTTGATCGCGTCGGCCAGCGCGCCACTGGGCTCGCCGCCGCCGTTCGGCTTCATGCTGCTCCAGAAGAAGGTGTGGTTCCAGACCTGGGCAGCGTTGTTGTAGATGCCGCCGGCCGGGGCCTTCTTGACGATGGCTTCGAGGTCGAGGTTCTCGAACTCGGTACCCTTGATCAGGTTGTTCAGGTTGGTGACGTAAGCCTGATGGTGCTTGCCGTAGTGAAACTCAAGGGTTTCAGCAGAGATGTGCGGGGCCAGTGCGTCCTTGGCATAGGGCAGAGCGGGAAGAGTATGTTCCATCGAGTTCTCCAGTCAGTATTGTCGAAGCGTCAATCGGTCAGTCAATGAGGAATGCCGTTGATTCAAAGCCTGACCATTCTAGTCGGGATTGGTCTGAAGTGACAATCCTGAGGGTCATGCTGAAGGCCGTGATGATAAGCCTATCCGCAAGGCATGGAAACCGGCCCTCAAGGGCTGTATGCCACGAGATCAGCGTTTGCCGCTGACGGTTCCGCTCAGTTCGCCCTCCGAGAGTTGTACGCGAATCGTGTCTCCAACGCTTGCGCAGGCCGCGGAGCGCAGGATGTTGCCGGCCGCATCGCGGGTGATGCTGTAGCCGCGTGCCAGTACGGCCTCAGGTGCCAGGTGCTGAAGGTGGGCGCCGAGCGCAGCGATGCCACGGCTGTGTGCGTCAAGCCTGCCGTGTGCGGCACGACGCAGGCGGTCGGCGAGTTGTTCGACATGTTGTTGCGATCGGGCCGGATCGGGGCGCCGGTTGCGCAGCCGCACGGCGAGTTGCGCCTGACGGTGTGCACTGCGCTCCAGCTGGGTGCGCATGGCGCGCTGCAGGCCCTGGCGCAGCGCGTCGGTGGTTTGTACCGCCCGGCGCAGACGTTCGCGCGGGTGGACCAGGCGCAGGGCGCAGCGGTCCAGCCTTTGCCCGAGGCTTTCCAGCTTGCGTTGCAGGGTCCGGGTCAGGCTCAGTTCAAGCGTCCGGCATTCGCCGTGTGCGGCGTGATAGCCGGCGCTGGCGAGTTCGGCCGCACCTGTGGGGGTCGCCGCGCGCAGATCGGCGGCAAAATCGGCAATCGTGAAGTCGGTTTCGTGACCGACACCGCTGACAACCGGCACCGGGCAAGCGCGGATTGCGCGCGCAAGCCCCTCGTCGTTGAAGGCCCACAGGTCTTCGATACTGCCGCCCCCACGCACGAGCAGAATGAGGTCGATGCCGTCTGATGCCGCCCGTCGTCCGGCTTGCTGCAGCGCTCCGATCAGGCGCGCAGGGGCATCTGCGCCCTGAACTGGCGCCGGATAGATCACCAGGGGCAACTGCGGGCAACGTCGCTGCAAGGTGGCGATAACGTCGCGCAGGGCGGCCGCTGCGGGTGAGGTAACGACGCCGATGCCGCGCGGAAAACGCGGCAGCTGTCGCCGCCGTTCCGGATCGAACAAGCCCTCGGCCGACAGCTTGTCCTTGAGGCGGTTGAAAGCTTCGAACAGGTTGCCGATGCCTGCGGGGCGCAGCGCTTCGACATTGAGCTGATAGTCTCCGCGTGCTTCGTAGAGTGTGACGAGTGCCCGCGCCTCCACCTTCATCCCGTTTTCCGGGCGGAATGCCAGGAGTTGGGCGCGATTGCGCCACATTGCGCAACGCACCTGTGCCTGCGCATCCTTGAGGGTGAAATACAGATGACCGGAGCTGGCACGGGTCAGATTGGAGATCTCTCCGCCGACCCAGAGCAGGGGGATGCCGGTTTCGAGCGCTTCGCGTGCAAGACGGTTGAGCGCCGAGACGCCAATGACCTGTGCTGCTGGGATATCTGCGGGCATGCGGAGGGAGAAAGGAGGTTTCCGGAAGGATCGATTGTAGCGGAATCCACAGTGTGTCAAGTCTGGCAAGCGATCGGCCGCAAGTCCTTGATGCATCAGGGGGCTTATCCGTAAGTTGTTGTTTTATCACATTAAATGTGTTGCACAAAATTTCATCGAAGCAAGCTATTCCGCGCCGTTAGCGGGATTGAGGGCAGGATTTGGAAATGGTCCACAAACTTATCCACAGCTTCTGTGGATTGCTTGGGTCGCAAGCTCGCTTGCCCTGCATGCGTGGCAAGGCTAGAGTTCCGCTTTTCTTGATTTGAGGTTGATACGCGTGTTCGCGATCATTCAGGCCGCCGGCTGGCCCATGTGGCCCTTGTTGTTTGCTTCGGTGATTGCCGTGGCGTTGATCATCGAACGCTCGTTCAGCCTGCGTCACTCCCGGGTCGTGCCGGCCGGTCTGCTCGATAACGTCATTGCCGATCTGCGTCAGCACGGCAGCTCGCCCGAAATGGTGAGCCGGGTGGCCGCGCACTCACCGCTTGGTCGAGTGCTCGCAGCGGGCCTGCGCAACGTTTCGAGTACCCGGGTGATCATGAAGGAGTCGATCGAAGAGTCCGGTCGGGTCGTGGTGCACGATCTTGAGCGCTTCCTCACCACCCTGGGTACGATTGCCGCGATCAGTCCTCTGCTGGGCCTGTTCGGGACCATCGTCGGCATGATCGATATCTTCGCCTCGCAGGGCGTCAATGGTGCCAACCCGGCACAACTGGCAAAAGGAATTTCGATCGCCCTGTACACCACCGGCCTCGGTTTGATCATTGCCATTCCGGCAACCATTTTCTGGCGTCACTTCCGCCGGCTGATCGACGACTTCGTGGTGGATATGGAACAGCAGGCGATCAAGCTGGTTGAAGTTGCCCACGGCGAGCGTCACGGCTGAGCACTGACCATGAATTTTCGTCGTGCCGTTCGCCATGAGGAACCCGAGATCAACCTCATCCCGTTGATTGATGTGGTACTGGTCATCATCATTTTTCTGATGCTGACCACGACCTTCACCAAGACCAGCGGCCTTGAGATCAACCTCCCGACGGCCGAGTCCGCGGGCGGCGAAGCGGTAAACGATGAAATCGTTGTTGCCGTGACCGCGGCCGGTGACGTCATCGTCAATCGCGTTCCGGTTGCCGACAAGGGCATCGAGGCGATTGCCGAAGCGCTGGGCAAGGCCGCACCGGGCGGGCAGAAGGAGCCGGTGGTTGTCATCAATGCCGATGCGAAAGCTGCGCACCAGAGTGTGATCGATGTGATGCAGGCGGCGCAGCGCGCCGGTCTGGCACACATCACTTTTGCCATTCAGACGCCCTCGCGCTGAGGCGGCATCGATGGCAGCCCGGGCGCCGGCCTTCTGGCAGCAGCGTTCAGGACTGGCGCTTCTGCTGTCTCCCCTGTCATTCCTGTTCGGTGTGCTGGCCTCGCTGCGCCGCGCCCTTTACCGGGTGGGGGTGCTGCGCGCCGTGCGTCTGCCGGTGCCGGTCATCGTGGTCGGAAACATCGCGGTCGGCGGCAGTGGCAAGACGCCGACGGTGGACTGGCTGGTGACACAGTTACGCGCAGCCGGGTGGACGCCCGGCATCGTGTCGCGCGGCTATGGTGGCACGGTCGAAGGTGTCGGCCTGGTGGGCGCAGACAGCGATCCAGTGCTTTGTGGTGACGAGCCAGTGCTGCTGGCCCGGCTGACCGGCTGCCCGGTCGCGATCGGTCGTGATCGCCCCGCCGCGGCGCAGACGCTGCTCGCAGCTCACCCCGAATGCGATGTCATCGTGTCCGACGACGGCATGCAGCACTACCGCCTGGCGCGGGATGTCGAGATTGCCGTGGTCGATGAGGCAACGCTGGGCAACTGCCGCCTGCTGCCTGCCGGCCCCTTGCGCGAGCCGCTCGGGCGTTTGAGCAGCGTCGATGTGGTGATTGCCCACGGTGCGCTTTCCCTCCCTGTCCGGGCCGCATTGGGTAGCGCAACGGCGGTGTCCATGGTGCTTGAAGGCGCCAGTTTCCGTTCGCTGCGTCGCCCCGACGAAACCCGTCCCGCCTCGGCTTTTCGAGGGCGGCGCGTGCATGCGCTGGCCGGCATCGGGCGGCCCGAGCGCTTCTTCGATCAGTTGCGTGCGATGGGGCTCGACGTGGTCGCCCACCCCTTTCCCGATCACCATCGCTTCACCGCGCCTGACCTCGATTTCGCGCCGGAGGAAGCAAAGCTGATGACGAGCAAGGATGCGGTAAAATGCGCTCCTTTCGCGCCTGACAATGCCTGGGAGTTCCCGGTGCAGGCCACAATCGGTTCGGGTGCCGCCGAACGCATCCTGGAGAAGCTGAACAATGGACGCCAGACTGCTTGAAATTCTCGTTTGTCCGATCTGCAAGGGGCCGCTGGATTATCTGAAGGGGCCGCAGGAATTGGTGTGCAAGGGGGATCGACTTGCCTTCCCGATTCGCGATGGCATCCCGGTGATGCTCGAGGAGGAGGCGCGACTGATGAGCGCCGAAGAAGTCGACGCTCTGCGCTGAGACGACCGATGAAGACCGCTTTTCGAGTTGTCGTGCCTGCGCGGCACGCGTCCAGTCGCCTGCCCGGCAAGCCGCTGGCGGACATCGCCGGTAAGCCGATGGTGGTACGCGTGCTGGAACGCGCGAGTGCGGCCGGGGCAAGCGAGGTCTGGGTCGCAACCGACCACGACGGTGTGCGTGATGCGGTGCTTGCGGCCGGGGGCAGGGTGCAGATGACGCGTGCCGACCACCCCAGTGGCACCGATCGACTGGCCGAGGTGGCGACCGCGCTGGGCTGGGACGACGAGGATATCGTGGTCAACGTGCAGGGCGACGAACCCCTGATCGATCCCGCACTGATCGCTGCAGTTGCGGACACGCTCGCTGCGGATGCCAGCGCCGCGATTGCCACTGCGGCCCATCCGATCCATGACGTGGACGAGATGTTTAATCCGAATGTGGTAAAAGTGGTGTGCGATGCGCGCGCGCGTGCGATGTATTTTTCGCGTGCGCCGATTCCGTGGGCGCGCGATGCCTGGGGGGAAGCCCGGCAGACACTTCCACCTGATCTGCCGGTGCTGCGGCATGTGGGGCTCTATGCCTATCGTGTGAGTTTTCTGCGGCGCTATGCCTCGCTGGCGCCGGCGCCGGTGGAGCACTGGGAGGCCCTCGAACAACTGCGCGCGCTGTGGCATGGATTCCCCATCCGGGTGTTGCGCCTCGAGTCCGCGCCAGCGGCCGGTGTGGACACGCTCGAGGACCTGATGCGGGTAAGGGCGGTGTTCGCGGCAGGATGAGGCAGGAGTGATCGTGTTTGACCGGTCGGGACTTGTCGGTTAAGTTTCGGCCTTGAACCAATAAGACGATGCCGCCGGATGGCGGACGCATTTTCGGGGAGGGTGTATGCGACTGATTCTTCTGGGACCGCCGGGCGCCGGCAAGGGAACACAAGCCAACTTCATCAAGGAGAAATTCGGCATTCCGCAGATCTCCACGGGTGACATGCTGCGTGCTGCAGTGAAGGCGGGGACCCCGCTGGGTATCGAAGCCAAGAAGGTGATGGATGCCGGTGGTCTGGTGTCCGACGACATCATCATCGGCCTGGTCAAGGATCGCCTGCAACAGGACGACTGCAAGTCCGGCTACATGTTCGACGGTTTCCCGCGCACCATTCCTCAGGCCGACGCGATGAAGGATGCCGGCGTGCCGATCGACTTCGTTCTCGAGATCGATGTTCCCGACAGCGAGATCGTCGAGCGCATGAGCGGTCGCCGTGCCCACCTGTCGTCGGGCCGCACCTATCACGTCAAATACAACCCGCCCAAGGTTGAGGGCAAGGACGACGTGACCGGTGAGGATCTGGTGCAGCGCGATGACGACAAGGAAGAGACGGTGAAGAAGCGTCTCGATGTCTACCATGCGCAAACCAAACCGCTGGTTGCTTACTACAGCGACTGGGCTGCCTCGGGTGCAGCCAATGCCCCGAAAGTTCGCAAGATTCTGGGGCTGGGTGCTGTCGAGGAAATCACTGCCCGCGCCTTTGACGCACTGAAGTAAGCGATTTCTGTTGTATCCAGCGCGGTCGGTGCCGTTCTACGGTGCCGGCCGCGTTTGTCTTCATGCTCCCCCTTTCTCCGGAAATGTCGTCCATGAACCTGCTCTATGCCCAGTCTGGCGGCGTTACCGCCGTCATCAATGCAAGCGCCGCTGGGGTGATTGATGCTGCGCGCGAGCATCCCGGACGGATCGGCAAGGTGCTGGCGGCGCGTCACGGCATTCTAGGCCTGCTCGCCGAAGACATTTACGACACCACTGGCGTCGACACCGTGGCGCTGGCGCATACCCCGGGCGGCGCCTTCGGTTCGTGCCGGTTCGATCTCCCGGCCGAGGAGGATCAGCCTGCCCTCTACGACCGACTGTTCGCCGTGCTCGATGCTCATCGTATTGGTGCCGTGCTCTATAACGGCGGCAACGGCTCGATGGATCTCATCGGCCGCCTCTCGGTTGCGGCCCGTCGGCGCGGGTTTCCGCTGGTCTGTGTGGGCGTGCCGAAGACGGTCGACAACGACATCGAGGGTACAGACTGTTGTCCCGGCTTCGGGTCGGCGGCGAAATATCTTGCGACCTCGATGCGCGAGGCCGGACGTGATGTCGCCTCGATGACCGGGCGCAAGGGCAGGGTCTTCGTGATGGAGGTGATGGGGCGCAATGTCGGATGGTTGGCGGCGGCGACGGCGCTGGCTGCGCGCACGCCTGACGAGGCGCCGCATATCGTGCTTTTTCCGGAAGTCGTGTTTGACGAAGCGGCTTTTCTCTCGCGTGTGCAGGCCGTGGTGGAGCGCCTTGGCTATTGCGCGGTGACGGTGGCTGAAGGCCTGCGCGGTCCCGACGGCGGCGTGCTGATGAAGCAGGACGGGGACGCGAAAGGCTACGTCCAGCTTGGCGGCGCCGGCGAGACGATTGCGCATCTGGTGCATGAACGGCTGGGCTACAAACAACATTTTTCCGTTCCGGATTATCTGCAGCGTGCTGCGGGCCACTGGATTTCAGCAACCGATCACGCTCAGGCCATCGCGGTCGGGCGTGCAGCAGTTGGCTATGTGCTCGAAGGGCGGGATGGGGTGAGCGCTGCAATCCGACGCTTGTCGGACGCGCCCTACGCCTGGGATGTGGTTCCGGTCGATGCGGCGGAGATTGCCAATCTTGAACGCAAGCTGCCTGCCGGGTTCATCGCGGCTGATGGAATGGGGCTCACGGATGCGGGGCGACGTTATATTCAACCGCTGATCTGCGGTGAGCTGGCGATTCCGTGCGTCAATGGCCTGCCCGCGCATTACGTGATCGACCGGCCCTTGCTGCCTCGCCAGTTGCCGCCTTACGTCGCCTGAAACGCCGTATGAAACGGCGCAGCATTCACGCTGGAGGTTTTGCCGTGATCATGATCTGCAAACGGAGTATCTGCATCGGCGTGCTGAGCCTGCTCGCCGCCCCCGCGCTACTGAGTGCGCAGACGCCGGCACAGCCCGAGGCCGCGACCGGCTTTGAGCCGCGTCCGGCGGTACATGCGCCGCACGCAATGGTGGTGACGGCCAATCCTCATGCAACAGAAGCGGCGCTGGGCATACTGCGCGCGGGCGGTACTGCCGCAGATGCGGCCATTGCGGCAGCGCTGGTCCTGAATGTGGTCGAACCGCAATCGTCTGGTCTGGGCGGTGGCGGTTTTGTGCTCCATTTCGATGCCGCGCAGAAAAAAATTGTGGCCTGGGACGGGCGCGAGACGGCGCCGCGTGCGGTCGACGCGTCCCTGTTTCTGGATGAGGCGGGCAAACCCATGCGGTTTCATGCCGCAGCGGTAGGTGGGCGCTCCGTTGGTGTCCCTGGGTTGCCGATGTTGCTGGCCGAGGTGCATCGGCAGCATGGGCGCCTGCCGTGGGCGCGGCTTTTTGAGCCTGCCATCCGTCTGGCGGACGAAGGTTTTGCCGTCTCCCCCAGACTTCATTCGCTGATCGAAGGCGACCGCTTCCTGGCGGATGACGCTGCGGCGAAGGCGCTTTTCTTCGACGTGGATGGTGCTCCCCTGACGGTGGGCGCGCGCTTGCGTAACCCGGCGCTGGCCGATGTCATGCGTGTGCTGGCGAAAGAGGGCGGCGAGGCGTTCTACGAGGGTGAAATCGCTGCCGACATTGTTGCCGCGGTGGGTGCGGGTGCGAATCCGGGCTCATTGTCACGTGAAGACTTTGCCGCCTACCGTGTGATCGGGCGTGAAGCCGTGTGTGGTCCCTATCGTGGTTGGCGGGTGTGCGGCATGCCGCCCCCGAGCTCGGGCGGGGCAACGGTATTGGCCATGCTCGGTTTGCTGTCGCGTTTTCCCCTGGCTGAGATCGACCCGGAAAGCGCGTTCGCCACCCATCTGTTTGCCGAGGCCGGGCGCCTCGCTTTTGCCGATCGTGATGCCTGGTATGGTGATCCGGTAGCGATGCCGCTTGCGCCTGAGCGTTTGCTCGCTCCGGCTTATCTGGCGCGGCGTGCCGCACTGATTTCGCTCGACACCAGTCTTGGTCGCGCTCAGCCGGGCGAGCCTTCGTCACAGATCGGGGCTGTGTCGGCGACGACGCCGGAGCGCCCGTCCACGACGCATGTGTCGATCGTGGATGCCGACGGCAACGCGGTGTCGATGACGGCGTCGATCGAGGACGCTTTCGGCAGCCGGCGCATGGTCAGAGGCATGCTGCTCAATAACCAGTTGACTGATTTTTCCTTTGCACCAAGGGATGCGCGCGGTCTGCATCCCAACCGCGTGGGGCCGGGCAAGCGTCCGCGCAGCTCGATGGCGCCGACGCTGGTGTTCGCCCCCGATGGTCGCCTGCATGCAGTGCTGGGCTCGCCGGGTGGCAGCGCAATCATCAATTATGTCGCGGCGGCCATCACCGGTCTGATCGACTGGGGGATGGCGCCCGATGCAGTGCTTGCCCGTCCGCACGCAGCCAGTCGCAATGGACCGACCGAAGTCGAGCGCCGTCCCGATGGCGAGGCGCTCGCTGCGCGACTCGCCCTGTTCGGCCACGAAACCGTGGTGCGCGAACTGACCAGCGGAACGAGCCTGGTCTTGCGTAGCGGCGCGGGCTGGGCGGGCGCGGCCGACCCCCGTCGGGAAGGGAAGGCCGCGGGTTTCTGATCAGTCGCGGACCGCCGGGTTCAAGGTGTAGGTGCCGGTGAGGCTTGCCTGCGCGAGCACGTGTCCGGAAATGGCCGCTCGTACTTCGGGGCCCGTGAAACGGCCTTCGACCGGGCAGCGTTCGACATCGAGCGCGAACAGCGTAAACACGTAACGGTGCATCAACTCGTCGTTCCACGGCGGGCAGGGGCCGTCGTAGCCATAGTAGTCGCCGCGCATCGACTCGTCGCCCTCAAACCATTCGGTGTAGTTATTGACGCCCTGGCGTGTGCCGAGCGCTGCTTCCGGGCCGGCTTTGCCCCCCGGCGTCACGCCGCTGCAAAAGCTGGCCTGGGCGATTTCGCGCAGGTCTGCCGGCAGGTCGACCAGCACCCAGTGGAAGAAATCCACCCGCGGCAGGCTGGCCGGAACGCTTCTGCCTTCCTGGTTGACGTCTTCGCCGCTGCTCGGTACATCCGGATCGTGGCAGATGAGCGCGAAAGACCGCGTGCCTGCCGGCACGTCGGACCAGCTCAGTTGCGGGTTCAGGTTCTTGCTGAGCTGCACATGGCCTTCGGGCGCCGGAATGCAGAAAGCAAATTCGCCGGCGATGCGTGCGCCGTCGGTCAGGCTCTTGCTGGTCAGTTTCATGTCGGGCCTCCTTGCGGGTGATGGAGCTCCCGATTCTAGCGGCTGTACGACGTGTTGATCATCCGAAATGCGGGGTGGCGTCGCTCAGACGGCGGGTTCGCGTCAGCTGACGGCGCGTCGGCGGAAGTCGCGCGGACGGAATCCGAGTGCAAACAGGGC
>JALNWS010000070.1 GCA_023230755.1 Azoarcus sp.
CGGGAGGATGCCGATGGACAGATTCACCAGCATGCAGCTTTTCATCCGCCTCGTGGATAGCGGCAGCTTCTCGCGCACGGCGCGCGACATGAACCTGACGCAACCGACGGTCACCAAGCACATCGCCGCAATCGAGGCCAGGCTCGGCGTCCGTCTGCTCAACCGCAACACCCGCGGCATGCGGCTCACCGAGGCAGGCACGCTGTTTTACGAACACTGCAAGATCATTCAACGTGAAGTCGAGACAGCCGACGACATGGTCACCCGCCTCGGCGAGCGGGTGAACGGGCGTCTGCGCATCGCCAGTTCCTCGGGCTTTGGTCGCAGGGTGGTGATGCCGCTGGCACTGGAGTTCATGGCCGACAACCCGGCGGTGCAACTCGATCTCCAGTTCGACGATCACATGATCGACCTCGTCGAGCACGGCATCGACGTGTCGGTCCGGATGGGCAAACTCGCAGACTCCACGCTTGGCAGCCGCTGCCTCGGGCTCAACCCCTGGGTCACGGTTGCGAGCCCGGCCTATCTCGCCCGCTGCGGTGAGCCCACCCATCCATCGATGCTCGCCACACACCACTGCATCGTCTACAGCAGCGTGCAGGGCGACCACCTGTGGCACTACGCCGACAGCAAGGGCACACCGATCCCGGTGGCGGTCGGCGGCCCCTTGCGCACGAACAACATCTCCTGCGTCACCTCGGCCACGATCGATGGCATTGGCATCGCCCTGCTGCCACACTACATCGCGCGCCGATGGATCGTGCGCGGCACGCTGAAGTCGATCCTGAAGGGCTTCCCCCTGCCTTCGCAGGAGATCCACGCGGTCTACCCTTCACCCAGACTCGTTCCCGCCAAGGTCAGCGCATGGATCGGCTTTCTGCAGACCCAGTTCGCGGACGATGCGTGGATCAAGCGCGAGTGGGGAAATATCGACTCCCTGCGCTGAACCAACACGTCCTGAGTCGTTTCGCACGAATGCGGTCAGGAGTGTTGGTGGCGCATCCGTTATAATTGCGCCTTTGCCTTCAAGCGCGCTAAAACAACATGGAACTGGCCAAAAGCTTCGAACCGGAGAACATCGAGCGTCGCTGGTACCCCGAGTGGGAAAACCGCGGCTATTTTGATGCCGGCCTCGACAAGTCGAACCCCAACGCCTTCTGCATCCTGCTGCCGCCGCCGAACGTCACCGGCACGCTGCACATGGGTCACGGCTTCAACCAGACGATCATGGATGCGCTCACCCGCTACCACCGCATGCGTGGCTTCAACACGCTGTGGCAGCCGGGCACCGATCACGCCGGCATCGCCACCCAGATCGTGGTCGAGCGCCAGCTCGACGCCCAGGGCGTGTCGCGTCACGAACTCGGCCGCGAGAAGTTCCTGGAGAAGGTGTGGGAGTGGAAGGAATATTCCGGCGGCACCATCACCCGTCAGATGCGCCGCCTCGGTACCAGCCCGGACTGGAAGCGCGAGCGCTTCACCATGGACGAAGGCCTGTCCAAGACCGTCACCGAAACCTTTGTCCGGCTTTATAACGAAGGACTGATCTACCGCGGCAAGCGTCTGGTCAACTGGGATCCGAAGCTGGGTACCGCGGTGTCCGACCTCGAAGTCGTTTCCGAAGAGGAAGACGGCAAGCTGTATCACATCATGTATCCGTTCTCGGACGGCGCGATCGACGGCCTGCAGGGTCTTACCGTCGCCACCACCCGGCCCGAAACCCTGCTGGGCGACGTCGCCGTGATGGTGCACCCGGAGGACGAGCGCTACGCTCACCTGATCGGCAAGACCGTGCGCCTGCCGCTCACCGGTCGCGACATCCCGATCATCGCCGACGACTACGTCGACCGTGAGTTCGGCACCGGCTGCGTCAAGGTCACCCCGGCGCACGACTTCAACGACTACGCTGTCGGTCAGCGCCACAAGCTCGACATGATCGTGGTGCTCAAGCTCGACGGCAGCATGCCCGCCATCGCCGAGCGCTACAGCACCGACGGCAAGGCTCTCGAAGGCGTGGCCATGCCCGCCAGCATCGTCGGCATGGATCGCGTCCCCGCGCGCCAGCAGGTAGTCAACGAGCTCGAAGCCATCGGCCTGATGCTCGAGATCAAGGCGCACAAGATGCAGGTGCCACGCGGCGACCGCACCAACGTCGTGATCGAGCCGATGCTCACCGACCAGTGGTTCGTCGCCATGAGCAAGCCGGGCCCCGACGGCAAATCGATCACGCAGAAGGCGCTCGACGTGGTCTCGTCGGGCGAGATCAAGTTCTACCCGGAAAACTGGATCAACACCTACAACCAGTGGCTCAACAACATCCAGGACTGGTGCATCTCGCGTCAGCTGTGGTGGGGCCACCGCATTCCCGCCTGGTACGACGAGGAAGGCAAGATCTACGTCGCCACCGACGAAGAAGCCGCGATTCGTGCATGGAAGACCGCGCTCGAAGCGGAGATCGACGCGCTCAAGGCTGAAGTCCAGGCCCGTCAGGCAAAGGGCGAGACCACCGAGCAGCACCCGGAGCTCGCGCAGCGCCTTTCCGTGCTGCACGCCCGCTTCGAAGAGGGCAAGCTGCGCCGCGAAGACGACGTGCTCGACACCTGGTACTCGTCCGCGCTGTGGCCGTTCTCCACGCTCGACTGGACCGCCGAGTGGCCGCAGCAGAGCAACGCCGCGCTCGACCTCTACCTGCCCTCCACCGTGCTCGTCACCGGCTTCGACATCATCTTCTTCTGGGTCGCCCGGATGGTGATGATGACGACCCACATCACCGGCAAGATCCCGTTCAAGCACGTCTATGTGCATGGCCTGATCCGCGATGCGGAAGGCCAGAAGATGTCGAAATCGAAGGGCAATGTGCTCGACCCGATCGACCTCATCGACGGCATCGCCATCGACGAACTGGTGAAGAAGCGCACCTTCGGCCTGATGAACCCGAAGCAGGCGCAGAGCATCGAGAAGAAGACGCGCAAGGAATTCCCGGAGGGCATCCAGGCCTTCGGCACCGACGCCCTGCGCTTCACCTTTGCCAGCCTGGCCAGCCCGGGCCGCGACATCAAGTTCGACCTCGCGCGCTGCGAGGGCTATCGCAACTTCTGCAACAAGCTGTGGAACGCCACCCGCTTCGTGCTGATGAACTGCGAAGGCCAGGATTGCGGCATGAACGAGCACACGCCGGATCAATGCGCCCCCGGCGGCTATCTCGACTTCTCCTTTGCCGACCGCTGGATCGTTTCCCGCCTGCAGCGCACCGAGGCCGACGTTGCGACCCAGTTCGAGTCCTACCGCTTCGACCTCGTCTCCCGCACGATGTACGAATTCGTCTGGGACGAGTACTGCGACTGGTATCTGGAACTGGCCAAGGTCCAGATCCAGACCGGCACGCCGGAGCAGCAACGCGCCACCCGACGCACCCTGCTGCGCGTGCTCGAGACCGTGCTGCGCCTCGCCCACCCGCTGATTCCCTTCATCACCGAAGAGCTGTGGGAAACCGTGGCGCCACTCGCCGGACGCAAGGACGCCGAGAGCGTGATGCTCGCGCGCTTCCCGCAGGCTGACCTGAGCCGTATCGACGAAGTTGCCGAGGCGAAGGTCACCGAACTGAAGGCCATGATCTACGCGTGCCGCAACCTGCGCGGCGAGATGAATATCTCTCCCGCCCAGCGTCTGCCGCTGGTGGCTGCGGGCAGCGCCGACAAGCTCAAGGCCTATGCGCCCTATCTTGCAGGCCTGGCCAAGCTGTCGGATGTCGAGATCGTCGCCGAAATCAGCGCCGAAGAACTGGCCCCGGTGGCCGTGGCCGGCGAAACCCGCCTGATGTTGCGGGTGGAGATCGACATTGCCGCAGAGCGCGAGCGCCTGGGCAAGGAGATCGCCCGCATCGAAGGCGAGATCGTGAAAGCCGAAGGCAAGCTCGGCAATGCGAGCTTTGTCGACCGTGCCCCCGCGGCCGTCGTACAGCAGGAACGCGACCGTCTCGCCGGCTTCAAGGTCACGCTGGAGCAGCTGCGCCCGCAGTTGGCCAAGCTGGCCGGTCGTTGATGCAATAGTCGTCCGGGGCCGGCTTGGTCCCGGACGACATCAAGCAAAAGGGCCGCGATCAGCCTAGCCGGTAACTTAAGGTGTTGAGTCAGGGCTGCCGGCGCTTCGGCAGCCCTCTGTTTTCGCCGGTTTCGAGCGACGAAGATTTTTCCGTGCGTAGAAAAGGCCGCAATCCCTTACAGGACGCGGCCTTCAATCAAACCATCAACACCTTACCGTACCGGCTAGGCCGGTTGGCGGCTTTTTTATTGGCTCTGCTTGCAGGAACGGTCCTCGACTACCTCGGGTGCCGCCGGCAGAAAAAACAACTACACGCCCCGGCGTTTCGTCTACTCACAGGCCTGTGGTCAAAAAAACCGCTACAAGCCTCGCTAGTATCCTTCAGTCGTGTGCCCGCCCGTCGATGTAGTCGGCGAAGTGCTCGCTAACAGTGTGCTCGATGCGCGCGATAACGTCCTCGTCCATGCCCTCAACGAGCTTGTGCTTTCGCTTTGAGAGCACCCCGTTGCCCTGCACGATAACGTCAATCAGCGAGTTCAGTGCCGATTGGCGCATATCGAGCCAGCTCTCCAGCGCTCGCACCGTGGCGTCATGCGCCCGCAGGTACATTACCTCGGAGAGCAGGTCCTCTTCCACACAGACCCGGCAAGACTCGAGCACGAACTCACAAATCTCGGTCATGTCTGGATAGGCGTAGAGCCACAGGGGCTGCGCGGACAGCACCCGGATAATGGCGCTGTCCGCGTCGAGCATGTAGTCGAGCAGCGCGGTGCGGGGGCGGGAGTAGCGTTTGAGCAGGTCTGAGTAGCGGTCGAGCTGCTTCAGGATGCGTGACGACAGCGGGAGCACCACCCCCGGCGGAGTAAACCCGGCCTGCCGCAGGATATGGTGCAGCAGGAACCGATGCAGGCGCCCGTTACCGTCCAGGAATGGGTGCACGAACACAAACCCGAACGAGGCGCAGGTCGCAGCGAGCACGGGGTCAATCGCTCCGCGAGGGGCCAGCCCTGCGATGTTCGCTACCGAGCTCATCATGAGCTGCACCAATGCGGGCGGGGGCGGGATGAAGTCAGCGATATTGCGAAGGCGTCCTGCCCGCGAGAGCCAGTTCTGGTCGTGCCGGTAGTGGTACTCAGCGGCCAGCGCGCTCACCACCTGTGCCTGCCACTCGCCGAGTTGTTCCTCGGTAAGCTCTCCGGGCTCACCCGCGAGCTCGAGCAGGCGCCTGAACCGGGCTGCGCGATTGCTGTCAGGTATTTCGTCCTCGATGGTGTAGGTTGAGCGGGTTTCGGACAGATACAGGTAATCTGCCGCCCGCGCGAGCATCTCGGGCTCAATGGCTTTTAGCGCATCGGTCACCTTTTCGGCCAGATTCAGGTCCAGCAGCGCCTGCAAGTAGGGCGTTCGGCGCACCAAGGGCGAAAACCCCTTGTCGCCGAGCAAGTTGCTCACAATGCCAAATTTGGTATCAGGCACGTCCGGCCCTGTTACGTACACGGCGGGGTCGAGCAAGGGCACGCGAGGAGCGCCGGGCGGCAGCTTGTAGTCAAAAACATGCTCTGTCAGCCACTGGGCGAGGTGCCCCGCCATACGCGCATACTTTGAGGACGGCTTGTTCTGCAGCCAGAACTGCACGGCCTCAAGCATTTCGGGCCTCTCAAACAGCGCACCGAGCACGGTGAGGTTCAGGTGCTCTCTTTTGAGCGCAAAAGTAAGCTGCCCGACGATTGAGTCCGTGTCCTTGAGACGTTGCAAGGGAATTTCAATGAGTTCCTCACCATCTGCGTTGAGCTTGCGAAGCTCCAGTGCACGCTCGGTTGCCACGTAGACGCAGCGCAGAGGGGGGACTTCCAGCTTGAAGCGTCGCACGAGTGCTTCATAGCCAAGGTAGGTTCGAGGGGGTGCTCGCACAAGTAACTCTACAAAACCGACGGAGCTAGGCCTAGCCCTATATCGCGCTTGAAAAACATCTACATTATTGCATTAATATATAAAAACATCTATAATGTACAGCAAACGCAGCCGCAGCAGCGTTGTCTCTCGTGTAGCCGGGCGCAGTTCGGGCTCGGGCTCCAACAGGAGCGTAAAGAAATGAGCTTATTTGGGATACTCGGACTCAACTCGGGAGCTGCATCTGCCGCCCCTAAAAACCTGATCAAATCTGTTCATTGATCAGGGGCGGTCATCGAGCAGTGCCATGACCGAGCGTGCGCCTTGCCAAGTTGCACGCCGACGAGCCCCTTGCCCGTCGTTCAGTCCCGGAATCCCACCGGGAATCTTCGTTGTACGCTACCAGGGCGAAGGCTCTGGCGGTAGTGCGGCCGGCGGTGGCCGCTCACGATAGTGCGCTGCAAGCCTTGAGCTAGCCGGTAACTTAAGGTGTTGAGTCAAGGCTGCCGGCGCTTCGGCAGCCCTCTGTTTTCGCCGGTTTCGAGCGACGAAGATTTTTCCGTGCGTAGAAAAGGCCGCAATCCCTTACAGGACGCGGCCTTCAATCAAACCATCAACACCGTACCGGCTAGGCGATCAGCGGCCCTTTTGCTTGAGCGATACTCGCTGCGGTCTTATTTGCGCCGCATGAAGAATTCAAATGCCTTGTCGGCGGTCTCGCCCTGCTTGACCAGTTCATTCCCGGTCTGCTTGGCAAACGCCTGAAAGTCTTTCACCGACCCCGGGTCGGTCGCAATGATCCGCACAACCTGACCATGTTCAAGCTCGGCCAGCGCCTTCTTGGCACGCAGGATCGGCAACGGGCAGTTCAGACCGCGGGCGTCCACTTCCTTGTCGAAATCCATTGCTTCGTCCTTAGTCTTCGTTATCAGCAAACCCGCTGATTTTAATGTAAAGCGCTGCGGGTCGGTAAACGCATACGTCACGCAATGCGGTTCAGCGCTCGAGCCCGCGCTCTCGACGCTCCTCACGCACCCGGACTTTCAGCTCACGCAATCGTGCATCAACGGCGGAGAGCTCATAAAAATCCCCGTCACCCGCCTTGCGCGCAATCTCGAGCTGCTCGACCGCTGCAGGATAGCTCCCCTGCAGGGCATACACTTCAGCCTGGGCACGGTGCTGAGCAGTGCGCTTGCCAAGATCGGCGTTGGCGCGCGACAGCAGTTGCCACAGCCGGATATCCTCACCGCGCGTTTGCAGCTCCTGACGCACGCCGACGACGGCATCGGCAGGTCGCCCTGCAATGATCTGCGCATCGGCCAGCGCATAGCGCAGGCTCTGACTGGCAGGGAACCGCCGCGTGGCGGCATCGAGGATTCTGACCGCACCGCCCGCATCACGCCGCGCCATTGCAAGCTCTGCGGCAAGCGTCTCGATGAAAGCAGACGGCGCGATATCACGACGCAATGCCTTCAACCCGGCATCCGCATCGTCCAGCCGTCCGGCGCGCATCTGCGCCCGGATCAGGCCATAGCGCACAGCCTCGTCCTTTGGCGTGTGGGCGACAAGATCCTCGAAAGTCTTCAACGCCTCAGCAGGCTGCGCCGTCTGTGAACGCAGCTTGGCCCGAACATAGCGGAAATCGGCTGAGTCCGGTACCTGCCGGTATGGCATCGAAGCTGCGCGGTTCTCCATGTCGGCAATACGTTCGCTCGTCAGCGGATGGCTGCGCAGATAGGCTGGTGCATTGTTCTCGTAGAGACGACTTGAACGCTGCAGGCGTTCAAAGAAGCTGGGCATGCCACGCACATCGAAGCCTGCGGACTCAAGCGTTTGCAGCCCCGCGCGATCCGCCTCACGCTCAAAGTCGCGCGAGTAGCCAAGCTGCGATTGAATGGCCCCGGCCTGCCCCGCCGCAACGGCCGCCATGCTGGCATCCGAGTTGCTGCGCGCAGCCAGCACCGCCACCAGCAGGGAGGCCAGCATCAGGATACCGGCCTGGCTCTGTTTGCCGACGATCTGGGCGATGTGGCGCTGGGTGACGTGGGCAATCTCGTGCCCCAGCACCGACGCCAGCTCGGACTCGCTCTCGGACGCGAGAATCAGCCCCGAGTGCACACCGATATAGCCACCCGGCAAGGCGAAGGCATTGAGGGTGGCATCCTTGATCACGAAGAAATCAAAACTCTGCTGCGGGTTGTTACTGACCGCCGCCAGACGCTTGCCGAGACGGTTCACGTATTCCTCGACCTCGGGGTCGTCCAGATAGGCCGCATCCTTCCAGCGGATCTCGTGGATGATCTCTTCGCCGATACGGCGCTCTTCGGCCGGCGAAAGGTCGGACGTACCCACGTCACCGAGATCGGGCAGATCGACGGCATGGGCGGGAAAGGCCAGCGCAAGGCTGAGCAGCAGGGCGAAGGATCGACGCATCATGGGATGCTATGATAACTCTCTCGTAGCGTAGTTCCGGCACGCCGTGTATCGGCATGTAGCACGTGCCGGCAGCGCTGTCGCAAGACCAATTCGATAACCGCCCGACACCGAACAATGAGCAATTCCAGTCCGTCCGCCCTGACCCATTTTGACGCTGAAGGTCAGGCCCACATGGTTGATGTCGGGGCGAAATCCGAAACCCGCCGGGTTGCAGTCGCGACCGGGCGTATCGTGATGGAAGCGGCCACCTTCGACACCATTCAGAACGGAACGGCAAA
Organism: Azoarcus sp.; assembly: GCA_023230755.1. Classification (GTDB taxonomy): domain Bacteria; phylum Pseudomonadota; class Gammaproteobacteria; order Burkholderiales; family Rhodocyclaceae; genus Parazoarcus. The sequence continues at coordinate 8,646 of JALNWS010000070.1, forward strand.
AAAGGGCGATGTGCTGGGCATCGCCCGCATCGCCGCCATCCAGGGTGCCAAACGCTGCAGCGACCTGATCCCGCTGTGTCACCCGATCCCGCTCACCCGCGTCGCAGTCGAATTCGAGAGCGACCCCGCCGCACCTGCCATCCGCTGCACCGTGACCGCCGAAACCGTCGGCCGTACCGGCGTCGAGATGGAAGCACTCACCGCGGTCAACGTCGCCCTGCTCACCATCTACGACATGTGCAAGGCGATGGATCGCGGCATGCGCATGGAAGGCATTCAACTGATGGAAAAGCTCGGCGGCAAGTCGGGGCACTGGGTTTCGGGCCGCTGACGGCGTTTGGGCGCAAAGCCGTCATTGCGCGGAACAAAGAGCGAAAGCTGACAAAGCCGCCCCCCGGAGAGACGCCACAACCGCAGCACAAACCCTTGATTTCATTTGAATGATCACACCGGCACGACACAGGCACCGGAATTGCATTCAGGCCCGATGCAGTTGTGCTTCAAAGGTCAGGCGTGGTGCAGACGCCACGCCCTGGTTCAAATCTGGAATGAACAAGCAAGGGAATCATGGCAATCAAGGATATCAAGGCCTTTTCGGACAAAGCCCGCGCTGATGCGGCCCTCGGCGAACAGCTGAAGACCTGTCAGAAAGTCAGGGAACTGCTTGCACTCGCCCGCGACAGTGGCTTCCCGATCGACGAAGTCGAACTCTATCCGCCCAACGAGCCGCAGTTCACCGAAGACCAGTTCTCCGAGCGTCTGTGCAAGGCACTGCTGCGGGTCTGATCCGGCAAGGGCCTGACATCGCTCGGGCCCTCTCCTTCCGACGCGCCTGTGCGCTCAGCGTCCGCGCACCATGGCCATGACCTGCCCCGCATCCAGACTGCCCGCCCTCTCCTGAATCTGCGGCAAATAGCGGGCCTGCATCTCCTTCGCCGGTCCCAGCAGATTCTGGAACGTATCACGCAGGAGTTCGGTACTCATCTGGCGTCCGCCGGCATAGTAGCGCCGCGCCACCTGGCCCAGCGCATAGGTGGTGGCAAACGAGAACGCAACGCTGGTCGCAGACCTGCCCAGCGCCCGTCCCAGACCGCCGCCCACTTTTCCCAGCAGCCCGCCGAGCAACTTGCGTCCGAACTGTTCGAGGTACTGTGAGGTCAGCCCGACGCCCATCGTCGCCAGCAACTCACGAATGTGCCCCTGATCGAGCTCATGCCCGTGCGCCTTACCGATGCCATAGACCATCTTGATCTGCAGCGGAATGATCGCCATCGAGGCCCAGGATTGCGGCAGAAACTCCAGGGCGCCGTTGAGGATCGCGTAGTTCAGGATGCTGCGATCCATCTCGGCGTCCGCAGCCGGGTTCGATGCCGCGGGGGCGGCGCTCTCCGCAGCCTTGCCCGACGGCGCCATCGGCGCCGCGGCATCGATCAGATCGGCCATCTCCTCACCCTGCTGGTCTGCTGCCGCCGTCACCGCACGCCCGAGACCGAGCGCCGCCGCAAGCTCGTCGAGAAAGGCACGCTCGGCCGGACTGGTGTGACCGTCGGCATCGCACACGCATACGGCCATCTCGTAAGCCAGCTGGGCGTGAGCCGGTTCGCTCAGCGCGCTTACGGCATCATTCAGCCCGACGCGTTTGAGCAATACCTGCTGGTAGAGCCCGCGCAGGTCGGCGGCCCCACCCTCTCCGCTCAGCGACTCGGCAATGCCCCGAATCTGCTCGCGTTCGTGTTCATCGTTCGCGCCGTCGGCGAAGGCGGCGAGCAAGGAAATGGTCAGGACGGCTTTCTGCTGTTCGGCATTCATGATGTCTCGGGCTTGTTGAAACGGATGCATTCAAGACCCGCACAGCATGCACGAGTTCCCCGCGTCGACGCAGGTGCCCGTTCAGAACGTCATGCGCCAGGGGAGTTCGCCCTGAATGAAGAGCCTTGCCTCTTCCGACGCCGGGCGGGCGAAGAAGCGTCGCGTGGGCGTGTGTTCGCAGACCTTGCCCGCCGAGATGAACACGATGTCATCACCCAGCCGGGTGGCCTGTCCAAGGTTGTGCGTGACCATCAGGATACGGGTGCCGTCGGTACGGATCTCGCGGATGATGCGTTCGACTTCGGCCGTCGCCGACGGATCGAGGCTGGCTGTGGGTTCATCGAGCAGCAGCAGGCGCGGGCGGGTCAGCCACGCGCGGGCGAGAGCCAGCCGTTGTTTTTCGCCGCCCGACAGCTGCCGGGCGCTGTCATCGGCGCGGTGCGCAAGACCGATACGTTCGAGCACCGCCATCGCACTGCGCTGACGCTCGGGCGCAGACACGCCGAGCGGCTTGAGGCCCAGCGCCACATTCTCCAGCACCGAGGCGCGCAGCATCATCGGATGCTGGAACACCATCATCACGCCGCGCGCCGGACGCACGCCGCCACCCCAGTCGATCGTCCCGCCACAGGGCTCGACCAGCCCGCACAGCACGCGCAACAACATGCTCTTGCCCGCCCCGTTGGGGCCCAGCACGAGCGTGATGCCATCGCTGCCCAGATGCAGGTCGATGCCATCGAGCACGGGGTGCCCATTGGGCGAATAACGCAGATTGTCGATACGGACGGGAAACATCGAACCTCGGCTAATCGTAGCGTTGCATCGCCCACTGCCGCAGCAGGAAGGCAAAGGCGTTGAGCCCGAGAATGAGCAGGATCAGCACCACACCGAGTGCAATGGCCAGGGGCAGATCACCCTTGCTGGTTTCCAGCGCAATGGCCGTGGTCATTACCCGGGTGGAACGATCGATATTGCCACCGACGATCATCACCGCGCCCACTTCGCTCATTGCCCGGCCAAGCCCTGCCAGCACCGCCACCATCAGGGAGTGGCGGCAGTCGTACAGCAGGGTGGTCACGCTTTGCCACCAGCTGAAGCACATCACCTGCAGTTCTTCGGCATAGCGCTGCCAAACGTCTTCTACCACCTGGCGTGAGATCGCCGCCATCAGTGGCACTACCAGCAGGGTTTGCGCGACCACCATTGCCGAAGGCGTGTACAGCAGGCCGAAGCTGCCGAGCGGCCCGGAGCGCGACAGGAACAGGTAGACCACCACGCCCACCACGACGGACGGCAGCCCCATCATGCCGTTGAGAAGGACCAGTGCGACATGTTTGCCACGGAAACGTCCCACGGCCAGGCAGGCACCGAGCGGCAAGCCAATGAACGTGCCGAGCACGACCGCGCCGCCGCTGACCTTGAGGGACAGCCACACGATCTCGCCGACTCGTGCATCGAAGGTCGCGAGCAGAGCCAGTGCATCAACAAAGGTGGAGGTGAACATCGACATCGCGGGGAGAATACCCGAATCCGCGCGACATGCCGTGATCGAAGACGGCCCGAAGTGTGCCCTCGATCACGCCCCCGAACTGCAAGCCCTCAGCCGCCGCCCTTCTGCATCGCACGGTCGAGCGTGGCGAGCCAGTTCCGCCGCGCCGGCTCGTCACCGCCCTCGAAACAATAGCTGACCTGAAGCTGAGGCAGTTCGAAAAGGCCCAGTTTGCGTACCGGCAGAATGACCAGCACCAGCGTCAGGCGCACCTCGCCATTGACGAGGTGCAAGCGCCCTGGCACCGGGCGGCTTACCTCTGGCCAGGCCGCACGCAGATCGCGCTCGAACGCCGCCGGCGTCGCCGTCACCAGGCGCTCGACCACCTCTGGTACCGGCCCGTTGATGAAGGCCATCGTCAGCCGCCGGCAATCGGTGGCCAGATTGCCACTTCGTCGCTGGGCTGCAGACGGTGGCGGATGCGCTCCGACGGTGGAATGAATACGCCATTGACCAGCACCAGATGCGCGCTGCGTTCGGGCACGTTGTAGCGGCGAATCAGGTCTGCCACCGTCGTCCCCTCCTCCACCTCGAGCTCAAGCCGGTTGCCCTTGCGATCGGCGGGAAGATAGTCGGACAGCGAAGCAAAGAGCTTGAACGCAACTTTCATCGTAACTTGTGCCCTCACCTTGCCAGCGCCATCGGTTGCGAAGTCGCGACATAGGCATCGACGAACTGCAGCGGTGCCGCAAGCAGACGATCCTTCCACTGCCCCAGTCTGACCTGTCCGTGAATCAGACCGCGCAGGGCGCCGACGTGCTCGGTCAGCCCGATCGATGTGGCACCAATCAGCACATCGTCCTTGAACTGCAGGCTCAGGTAACGGCTGCGCGCTTCATCCACATGTTCGACGCCCTCGCCCCCTTTGTCCGCCGCCTCACCCCACCATTGTCCGAACGAGGTCGAGATCAGCCCCAGGGTATCGAGCACGTTGATGGCCAGCACGCCGTTGAGGCAGTTCTCCCGTCCCGCCATGTTGAGCGCGGCCACACGAGCCTGATCGGCTGCGTTGGGCTGAATGGCGGCAACGAGGTGGGCACCGGTAAACACGTCCGGCGCCTCGGCCACGTCGCCCGCGGCATAAATGCCTTTAACGCTGGTTTCGAGATGAGCATCCACCAGCACGCCCTTGGCCACGTGCACGCCCGTACCCTCAAGGAAGGCGACGTTCGGCGCCACGCCCGCGGCAACGATCACCAGATCGCAATCGATCGTGGCGCCGGTGCTCAGGCTCACCGTCAGCGGCGCGTCCGCGCCGCGGTCGATGCGGTTTACACCGGCCGAGGTGAGCACCTTCACGCCCTTGCTTTCGACCCATTCCTTGATCATGCCGCCCGCCTTGGGCGTCATCATGCGCGGCACCATGCGGTCGCCCATCTCTACCACAGTGAGCTCGACACCGCGTTTGGCCAGTGCCTCCATGATGATGCAGCCGATGAAGCCGGCGCCCAGCTGCAGCACCCGCGCACCGGGCTTTGCGTGTGCTGCGATCGCACGCGCATCTTCCAGCGTCCAGCAGGTCTGCACCTCGGGCAGGTCGACGCCCGGTATCGGTGGGCGAACCGGGTGCGAGCCGGTCGCGATCAGCAGACGGTCGTAGTCCTCGAAATGGCCATCGAAAAACAGCATGCGCTGCTTCGCTGTGTCGAGGGCCACCGCACGGGCACGCAGTTCGCGGATACGTAGCTGTTCGAAGTGCCCCGGCGCCTTGCGCAGCCAGGTGCCTTTCTCATCGATGTTCTCTTCCAGCAGATAGGGAATCGCCATGCGCGAATACGGCGGCGAATCCTCATTTCCCACCAGCACGATTTCGTCCTGCGGCGCCGCGCGGCGCAGGGTTTCAGCGGCCACCACACCAGCAGGGCCGTTACCGAGTATCAGGTGTTTCATCAGACATCCTCGATGCCGCGGGCGCCCTTGTGCAAGGCACCCGCGATCATTGCAGGTTTGAGCTGCGCGATTACAGGCCCAGTCGCGCCTTGGTCTCCGCGGTCGGTACACCGTCCGGCGTCCATCCACGTACCTTGTAGTACTCCGGCAGCATGGTCGCCAGCCCATTGACCAGGCCCTTGGCCGGACCGGTCTTGGCCGGCTCGGTGGTCAGGCGTGGTGGCAGGTTGTCGTCCTTGGCGGTGAAGCCTGCGGCGTTGTTGAATTCGCGCTCCATGTTCCAGATGCGCTCGCCCACCTCGTTGAGTTTGTCCATGCTCCAGTCGCCTTCGCAGGCGGCATCGAGCTGAGGCTGCACATCGGCCAGGGTCCACGCAAAGCTGGTGAATACGCAGATACCGGCAGAGTCGAACACCGCCGTGGCATCCTGGAAGGCCTTGACCAGTTCCGGCTTGCCCTCGGTGGTGAGCGGATCGGTCTTGACCGGAATCCCAAGCACTTCGGAGGCAACGGTATAGCCGCGCAAATGGCAGGCACCACGGTTGGAGGTCGCATAAGCCAGGCCCATGCCCTGAATCCCGCGCGAATCGTAGGCGGGGAATTCCTGCCCTTTCACGCTCATCGACAGTTCGGGGTGGCCGTATTTTTCACACAGCCGCTTCGAACCCAGACCGATCTCCTTGCCGAAGCCCTCACCGCTGGCCGTCATCTCCACCAGCTTCGCCAGCGCCTCGGCAGAGCCGAAGGGCGAGTCGATGCCGATCTTGGCCGCATCGAGCACGCCCATGTCGTACAGCTCCATGACCGCACCCACGGTCGCGCCGAAGGAGATCGGGTCCATGCCCTGCTCGTTGCAGATCATGTTGGCATACTGCAGGGCTTCGATATCGCCTACACCGTTGGCTGCGCCCAGCGCCCAGGCGGCCTCGTACTCCAGACCGCCGGACGCGCCCCAGTACTTGGGACTGTTCTTGACGGTAAAGTGGCCCTTGTCTATCTCCGAGATGCGACCGCAGGCGATGGTGCAGCCGAAACACGCCGCATTGGTGACCAGCTGTGCCTTGCCGTCGCTCTCGCGCTTCTCGTGCATCGCCTCGGCGGAGATCTTGCCGGCGTCCTCGAACTGCACGTCGCGGTGGTTGCGGGTGGGCAGCGCGCCCATCTCATTGATCACGTTCATCAGCACCTGGGTTCCGAACTTGGGCAGGCCCTGACCGGTGACCGCGTTGTCGGCCAGCACCTTCTTGGCCTCGGTGGTCGCCTTCATGAAGGCCTTGAAGTCGTGAATGCCCGATACCCCCTTGGTGCCGCGCAGCGCGACCGCCTTGAGGTTCTTCGAGCCCATCACTGCACCCACGCCGGAGCGCCCTGCCGCCCGGTGCAAGTCATTCACCACGCAGGCGAACATCACTTCATTCTCGCCCGCCAGACCGATCGACGACACCCGCACCAGCGGGTCCTGCAGCTCGTGCTTGATGGTTTCTTCGGTTTCCCAGCAGCTTCGGCCCCACAGATGAGCGGCGTCGCGCAACTCGGCCTTGTCGTTCTCGATGTAGAGATAGACCGGCTTCGGCGACTTGCCTTCGAAGATGATCATGTCCCAGCCGGCAAACTTGAGCTCGGCGCCAAAATAACCGCCCGAGTTCGAGCACGCGATGGCACCGGTCAGCGGCCCTTTGGTCACCACCGTGTAGCGTCCGCCGGTCGATGCCATGGTGCCGGTCAGCGGGCCGGTGGACATGATCATCTTGTTCTCGGGTGACAGCGGATCGACCTTGGGATCGATCTCCGACACCAGGTACTTGGTCGCCAGTCCGCGCGAGCCCAGGTAGTCCTGAGCCCACTTCATGTTGAGCGGTTCTTCCCTGCACGTGCCTGCTGTCAGATCGACACGCAGGACTTTTCTGTTCCAGCCCATGGTTTCTCCTCCTTCAGGCAGCCGTGGTCGGCGTATTGGCCTTCGCGGCCCAGCTGCGCATCTTGTCCAGCCCGGTCCAGTCGGCATCGATATAGGTGATCGCAGCCGTCGGGCAAGCCTCGACACAGGCCGGATTGCCGTCGCACAAGTCACATTTCTGCACCTTGCCCGAATCCTGGTTGTAATTGATCGTGCCGAACGGACAGGCGATCGTGCACACCTTGCAGCCGACACAGGTGTCCTCGAACACCATCTTGGCGCCGGTAGAGAGGTCGATGCGGATCGCATCGACCGGACAGGAATTCAGACACCAGGCTTCGGTGCATTGGGTGCAGGTGTACGGCACCTTGCGTCCTTCAGCCTCGAAGTTGAAGACCTTGATCCGTGACTTGCTGGGATTGAAGACCCCGGTGTGCTCATACGAGCAGGCCATCTCACACTGCAGACAGCCGGTACACTTTGCGGGGTCAATATGAAGTGATTTCCACATCGACCTTCTCCTCCAAAATTCATTGTTGTGACAGTGATGAAGCATTCCCTATGAAGCACACTTCATACCTGTATTCGAGGATACGCCCGACCCGAGACGGGACAAGTGCAGGAAAACCCTTAGTACGAATTGCTTAGCGGAGCCGCTCCAGCGCCTTATTTCATGCGGCCGATCTTGCGATAGAGGGTGTTGCGGCTGATGCCGAGACGGCGTGCGGCGGCCGACACATTGCGTCGCGTTGAGCACCAACCGGCGTCACACAGCGCTCCTGAAGAACGCGCAGCAGACGTGCCGCATTGCCAGCGACATGTCACCTATCTGAAAGACGTGCTTGCTCGCCTGCCGAGTCAACCATACAGCCGGATTGGTGAGCTCCTGCCCCATCGCTGGACGCCGCTCGGAACCTGCTGACCCACTCCGTCAAGACGGGTTCGCCGGGCGCTTACCGAGTATTTCCATCTTGCTGCACTCAACAGTCTTGGGGCGCTTGAAGCGGCCGTGCATGATTACATCCGCTACGACAATCACGAGCAAATTAAGCTCGGATCGCAAGGGCACAGCCCGGCGGAATACCGGTTGAGAAACGCCGTCTAATTACCTGGTTCGCAACTGTCCAACTTCCGGGGGTCAGTTCAAATCCGGGGCGTTTCACACCGCCCTCGCACTACGGATTGCCTGGCGATCCGCTCTGTGACGCAGCCCGGAGCCGTTGAATGATCGCGCCTCTGTCGGGCTGGTTTGGCTTGCTTTCGAGATCCAGCGCAAACGCCAAGGGCGTTCTCCCGTGGTCTCGGTCTCTGACTGCGGGGTTCGCGCCATTGCTCAGCAGCAGCTCGACAGCAGCAAGATCGTTTTCGAGAACGGCGGTGTGCAGGGCGGAGATCCCCGAGCGCTGATCTATGGCGTTTATGTCGACACCGCTCTGGAGCAGGAAGGCGACCAGTTTTTTCCGATCGTCTTCATCCTCGGCCCGCACGACCCAGCCGACGCCGGTACCACGATTCAACGCAGCAATATTTTCCGCCTCCGCACCAAATCGGAAAAGATAGCTTTGACATATCGATTTCGGTAGCAACGTGTCTTTACCCTGGCTGCACAGGAGCAAGGATTCGAAATCGGCGAATGTGCGTGAGACAACATAGGCCCACGACCCCGCAACACTCAGAACGACCAGCGAAACGAGCCAGAGCGCGGCTTTCTTGGATCGGGTCATGTCACCCCCAGAGAATGTCCGAACCGGACGCTTGATCGTAGTGAACGTGTACCACCAGGTTTCGCCCGCGCCCCCCTTGCTCGTGCGATGCCTTCAAGCATCATCGGGAAGATTGAAGCAAAACTATGGGCCAACTGGTCCCGCACGCGGCTGGATATTTTCGTCCTGAGCAAATCAGCTTGTGTGCCATGTTTGAACCAGAGCCTCGCGCCCTTGCGTCCGATTTTCGAAAGCGCTTTCGACATTCCGCTTCCGGGGTTGTAAGAGGCTCGGAACAAGATCTCGAGGTAACCGAGGGCATACGTTGCGTCGATGGCTTCAACGAGCAGGCCTTGGGCAAAGTTCCGCAGCTCGGTGGTCATCGAAACCGTGTCGATCCGCTCGCGCAGATGCAGGAAGAAGAACTTGAGGATGTCTTTTGTCTCCGTCTCATCAAAGATGAGCTCGTTTTGAGCAAAGGGGCGAAGCGTCACATAGGCCGTTGACACTGGAATCTCCTGGACGAGGAATGAGGGCTCGACGCCGCGATCGGACAATCCTGCCGATCAGACCCGAATCACGCGTGAAGCAACGCGACTCGTCACTTGATGCCGACGTCATTAACGGCCGACCATATCCACGCACCA
>JALNWS010000071.1 GCA_023230755.1 Azoarcus sp.
AAGGGCACACCCAGCGCACAGGCTTCCTGCATCAGAATGCCGAAGTCCTTGTGATGCAGCCGCGCCTCGACTCCGGCGGAGAAATCGCGGCTCACCATCCGCGCCCCCATCACCTCAAGCACCCGCGACGCGCCCGACCCACCCATCAGGGCCTGACGCACTGCGGCGAGGTCGACACCGTGCGCCTGCGCCAGATGCATGGCCTCGGCGCCAGCCTGGATTGCGGCCACCATGATCATCTGGTTGCACGCTTTGGCCACCTGGCCTGCGCCTGCCGGCCCCACATGCACGATGCGCTTGCCGACAACTTCGAGCAGGGGGCGCACCCGCGCCAGCGTCTCTGCCTCGCCGCCGGCCATGATGGCCAGCGAGGCATCGATCGCGCCCTGCTCGCCGCCCGACACCGGCGCATCGAGCCAGCCCACACCACGACCGGCATGGTGTGCGGCCAGCCTGCGCGCGCACCCCGGCGAAATCGTGCTCATGTCCACATGCACCGAGCCCGCGGCAAGCCCCGCCGCCAGACCATGCTCGCCAAACACCAGCGCTTCGACATCCGCACTGCCGGTAACGATGCTGATCACCACATCGCTGCGCGCCGCCAGCTCAGCGGGCGTACTGCAGGCGAACGCACCCGCCGCTACGAGTTCGTTTGCCGCATCGGGGCGTCGCGCCCACACCGCCAGCTCACGCCCTGCAGCCAGCAGATGACGGGCCATCGGCGCGCCCATCGCGCCGAGGCCGATGAAACCCAGCCTCATTCGCCAGCTCCACCACTCATGAGTTCGAGCAGCTTGAGCATCGCGATCGAATCGTCCTCACCCAGCCCGCTACCGACCATCGCATTGAACATCTGTGCGGTAGCCGCCGATGAGGGCAGAGCAAGTCCGAGCCGATGCGCCTCTTCCATGACGATGCGCATGTCCTTCTGGTGCATCCACGCCTTGAAGCCGGGGCGGAAGTTGCGGTCGAGCATGCGCTGGCCGTGATTCTCGAGGATGCGCGAATAGGCGAAACCGCCGAGCAGGGCCTCTCGCACCTTGCCGGCATCCACGCCACTGCGGGTGGCGAAGTTGAGTGCCTCGGCCACCGCCGCCACGCCGACGCCAGTGAGGATCTGGTTGCAGGCCTTGGCGACCTGCCCCGCACCGGCATCGCCAATGCGCGTCACCGATTTGCCCATGGCTTCGAACACCGGTTTCATCTTGTCGAAGGCGGCGGCATCGCCACCGGCCATGATCGTCAGCGAGCCAGCGATCGCGCCCACCTCGCCACCCGACACCGGCGCGTCGATCATGCTCACACCGCGCGCCTTGAGGCCAGCCGAAATCGACTGTGCCGCAGCAGGTGCGATCGTGCTCATGTCAGCATGAATGTGCCCCGCCCCTGCACCCTCGGCCACACCGCCGGCGCCGAGCGTCACCTGCTCCACATCCGGCGCATCGGCCACCATGCTGATGGTGATCGCGGCACGCTGTGCGACCTCGGCGGCGCTGGCACAGTCTCCGGCGCCGGCCTCGAGCAGCGGCGCCATCGACTCGCGACGCCTGCTCCAGACATGCACCGTATGCCCGGCCTTGATCAGGTTCAGCGCCATGGGGCGGCCCATCAGGCCCAGTCCGATAAATCCGACTTCCATTTTGATTCTCGCTCCGTGAGAAATTCATTGAAAAGCAACGTGGCCGGCCCTTCCACCCTACCGCGAACGGCATGGGCGGTGGATAATCCCGACTCATGAACTGTGCCCCCATGATCAAGGAAATCGGGCGCGGCGCCAAGGGCGCCCGCTCTCTCGAACGCGATGCGGCTGCCACCCTTTTCGGCGGCATGCTGGATGGCAGCGTGGCCGACCTCGAACTCGGTGCCATTTTGATCGCCCTGCGAATCAAGAGCGAGTCGCTCGACGAGCTCCTTGGCTTCAAGCAGGCCATGGATGCGCAGGGCGCACAGGTCGCCGTCCCAGACGGCCCGCGTTGCGTCGTGCTCCCGAGCTACAACGGCGCCCGCCGCCAGCCCAACCTGATGCCGCTGGTGGCACTGCTGCTGGCACGCGACGGTATACCGGTGCTGATACAGGGCAGGCATGATTTCGAATCCAGGGTCAGTCCTTTCGAACTGCTCGCCGAGCTCGGCATCACGCCAGCCGCCGACGTTGTCGAAGCCGGCGCACAACTGGCCAGCCGGCACCTTGCCTGTGTGCAGGTCAGCACCCTGCTGCCAGGGCTGGACCGGTTGCTCTCCCTGCGCCAGCGCATGGGCGTGCGCAGCAGTGCGCACACCATGGCCAAATTGCTCGACCCCTGCAGCGGGCGGAGTGTGCGGGTGGTCGCGGTCACGCATCCTGAGTACCTTGAGCGCATGGACGAGTTCCTGCGTGCGGATGGCGGGCATGCCATGCTGCTACGCGGCACGGAAGGCGAAATCTACGCCAACCCCAGACGCTGCCCGGAGATGAAAACCTACGCAGATGGCACGAGCCGCATCGGCGTTGCGGCAGAGGATGGCGGCGCTCCACCGCTTGCGGGCCTGCACGACAGCCCCTCCGTAGCGGACAACGCGGCAACCATTCGCGCCATGCTCGCCGGCGAGCAGCCTGTCCCTGCGCCCATTCTGGCGCAGGTCCGGGCCTTGAAGGCACTCGCTCAGGGCTGACTCTCTGGCGCCACCGCCAGGCGCGGTGGGCGTTCAGTTCGCCAGCCGGCCATCCCGAAAGTCGTTGAGCGCCTGATAGATTTCCTGCTCGGTATTCATCACGAAAGGACCGTACTGCGCAATCGGCTCGTTCAGTGGCTGGCCTGCGATGAGGAGCACCCGCGCCGGCTCGTCGCTCTCTAGCACCACGCCATCGCTGCCGACCACCTTGCCCAGAATCGCCATGCGCTGCGCTGCGACCTGCTCTCCGCCGATCGTGACCTCACCACGATAGACATACGCGAAGGCATTGTGGCCCTCAGGCAGCGACTGAACGAATCCCTCGCCGCCAGGCAAATGCAGGTCGAGATACAGCGGCGCTGTGGTCTCCCGCAAGACCGCGCCTTCCACCCCGTGACTACGCCCGGCGATCACGGTAACCGCCACCCCTTCCGCGGTAGTGAACCTGGGCAGTTCGGCCGCGGAAAAGTCCCGATACCACGGCGCGCACAACTTGTCGCGGGCCGGCAGGTTAAGCCACAGCTGAAAGCCTTCCATCACGCCTTCTTCCTGCTGCGGAATCTCGGAGTGGATCACGCCACGCCCGGCAGTCATCCACTGCACACCGCCATTTTCCAGCAGGCCTTCGTGTCCAGCGCTGTCGCGATGAAGCATGCGCCCTGCGATCATGTAGGTGATGGTCTCGAAGCCGCGATGCGGATGATCGGGAAAGCCGGCGATGTAGTCGTCCGGCCTGTCGCTGCCGAAGGCGTCCAGCATCAGGAATGGATCGAGCCGACGCTGGAGCGCCTGCGTCAGGACGCGGGTCAGCTTCACCCCGGCGCCGTCCGAAGTCGGGCGCCCGACGACCCGTTGCTCGACAGCGCGTGACCGAGTTACCACCTCTTCCTGTAACACCGGCAAAACGTTCGCATTCGTCATTTCGACCTCCTGTGCAGGGTGTTGGGCAGCCTCTGCCGTTTTCAGCTCAGTGCAGCAACGATTTCCGCTTCGGCATCCGCGAGCGCCTGCTGTGCAGCATCGGCCCCCATCGCGAATCCCTCAGCGTAGATGAAGCTGACATCGGTCATCCCGAGAAAACCGAGGAAGGTCTTGAGGTGCGGCACCTGGGAGTCCAGATCGGTGCCGCGGTACTTGCCACCGCGAGCAAGCGCGACATAGACCTTCTTTCCCTTGAGCAGCCCTTCAGGCCCGTTCTCCGTATAGCGGAAGGTGACACCGGCACGCGCGACGGCATCAATCCAGGTCTTGAGCTGGACCGGAATGCCGAAGTTGTACATCGGCACGCCCAGCACCAGAACGTCGGCGGCCTGCAACTCAGCGATCAGGGCGTCGTCCAGCGCGGCGCGTGCGGCCTGCTCCGGCGTACGCTTGTCCGCAGGGGTGAACAGCGCGCCGAGTGCGGCTTCATCGAGCACCGGGTGGGGCGTTACGGCCAGATCGCGCACACTCAGTGCGGCGTCCGGCGAGGCGGTCTGCAGGCGGGCCACAATGGCATTGGCAACACGGGTGGAATTCGCACCTTCGCTACGTGCGCTGGCATTGACTTGAAGGATGTTCATGATGTGCTCCGGTCAGTGAGTGTCGATGACCACACTTTATTCCTGCACAATAAGACTGATAATCCCCTTGATCGGATAACATTATCCCATCCATGGAACATTATGATGCCAACGATCTGCTGATCTTTGCCCGTGTCGTCGAGGCGGGCAGTTTCAGCCGCGCCGCCGAACGCCTCGGCCTGCCCAAATCGACGGTCTCGCGTCGCATCAGTCTGCTTGAAGAAAAACTCGGTGAGCGCCTCATGCAGCGCACGACACGCCGTCTGCAGGTAACCGAGTTCGGACAGGCGCTGCTTGAACACGCACGTCAGGTGGCCACCGAAGTCGAAGCCGTGGCCAACCTGGCAGAACACCGTCAGGCGGCACCAAGCGGACGGCTGCGGGTCTCAATGCCAAGCGACTTCGCATCCCTGCTGCTGACCGACATGCTCGGCGCCTTCGTCGCGCTCCATCCTGCAATCTCGCTTGAGCTGGACCTGTCGCCCCGCCGTGTGGACCTTCTGGGAGAAAACTTCGACCTCGCGATCCGGATGGGCGAACTGCCTGACAACAGCCTGCTCGCGGCCCGCCGTCTTGCTGTCTTCAACAACGGCCTCTATGCATCACCCGACTACCTCGCCGAACACGGCGATCCCGCGGCACCCGATGAACTTGCGCGCCACATTGGCTTACGCCTGCTCACCGGCACTGGCGAAGCCTTGAAGTGGACACTGTTACGCGGCGATGAGCAACTTCAGCTCACCCCACCCGGACGGATCACCGCCAATTCACCTGAACTGCTGATTCAACTGGCGTGTTCGGGGGCCGGCATCGCTGCGGCGCCCGAGCACTTCGCCGCCCCCTCCCTTCGCCGCGGAGAACTCCGCCGCGTACTGCCACAGTGGTGCCTGCCATCACATACGGCGTGGGCGGTGTTTCCGGGGCGACGCCTGATGCCTGCCAAGACCCGCGCCTTCATCGACATGCTGGTCACCGCCCTCAACCGCACACCGGCGTGACCGCGACAGGCGCTGCGGGGCTGAACCGCACAGGCCGCGCGGGAACTTAATCGCCACGTCGCTTACGAAGTGACGCGCAACACGAATCGCCTACAATCCCCACCTTCAACGCTTCAACAAAGCCCCATCCAATGACGCTCACCCGCATGCCCGCCCGTCCGATCTTTTTCGCGCTTTTCGCACTCTGTTCAGCAATGCTCGGCTTCGGCCTCTATCTGCAGGAAGTGGTCGGTCTGCACCCCTGCCCGATGTGCATCATGCAGCGCTACGCGCTGCTGACCGTCGGCCTGCTGGGGCTGATCGGCGGACTGCATGGGCCCGGTGCGGTGGGCACCCGGATCTACGCCAGCCTGATTGGCCTGACCGCCATGACGGGCGCCGGTGTTGCCGCCAACCAGACCTGGCTTCAACTCAACCCGCCCGGCATTGCCGAGTGCGGTCCCGGGCTGGAATATCTGATGGAAAGTTTTCCGCTGACAGAGGTTCTGCCGATGCTGTTTCGTGGCGCAGGTGACTGCAGCGCGATCGACTGGACCTTTCTGGGGCTGTCTCTGGCCAATTGGTCGCTGCTGAGTTTCAGCGCCTTCACCGTCTTCTCGGTCTGGCTGCTGTTGCGGCGCCAGCCGCGCTGAGCGCTGGCGCGCCGGCTCAGGCCATGATCAGCCCACCACCTGCGTGATTGCACCGCCTATTTCGTAGCGACCATCGCCGAGCGCGTGACAGCGTGTGACCTTGAGCCGGGTCACCAGCGGTGGCCGCCCCAGGCCAGTGCCCGGCGACATCACCGCAACGTCGATCACTTCAAGTTCTCCCGGTACATACGACGCATGCAGCGTCATGCCGCTGACGCTCAACTCGACACATTCGGCAGCAAGCGAGCGGCCACCCTGCAGCAGAATGGAGGCCGCACAGCCCAGTGGAATGCGCCGGTCGAGTCGTCGATCGGGAGGAGTAGCGTGGTCGTTCATGGGCAGGCGTGCGTTCGCAGATGAAAACAGCCCGATTGTAGCGCCCGCCCACACGGCCGCGCAGATGCGTGTCGGCCTTCAGTGCTCAGTAGCGGTCTTTTACGCCGAGTTTGTGCAGAATGTTCTCCAGCGGACACAAGCCTGTGAAACCGCTCTGAAACAGGTTCGCACCAACAAAAACGGTGAGCCACAGGAAGTTCGCATTCACGAACAGCGGCGAGGCTTCAACCCCGAGCGCAAGCGAGATGAGCACGAAAGCACCGGCAAAGATGCGGACGAACTGGTTGGTAGTGAGCTTCATTCGGTTTCTCCCGTCAGTTGGGCGAGGCGGTTACGCATCGCCGCGAAATACAGCACCGGAATCACCACCAGGGTGAGCACGGTGGACACGAACACGCCGAAGATCAGACTCAGGGCCAGGCCGTTGAAAATCGGGTCATCAAGAATGAAGATGGCACCGATCATCGCCGCCAGCCCCGTCAGCCCGATTGGCTTGGCACGGACCGCTGCCGCACGGATCACGGCCTCTGCAAAATCGACGCCTTCCCTGACCTGCTGATTGACGAAATCCACCAGCAGAATCGAGTTGCGAACGATGATGCCGGCAAGCGCGATCATGCCGATCATCGAAGTGGCGGTAAATTGCGCGCCGAACAGGGCGTGGCCGGGCATGACACCGATCAGGGTGAGCGGAATCGGCGCCATGATGATCAACGGCACGAGGTAACTGTGGAACTGCGCCACCACCAGCAGATAGATCAGGATCAGGCCTACTGCATAGGCCACACCCATGTCGCGGAAGGTGTCGTAGGTAATCTGCCACTCGCCGTCCCATTTCAGCTGGTAGCCGGTATACGGGTCGGCCGGGGCATGGATGAACCATTCGCCCAGCGTCCCTGCCAGGCCGGGCGCACCGTCGAGCGCCATGTCCTTGACCTTGCTGCGAATTTCGAACATGCCGTAGAGGGGTGAATCGAGCTTGCCTCCCATGTCACCGGTCACATACACCACGGGCAACAGGTCCTTGCGATAGAGAATCTGCTCACGGCGGGTGTCGACCGCTTCGACCACTTCAGAGACTGCCACCAGCTGTCCGGACCGGGAACGAACCTTCATCGACAACAGCGATGCCTCGTCCGACTGCCGGGTGGCCGGCAGCTGGATCCGCACCGGGATCTCGTACTTGTTGTCGCCGCCGTGCGCCGGCGTCACGTTTTCGCCCGACAGGCCCAGCCTCACGACCTCGACGATGTCTGCCTGTGACACGCCCATGCGCGCCGCCTTGACCTGATCAACCCGCAGCAGCAGCTTGGGCGCCGCCTCATCGACCGTGTCGTCCACGCCGACAATGTCCTTCGAGCCCTCGAACGCTGCCCGCACGCGCTTAGCGACCTCAATCTGTCCGGCGTAGTCAGGCCCGTAGATCTCAGCGACGATCGGCGACATCACCGGCGGTCCGGGTGGCACCTCGACCACTTTGGCATTCCCGCCGTTACGCAGCGCAATCGCGGTTACGGTGTCGCGCACCGAGACCGCAATCTCATGGCTCTGCCGGCTGCGATGCGCCTTGTCGACCAGGTTAACCTGAATGTCGCCCTGTTCCGGCGCGCTGCGCAGATAGTACTGGCGCACCAGACCGTTGAAGTTGATCGGACTCGCGGTGCCGGCATAGGCCTGCCAGTCGGTGACCTCCTCAACCTTCGCCAACTCGGCACCGATCTCGCGCAGCACACGGGCGGTTTCCTCGACCGGCGTACTCACCGGCATGTCGAGCACGACCTGGAACTCGCTCTTGTTATCGAACGGCAGCATCTTCATGACCACCAGTTCCACCATCGGCAGCGCCACCGAACCCGCAATCAGCACGACCACCACCAGCCACAGGCGCATGCGCGCGCGACCGCCCCGGATCGGGTCGAGCATCGGTGTCATGATGCGGCGGAACATACCATCGAGCTTGCGGGTGAGCTTGTCTTCGCCTTCGTGATGATGGGCGTCGACCGACTTCAGGAGCTTCTGCGCAAGCCACGGCGTGACGATGAAGGCCACGGCCAGCGAGATGAACATGCCCATTGAGGCGTTGATCGGAATCGGGCTCATGTACGGCCCCATCAGGCCGGTCACGAAGGCCATCGGCAACAGGGCCGCGATCACGGTGAAGGTCGCCAGGATGGTCGGCCCACCGACCTCGTCCACTGCCTTGGGAATCAGCTTCCACAGGGGCGTGTCGGGTTCAAGCGTATGCCAGCGGTGGATGTTCTCCACCACCACGATGGCATCGTCCACCAGGATGCCGATCGAGAAAATCAGAGCAAAGAGGCTGACACGGTTGAGCGTGAAGCCCCAGGCCCAGGACGCAAACAGGGTCGCCGCCAGCGTGAGCGAGACCGCGATGCCGACGATGATCGCTTCGCGCCACCCGAGGGCAAAGAAAACCAGAGCTACAACGGCAGCCGTGGCAAACGCGAGTTTGCCGATCAGCTTTTGTGCCTTGTCGTTCGCGGTCTGGCCATAGTTGCGGGTCACCGTCACCTCGACCCCGTCCGGCACCAGCGAACCGCGCAAGCTCTCGATGCGCTCAATCGCCGCCTCCGCAACGTCGGCCGCGTTCGCACCCGGCTTCTTCGAAATTGACAACGTTACGGCCGGAAAAACGCCATGACTGGATGCAGTGCTCGCAGCTCCGGAGCCGAACCAGACATAGCTCGCCGGCTGATCCGGACCATCGTCCACCTGCGCCACGTCGCGCAGGAAGACCGGCTTGTCGTCGAACACCCCCACCACCAGCCGACGCACATCTTCGGCGGACTCGATATAGGTACCGGTCTGCACCAGCACCTCACGGTTGTCGCTCACCAGACTGCCCGCCGGCTGCGATGCGTTGGCAAGCTGCAACGCGGCGCGCAGATCCTGGGCCGTCACCCCATGCGCATTCATGCGTTCGGTATCGAGCTGAACACGGATGACTCTTCCCGGTCCGCCGATCGTGGTGACGTCGCGCGTGCCGGGCAGGCGCTTGAGCTCGAGTTCGCTGGCGCGTGCTACCTGCTGCAGCTCGAATGCTGCGCGCTCGGGGTCTGCGGTCCACAGGGTGAGACTGACGATGGGCACGTCGTCAATGCCCTTGGGCTTGATGAGCGGTTCACCGACTCCCAGCTGCGGCGAAAGCCAGTCGCTGTTCGAATGTACGGTGTCGTAAAGACGCACCAGCGCAGTCTGATTGGGGACTCCGACCTCGAACTCCACCGTGATGACCGACATGCCCGGGCGCGAAACCGAATACACGTGCTTGACACCCGCCATCCGCGACAGAACCTGCTCTGCAGGCCGTGCCACCAGCGCCTCGACATCCTGTGCCGACGCACCGGGAAAAGGCACGATGACGTTGGCCATGGTGACGTCGATCTGCGGCTCTTCTTCCTTGGGCGTGACCAGTGTGGCAAACACACCGGCCAGCAGCAGAACGAGGGCAATCAGCGGGGTCAGGGCGTTACGCTGGAAAGCGGCTGCAATTCGACCGGACAAACCAAGGGGGGCACTCATCTCCGGCTCCCCGCTCAGGGCCGGCTTGCGGTACTGGCCGCAATACCTGCCTGCACCGGATCGAGGGCGATGGTTTCACCGCTGCGCAGGCCGGCAAGCACTTCTATCCCTTCCGCAGAGCCAACACTCTCGCCAAGGCGCAACTGACGCAGACTGAAGTTACCCTGACCGTCGGCCACGTACACCGCGGTCAGTTCTCCGCGACGCAGGATTGCCGTTGCCGGCACCACGAGGCGGGTGCGTTCTCCCGACAGAAAATGAACACGGGCATAGCTACCGGGCACCACACCGCTGGTGCCGGCAGGCAGATCCACCCTCACCTGCACGGTATGGGTGCGTTCATCTGCAGCGGGCAGCACCGTCACTGTCGCAGCCTCCACCCAACGCCCCGCATCGGGCAATTCGACGCTGGCGCGCAGCGGCAGCTTTCCCAAGGCGGTCAGGCGCTGCTGCGACACGTCGGCAACCGCCCGCAATGCGGCGGGGTCATACACGGTCAACAGTTGAGTACCCGGTTGCGCCATCTCGCCAGCCTCGACATGGCGTGCAGCTACCACCCCGGTGAGTGGAGAAACGACCCGGGTATAGCCCACCACGGTCGACGCCTGGCCGCGACCAGCTTGCGCACTGCGGACCTGCGCGTCGGCCGCATCCAGCGCCGCACGCGCCTGGTCAAGAGCAGACTTGCTGACAAACTTGCGCTCAAACAGGCTTCGGGTGCGCTCGTAATCGCTGCGCGCCTTGATTCTGCCCGCTTCGGCCTGAGCGACCCCGGCCTCGGCACCCGCCACGGCCTGACTTGCCTCTGCAGCATCGATACGCAGCAACACGTCGCCGCGCGTGACGCGATCACCCGCGTCCACGTTCAGCTCAACGACCCGGCCCGCCACCTGCGCGGCAAGCGTAGCCTGCCTGACGGCTTCGACCGTCGCTTCGGCAGGTTGTGAAAAACTGATCGGGCGCGCTTCGATCAACAGCGTCGGCACCTCTGCACGTGCCAGCGTTGCGCTGCACAGAAGAGCCGACAACAGGAGCGGGACTGTAAGCTTGGTCATGAATATAAGTATATTCTTATAATTGCGGTGGTCAAGCATTCCACCCTGCTATTCAAACACTGCGCACCCCCGTGGACGCAGTGTTCAGCCAAGCGCACTCAGGCCGTACGCAGCGATTGCGGCGATGACGCCAGGCGCCTCACCCACCGCGCGGCTCAGGTGGAATTCACATTGAGGATATCGCTGTCGGACTGCATTGAGCAACACCGGCAGATCTCGCTTGAGGTGCCCGCCCTGCGCGAGAAAAACGGGTACCACCGCAATTCGCGTCATGCCGTGCGCCATCAACGCCTCGACCGCGACATCAAGCGTCGGACTCATCAACTCGAGATAGGCCAGTTCCACGTGGAGCCCCGGGGCCTGCTCAAGCATGCGCTGGCGGATCTGCTGCATCGGCCCCGCCCATTCGGGATCACGTGCGCCATGGCCGAACAGGATCACGGCCTGGGTGACCGGAGAGGTTGTGTGAGTCATAGGAAGTCCGCTGAGGTTGGGTTGGTTTCAGACCGCGGGTTTGAGCAAATGATCCATTACCCGCGCGGCAACGAACAGACCGACACTGGCCGTCATTGCCATGCTCGACCCGTAGCCCGCGCATGCCAGCCCCTGCGGCCCCCGACCCGCGTCGCAAACTGCGGCTTCCGGGTAGCGCAGAGGCTCGCAGGAGTAGACCGCCTCGATGGCGAACTTGCGCTTCGGGTCACGCGGAAAACCATGCGCCTTGCGCAACTGTGCGCGAACCTTTGCCAGCAGCGGATCCTGCTCCGTACGAGAGAGATCGTCCACCCGAATGTGTGTCGGGTCGGTTTTGCCGCCCGCGCCACCCGCCATGACCAGGGTCAGATGATGGCGGTGACAGTACGCCGCCATGGCGACCTTGGCACGTACGTTGTCGATCGCATCGACGACCACATCGAACCCGTCCAGCAACTCGCCCACATTTTCGGGCGTCAGAAACTCGTCGATCTGCGTCACCCTGCACCGCGGATTGATCCCGCGCACCCGCTCGCTCATGGCAAGCACCTTGGACTGGCCGAGCGTGGCATCCAGGGCGTGCGCCTGACGGTTGATGTTCGACTCCGCAATGTGGTCGAGGTCGATCAGTGTCAGTCGCCCCACCCCGCTGCGAGCGAGGGCCTCGACGACCCAGGACCCGACACCGCCGATGCCAACGATACAAACTGTGGATGCACTCAGACGCGCAAGCGCCTGATCGCCGTAGAGCCGGCCGATGCCGCCGAAGCGGCGCTCGAAATCCATGTCGGTAAGCGGATCGGCGGGAAGAACAGTGGCAGACAACATGGATACGAATCATCGCGGACTGGGGAAGGCCCGATCTTACCCCACCCCCAGACCGGGACGCGGACTCAAAGGGTTGCGGCGTCAGTGACGCGCTGAGTGTCGAGCCAGACCCCAAGCCCCTGGGCATTTAGCTCAAGGTCCATGCGCAGCAGTTCCAGCGCGTCGTCCTCGTTCAGCGCCCAGTGCTGGCGGGTAGTCTCCTCGCGCACGATCTGCTCCAGACCGGCGAGGATTTCGACGTGGCGTGCCACCCCGTCACCGCGTGCGGCGCGGGCGACCGCAACCTGGGTATCGATCAGCCGGTGAAGATCGCCGGCCAGACGCTCGACCTCGACCACCCTGCTGTAATGAGTGAGATACATTGCTTGCGGTCCGAAGGCGAGCATGCGATCGACCGACTCATGCATTGCATCAGGATCGAATTGCGAAGGTGTCGTCGTCGGGTACACGAATGCGCGACCATCCACGTCCAGCTCACGATAGGAGACGCCGAAGATGTCCCCGGTAAAAAATGCCCGTGCGCGCTCGTCCCAGATTGCGACGTGATGCCGGGCGTGCCCCGGCGTGTCGATAATTCTCAGCCTGCGCTCCCCGAGTGCGAGCTCAAGCCCATCCTCGGCCGCAACGATGCGCTCGGCTGCCACCGGTGCCAGCCGACCGTACAGCCGGAATGTCTGCTCCGCCCCATATACGGCGGCCGCACCGTCCCACAGGCGTGCCGGGTCGATCATGTGTCTGACGCCACGAGGGTGCACTACCAGCTTCGCGTTCGGCAATGCACAAATCATGCTGCCGGCCCCACCAGCGTGATCGAGATGAATATGGGTCAACAGCACCCAGTCGACCGCATCAGGGGTGACGCCAAGACTGGCCAGCGCCCCCAGAATGCGTGGAATCGAAGCATTGCAGCCGGTATCCACCACGGCAGCACGACCCGCGTCGACAATCAGATGAATCGCAGCCACTTGCGCCCGTTCACCATAGCCCGAATCGATGGCGTAAATGCCATCCGGATGAATCGTAATATCCTTCATGATCAGTGTCCCACCCTGTCTTGTTCTTTTGCGTAATTGTATCCATACGGTCTGATACGTGATGCATGGCAAACCGCACGTTACACTCCCTTATCCTGCACGCACGGTTCCAAGCATGAGCTTCGACTTCAACAGACATCCGGATCGCCGAGGCGTTCCCGGCGAAAAATGGGGCCGCTTTACCGGCCGCGACATCCTGCCGCTGTGGGTTGCCGATATGGATTTCACTGCACCGCCCCCGGTACTTGAGGCGCTGCACGCACGAATCGATCATGGCGTCTTCGGCTATACCGAACCCTGGCCCTCGCTGATCGAAGCCGTCATAGACGGTATCGCGCAGGACCACGGCTGGCGGGTGCAGCCGGACTGGCTGGTGTGGCTGCCCGGCGTGGTGACCGGCTTCAACCTTGCCTGTCGTGCGGTGGGCGAAACTGGCGACGGGGTGTTTACGGCCACCCCGGTGTATCCCCCTTTCCTGTTCGCGCCCGGCAACAGCGACCGTCGCCTGATCACCTGCCCGCTCGAACTGGAGAACGGACGCTGGCAGTGGAACCGCGAGGCCACTGCGGCAGCAATGGATCCGCACACCCGCCTGTTCATGCTGTGCAATCCGCACAATCCGGTCGGGCGCGTGTTCGACCGCGACGAACTGGCGTGGATTGCCGCGCTGGCCGAAGAGCGCGATCTGGTGATCTGCAGTGACGAGATCCATTGTGGCCTGGTGCTGGATCAGGACCGCCCGCACATCCCGATTGCCGCGCTCGACGAGCAGGTGGCCCGCCGCACGATTACGCTGATGGCGCCGTCCAAGACCTGGAACATTCCCGCGCTCTATTCGTCGTTCGCGATCATTCCCGATGCCGGGCTGCGCCAGCGCTACCGACACGTGATGCGTGGCATCGTGCCGCAGGTCAATGTGCTTGGTCTGGTCGCCACCGAAGCCGCTTACCGCGACGGCGGTCCATGGCGCGCTGCGCTGCTCGACTACCTGTGCGCCAACCGTGCACGGGTGCTCGAGGCCGTAGCGGCCATGCCCGGACTGAGCACGACTTCGCCGGAAGCCACCTACCTGGCCTGGATCGATTGCCGCGGTGCAGGTCTGGACGATCCAGCCACCTTCTTCGAGGCAGCTGGAGTGGGCCTGTCCGATGGTCGCGGATTTGGCCTTCCGGGCTTCGTGCGGCTCAATTTTGGCTGCACGCGCGCCACGCTGGACGAAGCCTTGGGCCGCATGGCGCACGCACTGAACCGGCGTGCCGCGCAGTGAGCGATCAACCTAGGCGCTGAAGCCCGGTATCAGAAAGCGCGCTTCGAACTCGTCCGGAGGGACTGGCGGGCTGCAGGAGTAGCCCTGCCAGCTGCCGCAGCCAATGGTTTTCAGCAGCGCCAGCTGGGCATTGGTTTCCACCCCTTCGGCCTGCACCGCGATATCCAGCGCTTCCGCCATGGCAACGATGGCTGAAGCGATCGCGAGATCGTTGCTTTCGTCGGCCAGGTCCTTGATGAAGCTGCGGTCGATCTTGAGCTTGTCAATCGAGAAGCGCTTTAGATACGCGAGCGATGAATAACCGGTACCGAAATCGTCGATCGCCAGCCTTACCCCGTTTTGCTTGAGCTGGTCGAGCAGCATCGCGGCCTTATCCCCCTGCTGCATGAGGCTGCTCTCGGTCAGTTCGATCTCGAGACGCTCTGCCGCCAGCCCGGACTCGCTGAGCACCTGCAGCAACATTGTGCCGACGTCCTGTCGCCTTACCTGCTCCGCCGACAGGTTGACGGCAACCGAAGGCAGCACGAGACCCTGCGCATCCCACAGACACACCTGCCGGCACGCCTCGCGCAACACCCACTCGCCCAGCTGCACGATGAGGCCGGTCTCCTCTGCCATCGGAATGAAGTCTGCTGGCGACACCATTTGCTCGCCGGGTGGCTGCCATCGCACCAGGGCCTCGGCGCCCAGCAGACGCCCGTCGGCCACCGCAAGCACCGGTTGATAGAAAACCACGAACTCGTCATTGCTCAGTCCGTGCCGGAGACGGGTCTCGAGATCAAGGCGTTGCGACGCGAACCGGGTCAGATCCTCGGTATAGAAGCCATAGGTGTTTCGCCCCTGGGACTTGGCCCTGTACATCGCAGCGTCCGCGTTGCGCACCAGGGCCATGCAATCGGCACCGTCATCCGGATACAGACTCACCCCAACACTGGCATGCATGAAGATCTCCTGCCCGTTCTCAAGCGTGAACGGAGCGGCAAGCGCATCAACCAGCCCTTTCGCAACCACGGCCGCTGCAGCAGGCGTTTCGATGCGCTCGATCACGACCATGAACTCGTCACCACCAAGGCGTCCAAGGGTGTCCTCGCTCCTGAGATGCGCCCGCAGGCGCTTGCCAACGGCACACAGCAGTTGATCCCCGACCTGGTGTCCGAGGCTGTCGTTGATGGTCTTGAAGCGGTCGAGGTCGAGACAGATTGCGGCCAGCCCCTGCTTCTGCCGGCGTGCGACCTCGATCGCATGCGCCAGCCTGGACATGACCAACAGGCGGTTGGGCAGGTCCGTGAGCGGGTCGTAATGCGAGAGGTGGCTGAGCCGGGCCTCGGTTTGCCTCAGCGCACTGATGTCGGTGAACACACCAACATAATTCGTCAGCTCACCGGCCTCGTCGCGCACCGCGTTGAGCGTCAGCCATTCGGGGAAGAGCTCGCCATTCTTGCGCCGATTCCACATTTCCCCCTGCCAGCAACCGGCCTGGATCAGCGTGGCCCACATGGTCTGATAGAAGCCACGATCGTGGCGGCCGGAGCGCAGAAAACGCGGGTTCTGCCCAATGGCGTCGTCGCGCGAGTAACCGGTGAGTTCCGTAAAGGCACGATTGACCGATACGATTTTGCCCTCAAGATCGGTAATCAGAACGCCATCCTGCGTGCTGTCGATGACTGCGGAATTGAGCCGGAGGCGTTCGGTAAGCGCCCTGAGCGCCGTCCGTTCGCGGACCAGTTCGGCCTGACGAAAGGCATTGTCGAGCACAACCGGCAGCTCGTGCAGGTAGCCGTCGTGCTTGATCAGGTAATCGGACACACCGAGGCGCAGCGCCTGTGCCGCCGTTTCTTCACTGCCTTGTCCGGTGACGACAACGATCGGAATGTCGAGTTGATGGTCTCTACGCAGCGCTTTCGTGAGATCCAGCGCATTCATGCCAGGCAAGACATAGTCGAGCAGCAACACATCGTAAGGCGTCGTTTTGGCGGCCGACTGCAGCCGCGACAATACGGCGTCGGGACCGCGCACGACGTCGATCCGCAGATGCGGTGCCGACTGTGCGAGGCGTCGCAAGGTGAGATCGATATCGAAAAGATGATGTTCGGCGTACAACACGCGCACCGGCCGGCTGCGCCGCTCCACCTCGGCACGCGCGCGTTCCATGGCAAACTTCACGGTCCCCGGCAAGTGCTCGAGATAGTCGCCGTCCTTGACCAGGTAATCGTCCGCACCCGACTTGAGTGCCGCAATCGCCGCGCATTCATCACCCGAGCCGGTCAACACGACACAGGCGAGCGTCAACCCTCGCTCGCGTACTGCCCCGAGCAAATCCAGACCGCTGCCGTCAGGCAGGGACAGATCGGCCAGCACGATGTCGTAGCGGGCGCCCGAATCTATGGCAGCCAAGCCCTCAGCAAGCGAATTGACAACAACAATAGACAACTCGGGCATGCTGCGCGACAGCGCGCGCTGCAGCAGGTCGGCATCGACCGGGTTGTCTTCGACATAGAGGGCGTTGATCACTTTCCCGGTCAGGCCTTATGACGATGAAGGGACTGGCTTGTTGAGCACACACCAGTAAAGATCGATCTGGGCAGCGACGTTCGCGAAGCTTTCGAAATCGACCGGTTTCACAATGTAAGAGTTGACGCCCAGTTCATATGCGGCCTTGATGTCCCGGTCCTCGTCCGACGTCGTCAACACCACGACCGGCATTCCGCATACGGCCTTGCAGGCCTTGAACTGGCGCAAGACCTCAAGACCGCAGACCTTCGGCAAGTTCAGATCAAGCAGTGCCACGATAGGAAGCGGCTCACCCGCCTCCCACGCGGGCAGGAGATCGAGCGCCTCCTGTCCGTCGCGCACGATCTTGACGGGATTGAGCAGGTGGCGCCGCTTGAACGCACGCAGGGCGAGATCCAGATCGGCCGGGTTATCCTCGATCAGGAGAATCGGCCTCGGCACTGACAGCACGTCGCTCACCGCGGCAACTCAACGTGGAAGGTCGCACCTTCGCCGGGCGCGCTCTCGGCCCATACCCGCCCACCCATGCGGTGTACCGCCTTACGAACAATGGCCAGTCCGACGCCGGTACCGGAATAGTCCTCCGCGCGCTGCAGGCGCTGGAAGATCTCGAAAATGCGATCGTGGAACTTCATGTCGAATCCTATGCCGTTGTCGTGCACTGACAGATGGCACCATTCGCCCTCTGCACGTGCGACGATGCGAATCTGCGGCGGACTGGCATCACGCGAATACTTGAGCGCATTCCCCACCAGGTTACGCAATACCTGAGCCAGCCCATCGGGGTCGGCCTCGACAGACATATCGGAAACATCAACATCGATATGCGCCTGACTTTCGTCTGATTCGGCTGCATGTTCTGCGAGTATGCCACGCAGAACGGAGGCAAGGTTGACCCTGGCACGCTTCAGACTGCGCCGCTCCATCCGCGAATAGGCAAGGAGATCATCGATCAGTTGCGCCATCCGCTTGACGCCGGCGCGGACATTCCCAAGGAACATGCGACCTTCGTCGTCAAGCTGATCGGCATGGTCCTCGAGCAACAGATGGCTGTACCCGTCTATCCCTCTCAACGGCGCCTTGAGGTCATGCGCAACCGAATAGGTGAAGGTTTCAAGCTCGTCATTGAGCGCGGCGAGTTCGTTCGTGCGCTGTTCAACGCGCAGCTCCAGATCGG
>JALNWS010000072.1 GCA_023230755.1 Azoarcus sp.
AGCGATGCAGAACTTCTACGCCGACGGCACGGGCTGGGATGACGAGCAGCTGGTGGCGACGGACATCTCGCCGATCACGTGGCGCAAGCTGGCCTCGCGCTGGAACCGTGGCATCGCGAAGCCAGGCAAGGGCGTGGCGGGATCGGTGAAAACGCACAGCATCCGCTTCAAGGACACGGCCGCGGGCAAGCCACCTGGCTACTTCGTCGAGCAGATCGAAGACTGATTCCCTGGTCGATGCGCGTGAAGCGCATCCACATCATTTCAAGAATGCTTCCCCGTGACAGTGTGCGGGCCGGTCAAGACCGGCCTGCGTGCGGCCTCGTCACGCCGGAACTCAGGAGTACCTATCTGTGACACCTTCCTTTCAGAGCATCTGGGCTGAACTCCGTCAGACCAGCTTTTGTCAGGGCTGGACCGACGCTGGCGGCGTCAACACCCGTTATCTTCACACCGGCGACCGTGCCAATCCCGCCTTGATCATGCTGCACGGTGTTGGCGGACACGCCGAGGCCTATGTGCGCAACCTCAAGGCGCATGGCATGCATTTCTCCACGTGGGCGATTGACATGATCGGTCACGGCTGGTCGTCTCCCGCGACCAGCGATCTGGAGATTCCGGCCTATATCGAACATCTGCTGCGCTTCATGGACGCGCAGAACATCGAGCGCGCGAGCTTCTCGGGTGAGTCGCTGGGTGGCTGGGTGGCCGCCCGCATGGCGATTGAGCATCCGGACCGCGTCGAACGTCTGGTGTTGAACACGGCTGGGGGCTCGCAGGCCGATCCGGCGGTGATGTCGCGGCTGAAGACCTTGTCATTGCAGGCAGCGAGTGATCCTTCGTGGGATTTCATCAAGGCACGCGTGGAGTGGCTGATGGCGGACAAGTCCAAGGCTTACGACGATCTGATCGCGACCCGTCAGGCGATCTATGCCCAGCCCGGGATGGCTGAAGGCATGAAGCACAACATGGTGTTGCAGGACATGGAAACCCGACTGCGCAATCTGATCGGGGCCGAAGACTATGCCCGCATCGCTGCACCGACGCTGGTGCTGTGGACCTCCGATGACCCCACTGCTGATGTCACCGAGGGCCGGCGCATCGCGTCGATGATTCCGGGCGCCCTGTTCACGGTCATGGACGGCTGCGGCCACTGGCCCCAGTTCGAGGACCCGGCCACCTTCAACCGGATCCATCTGGCCTTCCTCCTTGGCGGTGCCGTCCCCGAAGCGGTTCGCGTGGGGCCGTAAGGGAAGCCGCCCGATGAAAGCAATGCTGCAGTGCATGTCGCACACCCCGTTGAAGGGCTATTTCGATCCGTCGCCCGAGGTCGTCGGCGAAGTGGCTGGCCTCGTGAACGCGGTGCGCGAAGAAGTGGTGCGCTTCGACCCTGAGGTGATCTACCTGTTTGCGCCGGATCACTACAACGGCGTCTTCCTCGATCTCATGCCGCAGTTCTGTATCGGCATGGGGGCGACGTCGGTGGGCGACTACATGACACCGGTTGGCCCCCTTGATGTACCGCGCCGGCTTGCCGAGCGCTGCGCCGAGGCGGTGATCGATTGCGGCATCGACCTGGCGTTCTCGTACCGCATGCAGGTGGACCATGGTTTTGCGCAGGCACTGGTCGAGATGACCGGCGCACTCGATCGCTACCCGGTGATTCCCATCATGATCAACGCCGTCGCGCCGCCTCTGGTCAGTTTCAAGCGTGCACGCCAGCTGGGTGAGGCGCTCGGGCGCTTTGCCGGGCGGGAACATGAACGGGTGCTGTTCATCGGCTCTGGCGGGCTGTCTCACAACCCGCCGATTCCTGCGATTGCCACGGCAAGCGATCCAGTGGTCATCGAGCGTCTGATTGCGGGACGCAATCCGACGCCCGAAGCGCGGGATGCACGCCAGAAACGCACGATCGCCGCAGCGCGCGCGTTCGCGGCGGGTGACGATGGGCTGCACGCATTGAGCCCCGAATGGGATCGAAGCTTCATGCGCCAGGTGCAGGCGCGAGACTGGACGGCGATCGATGCCTATCGCAACGACGAAGTGAGCAAGGCCGCCGGTGCTTCAACCCATGAGGCCAAGACCTGGGTCGCCGCAGCGGCGGCAATGGAGGCCGCCTGTGCCCAGGACTGGACGGCGGAGGAGCGCTATTACCGTCCGGTTCCCGAATGGGTCGCCGGATTCGGTGCGCTCTCGGGGCGCAGCCATTAAGGGCGCGCGCAAGGGCAGAGGTGGCGCTGTGTCCGAAGGTCTGGCGTAGCGCCAATCGAGATAAAACCGAAAAGGAAGTTCAGATGAGTCAGCTTGATATCGTGGCCGCAGCGGATGTGCTCTACGCGGCCGCATGCAGTGGCGAGGCCGTGGCGCCCTTGCGCGACCGGGTTGAGCATGCGTCGGCCGAAACGGCCTATGCCATCCAGTCGCACAACACCCGGCGGGCAGTGGCAGATGGGCGCCGTCTGGTGGGGCGGAAGATCGGATTGACCTCGCCTGCCGTACAGCGTCAGCTGGGTGTCGATCAACCGGACTTCGGCATGCTGTTTGCCGACATGGCAGTTGGCGATGCCGAGCCGGTGGCGAAGGGCAGGCTGATCCAGCCCAAGGTCGAAGCCGAGATCGCATTCGTACTGGGCAAGGATCTGTGCTTTGAACGCCACACCTATGCCGACCTGCTGGGCGCCATCGAATACTGCCTGCCCGCCGTCGAGATCGTGGACAGCCGGATTGCGGACTGGCGCATCAGCCTGTTCGATACCGTCGCCGACAACGCCTCGTCCGGACTCTTCGTCCTCGGCAGTACGCCGGTCAGGGCGAGCCGCTTCGACATGGGCCGCTGTGCGATGACGATGCAGGAAGGCGGGCGGACCGTTTCCGAGGGAAACGCACGCGCCTGCCTCGGCAACCCGCTCAATGCGGCAGTCTGGCTCGCCGACATGCTGGTGCGCGTCGGGCAGCCATTGCAGGCCGGCGACATCGTGCTCACCGGCGCGCTGGGCCCGATGGTCGCGCTTGATGCGACACGGCCGCAGACCTTCGCGGTGGATATAACGGGGCTGGGCCACGTTGAGGCCAGCTTCGACTGAGGCCGGCGCGCAGCGCCTCCGGGGTGCGGAGCCCCCACCGCGTGATCTCTTTCCACACAGTACTGTTCTACAGGAAACCCCATGACCAAGATCAAATGTGCACTGATCGGCCCCGGCAACATCGGTACCGATCTGCTCTACAAACTCAAGCGTAGCCCGGTGCTCGAGCCGGAGTGGATGGTGGGTATCGACCCGACTTCCGAAGGTCTGGCGCGGGCCCGCGAGATGGGCCTCAAGACCACAGCTGAAGGCGTCGACGGGCTGCTGGCGCACGTGAAGGCCGACGGCATCCAGATCGCCTTCGATGCCACGTCCGCGTATGTGCATGCAGAGAACAGCCGCAAGCTGAACGCACTCGGCGTGCTGATGATCGACCTCACGCCCGCGGCCATCGGCCCCTTCTGCGTGCCGCCGGTGAATCTGGTCGAGCACGTGGGCAAGGGCGAGATGAACGTCAACATGGTCACCTGTGGTGGTCAGGCCACGATCCCGATGGTGGCCGCCATCAGCCGCGTGCAAGCGGTGGGCTATGGCGAGATCGTCGCCACCGTGTCGTCGAAATCCGCCGGCCCCGGCACACGCAAGAACATCGACGAATTCACCCGCACCACCTCGAGTGCGGTGGAGAAGGTGGGCGGCGCCAAAAAGGGCAAGGCCATCATCATCCTCAACCCGGCAGAACCGCCGCTGATCATGCGTGACACGGTGCACTGCCTGACCGAGAGCGAACCCGACCAGGCCGCGATCACCGAGTCGATCCACGCCATGATCAAGGAAGTGCAGAAGTACGTACCCGGCTACAAGCTGGTCAATGGTCCGGTGTTCGATGGCAACCGGGTGTCGGTGTTCATGGAAGTCGAAGGCCTGGGCGACTACCTGCCCAAGTACGCCGGCAACCTCGACATCATGACCGCCGCCGCTGCACGCACCGCCGAGATGTTTGCCGAAGAGCTCCTCGCCGGCCGTCTCACCCTCGAACCCAACCGCGCAACGATGGCCGCCTGAGCGCTTGCCTGAAGGAGATGAACATGGATCTACGCGGCAAGAAAATCACCGTCCACGACATGACCCTGCGTGACGGCATGCACCCCAAACGTCACCTGATGACACTCGAGCAGATGAAGACCATCGCCTGCGGACTTGATGAAGCGGGTATCCCGCTGATCGAAGTCACCCACGGCGACGGGCTCGGCGGCAGCTCGGTGAACTACGGCTTTCCCGCCCATACCGACGAGGAATACCTCGGTGCCGTCATCCCGCTGATGAAGCAGGCCAAGATTTCGGCCCTGCTGCTGCCGGGCATCGGCACCGTCGACCACCTCAGGATGGCGCACGAGCTTGGCGTGAGCACCATTCGCGTGGCTACCCACTGCACCGAGGCTGACGTCTCCGAGCAGCATATCGGCATGGCGCGAAAGCTGGGCATGGACACCGTCGGCTTCCTGATGATGGCGCACATGAACAGCCCCGAAGGCCTGGTGAAACAGGCGAAGCTGATGGAAGGCTACGGCGCCAACTGCATCTACGTTACCGACTCGGCCGGCCACCTCTTGCCCGACACGGTGAAGGCGCGCCTCTCGGCCGTGCGCGAAGCCCTCAAGCCCGAAACCGAACTCGGCTTCCACGGTCACCACAACCTCGCCATGGGTGTGGCCAACTCCATCGCCGCCATCGAAGTCGGTGCCACCCGCATCGACGCCGCCGCAGCCGGACTGGGCGCCGGGGCGGGCAACACGCCGATGGAAGTGCTGATTGCGGTGTGCGACCTGATGGGGATCGAGACCGGCGTGGATGTGTTCAAGATCCAGGACGTGGCCGAAGACCTGGTGGTGCCGATCATGGACTTCCCGATCCGCATCGACCGCGACGCACTGACCCTGGGCTACGCCGGGGTGTATGGCTCTTTCCTGCTGTTCGCCAAGCGTGCAGAGAAAAAGTACGGCGTGCCGGCGCGCGACATCCTGGTCGAGATGGGCCGTCGCGGCATGGTCGGCGGGCAGGAAGACATGATCGAGGACACGGCGATGAGCCTGGCCCGGGAAAGATCAGCGGCCTGATGACACCGCTGCCGCGCGCCCGGCTTGACGGGGGCGCGGCGCGACTGCAGCACGATGGCATGGCCTTCGCCGTGTCACATGACAACAGCGCGGCGCATCACGGCGACCGCTGACCGGAAGGGCGCCCCGACAGTGCGCCCGCACCCCAGGAGGAAGAGACATGACAATGATGAAGGCGGCCCGGTTGCATGAGATTGGCGGAAAGTTCGTGCTTGACGAAGTACCGGTTCCGGTACCGGGTAAACACGATGTGCTGGTCAAGGTTGAGGCCTGCGGAGTCATACCCAACCTCAGGAACGTCGTGACGCATTTCCCGACCTGGTATCCGTTCCTGCCGCTTCCCGCATTGCCCGCCATCTTCGGGCTCGACGCGGCCGGAACGATCGCCGCGGTGGGTGAGGGCGTGACCTCTTTCAAGGTGGGCGAAAGGGTCTATGTGAATCCGGGCGTCGGATGTGGTGAGTGCCGTCATTGCAAGCGCGGCGAGCCGACCCGTTGCGACACTTACACCTTCATGGGCTACTTCGGCTTCGGCAAGGATTCCCAGCAGATCTTCAAGAAATATCCCTATGCGGGCTATGCGGAATACACCACCGCACCGGCTGCAAACCTCGTGCGCCTGCCCGATAACCTGAAGAGCGCCGAAGCTGCCCGCTTTGGCTATCTGGGTACGGCGTATTCCGCCATCCGCAAGTCAGCGTTGAGACCGGGGCAGGACATCCTTGTCCTCGGTGCGACGGGTACGCTGGGCGTTGGCGCGGTGCTGCTCGCGCTGGCATTCGGTGCGTCCCGTGTGGTCGT
The DNA here is from genome assembly GCA_023230755.1 of Azoarcus sp. GTDB lineage: Bacteria > Pseudomonadota > Gammaproteobacteria > Burkholderiales > Rhodocyclaceae > Parazoarcus. The sequence goes on from JALNWS010000072.1 coordinate 5,942, forward strand.
GGTTGCGCGTGACGCGGCAGCACTCGGCAGGCTCGTCGCACTCGATCCGCAGCGGGTCATCGCGATCACGCTTGGCGAAGGCAGCATCCACGAACAGGTCCGGGCCCGGATCCCCGACGGCGTCGACGTGATGCTCGATACGCTCGGTGCCAAGGCGCCCGCCGAACTTTCGGTCGATGCCATGCAGGCGGTGATCCGTGGCGGGCGCATTGTGCAGATCGGGGGCGTTGCCGGGCCGATCCCGATCGATCCGCATCCGTTCATGTGCGCCCAGTTGCAATACATCGGTTCGCTCTGGTTCACCGCGGCAGAGGGTGACGAGATGGCCAGCATGATTGCTGCGGGCACCGTCGACCTCGGCCTGCTTGAATCGCGCCCGTTCGGGATCCACCAGCTCAACGAGGCGCTCGACGAAATCGAGGCGCACGGCAACGGCTTCGCCAACTTCCACATCAGTTACCAGTAACGCGCTGAAAGGGGCACTGCCTGCGCGGAAAGTGAGCGCTGGCGGTGCACCCTGACGGGCTGACCTGCCACCATCTTTCCAGGAAAACATCCATGCAAAAAAATCGCATCGTCACCGGCCACAATGCCAGCGGCAAGGCCGAAATCATTCTGTCGGGCCCGGTGGCCGGAAACACCGAGTTTGAGCACAGTCCCGGCTTCTCGGCCGCGGTCGTATGGAAGACAGGGGCCGATCTGCGCATCGAGCCTCGATCGGTCGATCCGGCTATCGGGCTGACATCGGTGATGCCGGCAGCGGGCGGTAGCACCGCGATGATCGTGACCTTTCCGCCGGACAGCCTGTCCGCAGGCCCCGATTTCAATCCCGAGAAGGCAGGGGCCGAGTTCGCCCAGCGTCTGCCGGGGCTTGTGGACACCTTCGAGGCCGATGGGTCAGGCTTTCACCGCACCGACACGGTTGACTACGCGGTGGTCGTGGACGGTGAACTCTGGCTGGATCTGGGAGAAGGTGAAGAGAAGCGCCTCACCAAAGGCGACGTCGTGGTTCAGGTCGGCACACGTCATGCGTGGCGGAACCGCAGTAATGCACCTGCGCACATGTTCTTCGTACTGATGAGCGCACGCCGCTAAGCCGGCGTGCCCCTGCACCGCGCACCTGGTGAGCAGGGCGCTCAGGCGGCCTTGCCTGTTTCCGCTGTCACGGGGGTGAGCAGGCCGCTTTTCAGGATGACGTCGACCGGCCGTTGCAGGTGTTTGGTGAGGACTTCCACCAGTCGGTCAGCATCCCGTTTCAGGGCCAGTTCGTAGATCTGCTGGTGTTCATTGTGTACATCGCGCGGACGCGGACCGTCGAGCGCGGATAGCCTGCGGTAGCGCTCTGCCTGCAGATGAAGTCGAGCACGCAACTCGAGCAGGCGCCGGGATCTTGCCGCCGACACGAGCGCTTCGTGAAACTCGAAATTGCGCCGTTCCCATTCCTCATAAGCTTCCGCCGTGCGCGCGCCAAGGCGTTCCTCCGCACGTGTCAGGCGGTGAAAGCAGCTCACCAGCGACGCCTCCCAATCATCGTCTCCGTTCGCCAGACTCTGACGTGCGGCTTCCGTCTCGACCAGCGCGCGCAGATAGACCAGATCTTCGAGGTCGCTCACCGACATCGGTGCGACGGAGAAGCCTCTCTGCCCCTGTGCGACGACGAGCGCGTCGGCGACCAGCAAGCCCAGCGCTTCACGAAGCGTCCCCGAACTCATGTCGTACTGCGTCTTGAGATGCTCTACCCGGAGCTTCTCGCCCGGTGCATGCACGCCGAGCACGATATTGCGTCTGATCGCGCGATAGGCAGCTTCGATCAAGGTTGCAGGGGGAGAAGAGGGCATGCCGCCGGTGGCGATGGTGGCTTCGCGAATCATGATGTTCATGCGGTAGTAAAGAATGAATAAATCATAACATTCTTCACATGGTTGACATATTGAAGATTTAAAGACAATCTTCACAAAAAAGAAGAACAGATAGCAATCTCGAGATTATTTTTCGTGGGTCGTGGGTGCATCCCGTCGGCGGCATGAAGTTTCGTACAAGGAGCGCTGAATGAGTGAACACAATCCCGAGATCGGCCGCAGCATCGATGTCGGTGGTATCACAACGAACTACCATGATCTGGGCGCCGGTTTCCCCTTGCTGATGATCCATGGATCCGGGCCCGGAGTCAGTGGCTACGTGAACTGGCGAACGGTGATGAAGGACCTTGCGGCCAACCGTCGCGTGATCATTCCCGACATGGTTGGATTCGGTTTTACCGATCGCCCCGAGGGGCAGGTCTATGACGTGGATGCGTGGGTCGACCAGGCAATCGGTCTGCTCGATGCACTCGGTATCGCCCAGGCGGACATCGTGGGCAACTCGTTCGGTGGTGCACTCGCCCTCAAGATCGCGATCCGGCATCCCTCACGCTTGCGTCGGATCGTGCTCATGGGGAGTGCAGGCATCGATTTTCCCCTCACCGAGGGGCTTGACGCCGTCTGGGGGTATGAGCCGTCGCTTGCCAACATGCGCAAGCTGCTCGACATCTTTGCCTTCGACCGCAGCCTGGTGAACGACGACCTTGCAAGGTTGCGCTACCAGGCCAGCATTCAACCCGGATTCCAGGAGTCGTTCTCGGCCATGTTCCCGGCGCCCCGCCAGCGCTGGGTTGAGGCGCTGGCCAGCGACGAAGCGCAGATCCGCGCCATACCGCACGAAGTGCTGGTGATTCACGGGCGCGAGGACCAGGTGATTCCGCTGGAGAGCTCGGTGCGTCTGAGCGGCTTGATCGCACGCGCGCAATTGCATGTGTTTGGCCGTTGTGGGCACTGGACGCAGATCGAGCAAGCGGCTCGCTTCACCAGGCTGGTGCAGGATTTTCTGGCCGAGGCCGCAGCCGAAGAGCCGCTGGCCCAGGTGAGCGCTGCTGAGGCCGCGCTGGCCTGAATGTTGCGTGGGTCGTGATTGATAACGATGGCCGAACGCACGGCGTTCCGGCCATGTTGCAGGAGTGAAGTGTGAAGAACGAATCCATTGAAGGGCGCTGGAACATCGTTTCGTGGCGTCAGGAGTACGACGACGGACGCAAGGTCTACCCGTTCGGAGAACAGATCGAAGGCTTCATCGAGTACGGACGCGGAAACATGTTCTGCGTGCTGTCGAAGAAGCCGCGGCGGGCATTTACCACGGGTGGTCAGTGGGATGCGGCCGACAGTGACAAGGCTGCGGCCTATAACGAATACCTGACTTACGCCGGTCGCTACGAGTTTGACGGTGAAACCGTGAGCCATCTCATCGATCTGTGCATTTTCCCGACCTGGCAGGGCAGCGTGCAACGCCGCAAGGTGACGCGTACTGGCCCGGATGAAATGACCCTGGTTGCGAGGATCGAGGACGGCACACCCGAGGCCCGGACGGCCGTGCTCGCCTGGCGGCGTGCGTCTGCCTGAGGGAAGGCTATGTGGGGACAGGAGACAGGTTTGATGGGACAGGTTAAACGGCTGGCTTATATCCAGATCGAGGCCACGGATCTTGAAGCGTGGCGCGCTTTTGCCGGTGGCGTGCTGGGGTGTGAAATTGTTTCGGACACCGCGCCCGGCGATCTTCGGCTCAGAGTAGATGATCGTCCGTGGCGGATACAGGTTACCGAGGGGCCCCGCAACGACATTGTTGTCGTTGGGCTGGAGGTCGATTGTGGTGAAGACTTCGTGGCCATCCACACACGCCTCACTGATGCCGGAATCGACGTGCATGCAGGGAGCGCCGAACTGTGCGAGGCCCGCGGTGTGCGCGAACTGCTGTGCTTCCGCGATCCAGCGGGTATGGAAGTGGAGCTGTCCTACGGTTCCCTGATGCGCCCGCAGCAGCCCTTCAACTCGCCGCTGGCGCATGGTGGGTTCGTCACCGGGGATCAGGGGCTGGGCCATGTGATGCTGGTGGTGGAGAACGTTGCCGAGGTGCATCGCTTCTATTGCGAATTGCTGGGTTTCGTCACCAGTGATTTCGTGGCCACTGACAACTACGGCGGGCAGAAAGGCAGTTTCGTGTTCATGCGCTGCAATCCGCGCCATCACTCTTTAGCAATAGGTTATCTTCCCCTCGGGCGACGGCTCGGACACCTGATGCTCCAGGTGCGGGAGTTCGACGAAGTCGGTCGTACCCTCGACAGGGTGCATCAGAGCCCGTTCCGTCAGACCCGTGCGTTGGGACGACATATCAATGACCGGATGTTCTCGTTCTATGTCGAAAGTCCATCAGGTGTGCAAATCGAATGTGGTTGGGGTGGGCTGGAGGTGGAAGAGGACGATCTGGAGGTCAGAACCTACGATGTGACCAGCGCGTGGGGTCATCAACACCTGTTGCCGAAGTGAATGGTTCGCCCCTGCATTTGATGATGTCAGGGGCGAACCGTACCGGATGACGGTGTACCAAGCGGCAGCGGCACAGATCCACCAAAGAGTGGACGCCGGGCGGACACCACTGAGAGACAAAGGAGTCACGATGCAATTGCAAGGTTTGGCATACGACCGCAATACCGTTGTGGAAATGGGTAGCTTCGAACGGTTTCAGACGCGCGATCTGGAAGAGGCTCGAAGCTGGGGGGCACGCGTATTCTGCGAGAACAGTCTGCGTAGCCTCGATGCCCGCAAACCGGTCAATGCGCGCATGTACTACCGGCGCATGAACGGTATCGGCGTAGGACGCATGAGCTACGGTGGAGAAGTCACCATCGAGCCTGGCGTACTCGACTCCTTCTATCTGATCCAGATGCCGCTGTGTGGTTCGGAGCGCATTGAATGCGCTGGCGAAACCACCTATAGCTCGGCCGGCACGGGTTCGGTGCTGAGCGCACATCGTCCCGTACGCATCCGCCATGCCGAGCGCACCGAGAAGCTGATCCTGCGGGTCGATCGCGAGCTGCTCGAAAGGCATTGCCGGCAGCATCTGGGGGGCAATCTGCCCGAACGCATCGAGTTTGACACCGCGATGCCGCTGGAAACCGGTGCAGGGCAGCGCTGGATGCGCACGATGCACTGGCTGCTCGAGACCCTGAAGTCCGAGCCTGATTCGCTGTCGCCGCTGCTGTCGGCCCAGATTGAACAGATGGTCGTGAGCATGTTGCTCGTGTGTCAGGCCAACACCTGTACCCGTGCACTGTGCGAGGATTCGCGCACTGTTACGCCCGCCTTCATCCGTCGCACCGAGCAGTTCATCGAAGATCGTGCCCATGAGCCGATCACCGTCGGAGACATGGCTGAGCATGTCGGAGTCAGCACGCGTTCGTTGTTTACCGGCTTCCGCAAGTACCGCAATACCTCGCCGATGCTCTTCCTGAAGGAGATCCGGCTCAATCGTGTGCGCGAACAATTGCTGCGTGGGCAGACCGGGCGCACCACGGTGACGGCGGTCGCGTATCAATGGGGCTTTGGGCATCTCGGCCACTTCACGACCGACTACAAGCGCCGTTTCGGCGAAAGCCCATCCGAGACGCTTGCGCGTTAACTGCGATGACGATCGGGCAATCTGCGGTTTACCGGTCGAGCGATCTGGACGAAACCCGCAGCATCGTGGCGGGGATCTATTGCGATCACCGCCTCGACCAGCTTCGTAGCAGAGCACGCCTGAAGTACGAGCATACCCATTGTGCAATGGGCGGGTTCAGCTTCAGCCGGATGCGCTATGGTGCCGATGTGAGTGTCGACGTGGACACGCTCGGGGACTTCTACCTGATCCAGGTGCCGCTCAGCGGCACCGACCGGATGTGCGTCAACGGAAATTCATTCTGTTCCGATTCGCGCTACGCATCCGTCAATGCACCGATGAGCGGCCTCGGCATGAAGTGGAGTGCCGACTGCCTGAAATTTGCCGTCAGGATCGAACGCAAGCTTCTCGAGGGCCACGCCGCTGCGCTGAGTGCCCGCCCGGATGACGGGCCGCTTGTGTTCATGCCGTCGGTTGACCTCAGGCAGGCTGCACCGCGCTCATGGGTGGCGACTGCGCAGCATGTACTCAACGAACTCCAGCGCAACCCTCAGCTCGCGACGCAGCCGCTGGTCAGGACACAGTTCGAGCAATTGCTGATGACGACGCTGCTGAGCTGGATGCCGGGCAGTTTCGGGGAGGCCGTTCAAACCGAGCGTCGGGTGGTGCTGCCGCGCCATGTCAAGGTGGCCGAAGAGTTCATGCGCGCAAATCCCGAGCAGGTGATGACGATTGAAACGCTGGCCAGTGTGGTGGGTGTCAGCGGCCGTACCCTGTTTGACGGTTTTCGCAAATTTCTTGGGGTGAGCCCGATGCGCTACCTGCGCGATCTGCGCATGGAGTGCGCGCGCCGCGATCTGCTTGACGCCTCCCGGCCACGCAGCGTTACCACCATCGCGACCCATTGGGGCTTCTATCAGCTCGGACGCTTCGCTTGCGACTACCGCCAGCGTTTTGACGAAAACCCGCACGAGACAATGGCAAGAGGGCGTTAAGCCGGATTATCCGCCCCTTCATGGTGCAAGCACGCACTGTGTTGGTGAGTGCTTGTTTTTCCTGCAGTTTTTGCATGTTGTCTGCAGTCTGCGCATATTTCTCTGGTCCAGGGTCCGTCAAATTGGGGCTGTCTTCGATATCGAAGATTTCGCACCAACCCAAGACGGAGAGAAACAACATGCGCAAGATCACCATCATCGGTGCAGGTCAGGGCGGGCTTCAGCTCGGGATCGGCCTGCTTTCCAAGGGTTACGACGTCACCCTTGTTTCGAATCGCACCGCAGAGCAGATCTCACAGGGCCGCGTCATGTCGAGCCAGTCGATGTACGACATGGCGGTCGGCTATGAGCGCGACCTTGATCTGGCGTTCTGGGACGACGCCTGTCCGCCCATTTCCGGCGTTCATTTCCGGGTGGGCGGATGTGACGGCGTGACCCCGATCGACTGGCGTTCGCCCATGCGTGCGCCGGGACAGTCGGTGGATCAGCGCATCAAGATGCCGGCATGGATGGCAGAGTTCGAACGCCGTGGCGGCCATCTCGTCATCGCGGACGCCGGTGTGCCGGATCTCGAACGCTATGCCGCCGACGCCGACCTTGTCATCGTCGCGTCCGGAAAGGGTGCGGTGGGGGCCTTGTTCGAGCGCGATGCGGAACGCAGCCAGTTCGATGCTCCCCTGCGCACGGTGTCACTGACCTACGTCCACGGCTTGAAGCCGAGGGAGGATTTCTCTGCCCTCAATATCAGCGTCAACCCGGGGATTGGTGAGTATGTGAACTTCCCCTCACTGACCCATACCGGTGCCTGCGACATCATCAATCTGGAGTGTATTCCGGGAGGACCGATGGATTGCTGGCAAGAGGTTGATTCGCCCGAGGCGCACCTCAAGCTGGCGGTGAAGCTCATTCGTGAGTTCTTCCCCTGGGAGGCAGAGCGGTGTACCGATCTTCGCCTGACCGACGCACTGGGCACGCTCGCCGGGCGGATCACGCCCACCGTGCGCAAACCGGTGGGCAAACTGCCCTCGGGTGCCGTCGTTCTGGGCATGGCGGATGCGCTGGTGCTCAACGACCCCATCACCGGCCAGGGCTCGAACAACGCAAGCAAATGCGCCGCGCTCTACATGGAGGCAATTGTGCAGCACGGGGACGAAGCCTTCGACGAGGCCTGGATGCAGGCGACCTTTGAAGCCTACTGGGACTACGCGAAGTGGGTGACCCGCTTCACCAACACCCATCTCCTGCCGCCGCCCCCGCAAGTGTTGAAGATCTTTGGCGCCTGCGGAGAGAATCCGGCGCTGGCCGCCCGTGTCGCCAACGCTTTCGACGATCCCAAGAGTCTTGCGCCGTGGTATTACGACGCGGCAGAGGCGGATCGTTTCATCGACTCGTTTGCGGTTGCGGCCTGAGGTCGGCGAAATGGAAGCGAAAACGATGCGAATCAATTGCGGACGCAGGCTGCTCGGCAGCCTGATCATTGCGCTGCTCGGTAGTTCCGGGCAATCGGCCTTCGCCACACAAGGTACGTTTCCGCATGGCTACGGTGTGAAGTCCGAGGGCATGGGGGGCGTCGCCATCGCCCTCGCGCAGGACGCCATGGTGGGCGCGACCAATCCGGCAGGCATGGTGCTGGTGGGCAACCGGGTGGATCTGGGGGCCGCCTTCCTCCAGGTGGATAATGGTGCCTACTTTGCCGGCACGCGCTACGACGGTAGCGCAGACAAGAGCCTCTACATCATCCCCCAGCTGGGTGCCAACTGGATGGTGGATGCGGTGTCGAGCCTGGGCATCACCGTGGTTGGCAATGGCGTTGGCACCAACTATGACAATGATGACAACATCGGCGGGCTGAAGGCGGCCAGCTCGGAGCTCAAGCAGATGGTCGCCACCGTCTCGTATGCGCACAAGCTCGGTGAAGCGCATGCCCTTGGCGTGGGGGTGGTGCTCGCACGGCAGGTGCTCGATATCGGCGGCACAGCCAGTATCGGCCTGCCCGAGGGGCGGGACGATTCATACGGTGCCGGCGTGCGCCTGGGCTGGACCTGGGATGCAGGCCGCGGCCTGCAGCTGGGTGCAATGTGGGCGAGCAAGGTCGACATGGGGCGCATGGACACCTTCGAAGGCTTGCTGCCTGAGCGCGGCAAACTCGATATCCCGGAGAGTTACGGGTTGGGCGCGAGCTATGTGAAAGGGGCGTGGACCTTCGGCATCGATGCGCAACGCATCCTCTGGAGCGATGTGCGCGCCTTTGGCAACGACGGTGTCGGCGACGCGACCGGTGCCCCCGGGTCGAAGAATGGCCCCGGCTTTGGGTGGCGCGATCAGACCATCTGGCGAGTCGGCGCAGCGTACGCGGTCGATTCGCAATGGACGCTGCGTGCGGGCTATAACCACGGCTCGCGTCTGCTCGACAGTCGCGACACCTTCCTGGGCGTGCTCGCGCCCGCCGCAAACCGCCGTCATCTCACCCTTGGGGCAAGCCTCGCACTGAAGGACGGAGGCGAGTTTTCCGTGGCCTACGCGAGGTCATTCAAGGAGACGGTGCATGGTACGGGTGCCGCGCCCGACGGACTGACCGCGCTCTACATGGGGCAGCACTGGTTGTCCGCGTCTTACAGTTTCAGGTTCTGAGGAGCAATGATGATCGATCCTGCCAAATTGCGCCGCGCCTTTGGCCAGTTTGCCACCGGCGTCACCATTGTCACCGCGCTGGACGCCGAAGGCGCGCCGGTCGGGGTGACTGCCAGCAGCTTCAACACCGTGTCGCTGCAGCCCGCGCTCGTGCTCTGGAGTATCGCCCGCAGCGCATACAGCTTCGCCGCCTTCGCCAGCGCGCCGCACTTTGCGGTCCATGTGCTGGATGCAAGCCAGCGGAGACTGTCCGACCGTTTCGCGCGTGCTTCGTCCGACAAGTTTGCCGGGCTGAGCATGCGCAAAGGGGAGGGTGGGGTGCCGCTGCTGGAAACGGTATCGACCGTGTTCGAGTGCGAGACAGCACATCGCTATGACGGCGGTGACCATCTCATTCTGGTTGGCAAGGTGCTGAACCTGCGCCTGCCCGAAGCGCCAGGCGAGCCGCTGCTGTTTCATCGTGGCCGGTATGCGGCGGTCGAAGCCGCGGAAGATGTGTTGAACGGATAAGCTTCTTGTCTTCCCGTTGGGCTGACGGGTGAAGGGTGAAGTGGCAGGTCGATCCGCAGGACGGTCGATCTGCCATTTTTTTTGTTCGGAGGTTTCGATCGCGGTCGCAAGGTGACCGCTTTCCCGATCGCAGCGCGCATGCCGATGTGCTCGATCGCGTGCGGGTTGGCCTTCGCTCCCATACCTTACGCATTAACGCGGCGTAGAATCCCGACCACCATCGCAGGCGCCGGCAGTTTAGTTCAACAGGGTTTAATTCGCGTGACATGCAGGATGAGCGGAATTCCATGTGCATGAACAGGAGAGCAAGCCCATTTCGTTGGCTGCTTTGTCGCCTGCGTTTCGAACAGGACGATATTGGATGACGATTAGCTGGACAGATGACCTGAATACGGGAATCGAGGTTATTGACAAACAACACATGAGGATCGTGGATTACATCAACGATCTTGAGCTCGCCCATCAGAAGCAGGATCACGAGGCTGTCGGGCGGGTGCTGGATGACCTGGTTGATTACACCCTGTCTCACTTCGCCTTTGAGGAAAGTCTTCAAGAGGAAGCCGGCTACGAATATTGCAAGCCGCACAAGAAAGTGCATGAATTGTTCGTGCGGCGCGTCAATGAATACGTGGAACGGTTCAGACTCGGCGACGATGTCACCGCGGAAATCCACAAACTGCTGAAATCCTGGCTCATCAACCACATCAAGCGGGATGACGCAGATTATGTGGCTGCGGTAAAGGCAAATATGATCGGGATCATATCGGAGAAGGAAAAGAAGAAGGATATTGGATGGTTCAGACGTTTCTTCAAGTAGGGCACTGCCTGGGAACGCATCGTTGTTGCCCGGTTGAGATCATCAGCCAGGAGAGAAGGTGGGAGGACTGCATGACGGATCAGATACTGCCTGTGCAGCGCGGGGCGTAGGCCCTGTTTGTTTTGAGGCGGGGCATGCGTGGATCCCATCACTGATAACTGCATCGCGTGGACGGGAGAAAATCGTGAGTGATGAACTCAAGCCGGACTGGGACCCGGGATCAGAAGCGTCCCTTCGTGACCAACGCATGACCTATGACCGAATGCGCGAAACCTGTCCTGTCGCCTATAGCGAGCGCTTGGGATGGTCGGTGTTTCGACATGAGGACGTAAGCCGTGTGCTCCTCGAGCATGAAACGTTCAGCAGTTCGGTGTCGACCCATTGCGCCGTACCCAATGGAATGGACCCGCCTCAACACACGGTATATCGCCGCATCATCGAGCCCTATTTCGCGCCCGAACGAATGGCTGCCTTTGAGCCGGTGTGCCGGGACATCGTTGCGACGCTGGTGCGCGACACGCTCGAAGGCGACGAGACAGAACTGATTGCCGACTTTGCCCTGCCTTTCGCGGTCCGTGTCCAATGTGCTTTTCTCGGTTGGCCGGCGGCTTTGCACGACCCCCTGATCCGCTGGACGGTCAACAGCCACGATGCCGTTCTCGCGCATGATCGACCGGCCATATCGGCGCTCGCACGCGAGTTCGAGGGGTTTATCGACGGTGAACTGGAGACACGCCGCCAATCCGGTGCAAAGCCGGAAGACGACGTTACCACCGCGCTGATGCACGAAAGGGTTGAGGGGCGGCCGTTCAACCGCGAGGAGATCGCGAGCATTCTGCGCAACTGGACAGCCGGCGAGGTCGGTACCATTTCTGCCGCGGTTGGCATTCTTGTCCACTATCTTGCCGAGCATGCCGGGCTGCAGAGGCAGTTGCGCGATGCCCCATCGCTTTTGCCCGCAGCCATCGACGAAATTCTGCGAATCCATGGGCCCTTGGTCGCCAACCGACGTGTTACGAGCTGTCCGGTGGAAATCGGCGGGCGGGTGCTGGACGCTGGCGAGAGAATCTCCATCAATTGGGTCTCCGCCAATCGCGACGGGCGCGTTTTTGACGAGCCGGACACGTTTCGCCTGGACCGTGATCCATCCGCGAATCTCCTCTATGGCCTGGGGATTCATGTGTGTCCGGGCGCGCCGCTGGCCCGGCTGGAACTGCAGATCGTTATGGAAGCGCTGCTGGGACACACCACTTCAATCGCGCTTGCGCCGGATAAGTTGCCGACCAACGCTGTATATCCTGCGAGCGGTTTTTCGACATTGCCATTGAGGATCGTGCGGGCGTCCTGACGCGCCGCACGCATTCGTTCATGCCCTGCGCTGACGCACGCGTGCAGCGTTGGGGCAGTTTGATCCTGCCCGGGCATCCGCCGCCCGGCGCCTCCCTCTGTCTTTCTCCGACCGCCTGCTGCTGGTCCCGCCAACCCTGTCCGTTTACCGCCTCGACCGCTTTCCGTTTTCTGCGCTGACGGGATAAAGGTTGTCCGCAATGGAGCGCGTGGGGTGGTTGGTGTGCCTAGGATGTGGCTCATGGAAGCGTTGCTGTTGTGACTGGCAGCGTAGTTGATGAGTTGCGCGA
>JALNWS010000073.1 GCA_023230755.1 Azoarcus sp.
AGCTCGGCCTCGAGCAGCTTCACACGTTGTGAAACTGCGGATTGAGTCAGGTTCAGATGGCGCGCGGCACGTTCGAAGCCACCTTCCTTGAGCACCGCTTCGAAGGCTTGCAGGCGCAGGTCTAGCATTAGAAAAAATCATGTAAATTAATATTTAGCGATATTACTTATTTAAGCGCCTGGATGCATCTACATTTGACGCATCCAGGCCGATCCGGCGATGTGGCACAGGCGGTCTGGGATTCATTGGAGCGTGAAAATGAATGCCGGCTTTTTGAACGGATTTATGCTGAGCCTCGGACTCATCGTGGCCATCGGCGCCCAGAACGCACACGTCCTGCGTCAGGGGCTGCGTGGCGAACATGTGTTGCTCACGGTCGTGGTGTCGGCGCTGGGCGACATCGCCCTCATCCTGCTCGGCATGGCCGGGCTGGGTGCGGTGTTCTCGGCCAATCCCGACTGGGTGGAAGTGGCCCGTTATGGCGGCGCGGCTTTTCTGGGCTGGTATGGGCTGCGTTCCCTGCGCTCGGCGCTCAAGGGGGACAGCCTGCAGACGGATGCCAGTCAGCGTCGCAGCCTGACCTGGCGCCAGGCGCTGCTGACGGCCGTCGGTTTCAGTCTGCTCAACCCTCACGCCTATCTCGACACCGTGGTGTTACTCGGTTCGATCGGCAACAGCCAGGCGGCGGAATTGCAGCCGATGTTTACCGCAGGTGCGATCACCGGCTCAGTGTGCTGGTTCGTGCTGCTGGGCTATGGTGCAAGGTTGCTGGCACCGGTGTTCAGGCGTCCGCGTGCATGGCAGGTCCTCGATGGTGGCGTGGCCATGATGCTGTGGGGCATCGCGGCGTGGTTGATCCTGTCGGCCTGAGGCCGTCTATTTCACCAGCGTGCTGGTGCTCAACAGCAGCAGCACGAGCAGGCTCAGACAGAACGAGAGGGCTTGCCAGAACACCAGCGGGTTGCGTTCGATCAGCGGCGGCGACCCCTTGCCCAGCAGGGTGCTGTTGGGGTGTCTGAGGTCGTGGATGAACTCGGAGAGCTCCTGATAGCGCTTGTTCGGGTCCGGGTGAACGGCCTTGGCCAGGGCAGGGTCGATCCACGCGGGGATCTCGCGGTGCTCGTCCAGCACCGAGGCATATCTCAGCTTTCGCTGCGCCGCTTTCGTGCGGGTCTTTGCGACCTCGGCGCCGTAGGGCAGGCGCCCGCACAACATCTGGTAGGCAATGACGCCGAGTGAGAACAGATCGGCGCAGGGTGTTCCGGCCTCTCCTAGAAAGTATTCCGGCGCGGTGTACTGTGCGGTGCCCAGGATGTGCGGCTGCATCATCGTCGTTTCGGACTCGACCAGTCCGGCGACGCGGGTTGCGCCGAAATCGATGATCTTCACCGTCCCGGCGCTGTCGATCATGATGTTGTTCGGACGCAGGTCCTGGTGCAGCATCTCCATGCGGTGGAAGGCGAGCAGGCCTCTGGCGATCTGCTCGACGATGCCGCGGACGGTTTCGATGTCGGGCGCCGGGTTGTCGATCATCCATTGCGCCAGGGTCTGGCCTTCGATGTATTCGGTGACAACGTAGAGCGCGCTGCGTTGCCGGTTCAGGGTGCTGGGTTTCAGGACGTGCGCGCTGTTGATGCGGCGCGCGATCCATTCTTCCAGCATGAATCTTTCCAGATAGGCGGGGTCACCGCGCAGATCGACCGAGGGGATCTTGATCGCCACCGGTGTGGTGCTGTCGACGTCCTCGGCCAGATAGATGTGGCTGCGGCTGTTGCCATGAATTTCACGAATGATCCTGTAGCCGTCGAACACCATGCGCGGCTGCAGGACAGGGGCGGGGGGGAGATCGAGCCATTGCTGCCTGTGTTCGCCCGCCGTGCCGTCCGGCAAGCTGTCGATTCGCGCGATCTGGATGGTCAGATTGTCCGTGCTGCCACTGGTGAAGGCCTGCTCGGCGATACGTCGTGCCGCTGCGTCGAGTTCTTCGCCCGCCTCGTTGATGATGTCGACCATGAACCGGGCTGAGACGAATTCGTATACGCCGTCTGTGGCAAGAACAAAGACGTCGCCCGCTTTCACTGCAAGGCACTGGTAGTCGATGTCCAGTTGCGGCGAAACGCCGAGGGCGCGGGCGAGGTAGTGTGTGTCCTGCGTCACGACGATTCGATGGTCGTCGGTGAGCTGTTCAAGACGCGAGTCGCGCAGCCGATAGATCCGGCTGTCACCAACGTGGAAAATGTGTGCGCTGGTGGATTTGATGATCAGCGCACTGAGTGTGCACACATAGCCACGGTCCCTGTCGTAGCGGTACTGGCTGTTCCGGGTCTGCGCATACAGCCAGGAGTTGGTCGCTTCCAGGACGCGTTGCGCCGAGGTCTTTACTGTCCACGCTTCCGACGTGCAGTAGTAATCATCAAGAAAAGTCCGGATCGCGGCGGCGCTGGCGATGTGGCTGACAGCGCTGCTGCTGATGCCGTCTGCCAGTGCAATGGCGCTGCCCTTCGTGCTCAGCAGAGGTTCGTCAGGAATGCACAGGCCATGAAAATCCTGGTTGATGTCCTTGCGCCCCTTGTCGGAGAACTGGCCGGTGCGCAGTGAGAGTGTGCTCGACATTGTTCCTGAACGAGGGCCCCGCGTGAGGCGGGCCCCTCGTGGCGGTGACGTTTCAGGCTGCGCGGCGCTTGGGGCCGGTGCGCACGTGGGTGGAGTACAGCGTGAGGCCGACGAAGGTGATGCCGCCGACCAGGTTGCCGACGACGGTCGGGATCTCGTTCCACACCACGTAATCGTAGATCGAGAAGTTGCCGCCGAGCATCAGGCCGGACGGGAACAGGAACATGTTTACGATCGAATGCTCGAAGCCCATGTAGAAGAACACCATGATCGGCATCCACATGCCGATGACCTTGCCCGACACGCTGGTCGACATCATCGCCGCTACCACGCCGGTGGACACCATCCAGTTGCACAGCACGGCGCGGATGAACAGCGTCAGCATGCCTGCGGCCCCGTGCGCGGCATAGCCGACGGTACGGCCTTCGCCGATATGGCCGATCTTCTGGCCGACAATGTTGGGTGCTTCGGTGAAGCCGAAGGTGAAGATGATCGCCATCATCACCGCCACCGTCATCGCGCCGGCGAAGTTGCCAACGAACACCAGGCCCCAGTTGCGCAACACGCCATTGACGGTGACGCCGGGGCGCTTGTCGATGAGCGCCAGCGGACACAGGGTGAATACGCCGGTCAGCAGATCGAAACCCAACAGATACAACATGCAAAAGCCAACCGGGAACAGTATGGCGCCGATAAGGGGTTGTCCCGTCTGCACAGTGATGGTGATGGCGAAGGCCGCAGCCAGCGCAAGAATGGCGCCGGCCATGTAGGCGCGGACCAATGTGTCTCGGGTCGACATGAAGATCTTCGACTCTCCGGCGTCGACCATCTTGGTGACGAACTCTGTTGGCGCGATATAGGACATGGTATTTCCCCTGGGTGAGTGATAATCGAGTCGCATGAACGAAAAAAAGCGCCCATCTCCACGCCCTCGGGTAGAAGGGGCGGAAATGGACGCCGTTGCCCATTTGTAGCGCTGAGTCAGGCAAATGCCCTGTCGCAACTGCATCAGGCCGCCTTTGGCCTGTTCGATTTACGATAAGCAGGTAGCGTGCCAGCAGAGAAAAGCCCGAAGATTGGGGGAAAGCACCTTGATCGGCCCGTGAGGAAGACGGTTTTTCTCCCCCGATTGGGGCGCAGGATGCGCGAGCTGCCTGATTTTGGTGCAATGCAAAATGTGATGCGGCCCTGAATGTGGCCCCTGGATTGACCCGCATCATTTATTGTTATCGCGTGGTGCGATGTAATCGTGAGAACCAGGAGGTTAGTCCGTCATGTTCCGCATATCCCAGTTCATCCGCGAGCTTGATCACCCCACCCCGGTTGCGCCGCGGCGCAACCCGCCCGGACCGGTCGTCATCTGGAACCTGATCCGGCGCTGTAACCTGACGTGCAAGCACTGCTACTCGATCTCTGCGGACACGGACTTCGCAGGTGAGCTGTCCACCGACGAGGTCTATCAGGTGATGGGCGACCTCAAGGCGGCGCGGGTGCCGGTGCTGATCCTGTCGGGCGGCGAGCCGCTGCTGCGACCGGACATCTTCGACATTGCGCGACGTGCCAAGGAGATGGGCTTCTACGTTGCGCTGTCGTCCAATGGCACCCTGATCAACGAAAGCAATATCGACGCGATCGACGACATCGGTTTCGACTACGTCGGGGTCAGCCTCGACGGCATTGCCGATACCCATGACCGCTTCCGGCGCAAGGTTGGCGCATTCGATGCGTCGATGGCCGGCATCCGTCTGTGCGTAGCGCGCGGGATCAAGGTCGGGGTGCGATATACCATGACCGAGGACAACGCCCACGACCTGACCGGGCTGCTTCGGCTTGTGGAGGAAGAGGAGATCGACAAGTTCTACTTCTCTCATCTCAACTACGCCGGGCGCGGCAACAAGCACCGTGGCGACGACGCCCAGCACCGCACCAGCCGCGACGCGATGGAACTGCTGTTCGAGACCTGTCTCGACCTCCACCGGCGCGGCATCGAGAAGGACTTCGTTACCGGCAATAACGATGCCGACGGCGTGTTTCTGCTGCACTGGGTGCGACGCCGTTTTCCGCAGCATGCCGAGCATATCGAAGGCAAGCTGCGCCAGTGGGGGGGCAACGCCAGTGGCGTGAACGTAGCGAACATCGACAATCTCGGCGTGGTTCACCCCGATACGATGTGGTGGCACATTCCCCTGGGCAACGTGCGGGAACGCACCTTCGGTGAAATCTGGAACGATCTTTCGAATCCGCTGCTGGCGGGGCTGAAGCCGCATCCGCGCAAACTCGAAGGGCGGTGCGGAGCCTGCCGCTATCTCGAGATCTGCAATGGCAGCTCACGGGTGCGCGCGGAACAGATCACCGGCAACCCGTGGGCTGAAGATCCGGCGTGCTACCTGAGCGACGAGGAGATCGGCGTGAACGCGGCCGACTACGGTTCGGTGCGGGTGCTCAACACGCCCTGGACGCGAATTGAAAAGGTGGACTCATGATCGGAATCCGCACGTCGATCGGCGCGCTGCTGATCGCACTGGCACTGCCCGCCGTGGCTGATGATGTGGTGCCAGACACGACCCGAAACTACCAGCAGCATTGTGCGACCTGTCATGCGCCGGATCGCCTGGGCAGCATGGGGCCGGCGCTGTTGCCGGACAATCTTGCCCGGCTGCGCAAGGGCGAGGCGGTCAAGGTCATCACGGGAGGGCGCGCGGCAACCCAGATGCCGGCGTTTGGCGAAGTCCTGAGCAAGGACGAGATCGCGGCTCTTGCCGAATGGATCTACACGCCGGTGACGCCAGCGCCCAAATGGACCGAGTCCGACATCCGCGCCTCGCGCATCCAGCAGACCGACCCGGCAAGCCTGTCGCCGAAGCCCGTGTTCAGCGCTGACCCGCTCAACCTCTTTCTGGTTGTCGAGACCGGTGACCACCATGTGTCAGTGCTCGACGGCGACAGGCTCGAACCCATCTACCGCTTCCAGTCCCGCTTCGCCCTGCACGGCGGGCCAAAGTTCACCGCTGACGGCCGCTACGTGTTCTTCGCCTCGCGGGACGGGTGGATCACCAAGTTCGACCTGTGGAACCTGAAAGTCATCGCCGAAGTGCGCGCGGGCATCAACACCCGCAATGTGGCGGTGTCGTCGGATGGGCGCTTCGTGATCGCAGCCAACTATCTGCCGCAGGATCTGGTGCTGTTCGACGCCGATCTCAATCTGGTCAAGGTGATGGACGCGACGACGCTCGATGGCAGCCGCAGTTCACGTGTCTCCGCAGTCTATGATGCTGCGCCGCGCAAGAGCTTCGTCGCGGCGATGAAGGATATTCCCGAGCTGTGGGAGATCAGCTACGACGAAAAGGCCGAGCCGATCTTCGACGGTTATGTGCACGACTACAGGATGAAGGAGGGCGTCGCCAAGCCGGGCTTCCTCAATGCCCGCCGCACGCAGCTGGAGGATGTGCTCGACGACTTCTACTTCGATCAGGATTACCGTCAGGTGATGGGGGCCTCGCGCAAGGGCGAGGGCCAGGTGGTGAATCTGGATGCAAGGCGCAAGGTGGCCGGTCTGCCGCTGGCCGGCATGCCGCATCTCGGGTCCGGCATCACCTGGACATGGCATGACGCCAGTGGCGCCGAGCGCACGGTGATGGCGAGCACCAACCTCAAGTCGGGCGAGGTCACCGTGATCGACATGAAGACCTGGGAGGTGATCCGCCGCATTCCGACGCGGGGGCCGGGCTTCTTTCTGCGCAGCCATGAGAACAGCCGCTACGCCTTTGTCGATTCGATGATGAGCCGGGAGGCGAGCCACATCCTGCAGGTGATCGACAAGCAGACGCTGGAAGTCGTCAAGGAGATCTCAGCCGAACCGGGCCAGACGCTTGCCCACGTTGAATTCACCCGCGATGGTCGTTACGCACTGGCCAGCCTGTGGGAGCAGGACGGCGCCATCGTCGTGTTCGACGCGCAGACCCTGGAAGAGGTGAAGCGGATCCCGATGAAGAAGCCAGTAGGCAAGTACAACGTGTGGAACAAGATCACCCGCGACGAGGGCACCAGCCACTAGCGCGGCGGTGCGGCTTCAGCGTCGCCGCCCGACGACGCTGAAGCCGCATTGAAGGCCGGTTCCGCGCGAGCCGCGCACCGGGTGCGGGAATATGCAGCGTATTCGCCTTAAACTGCATGCCCGAACAACACCTGCGGACCGTTTCATGGAAAAGACTCTCGCCGCCGACGATGCCTTAGCAGAACTGGCGCCGGCGCACGATGTGCTCAACAACACGACATTCGTCGTGATTGCAGCGATCAGCTTCTCGCACCTGCTCAACGACATGATGCAGTCGGTGCTGCTCGCCATCTATCCGATACTCAAGCAGCGCCTGAGTTTTTCCTTCGCCCAGGTGGGCATGATCACGCTGGCGTTTCAGTTCACCGCCTCCATCCTGCAGCCGCTCATCGGCTTGTACACCGACCATCGCCCAAAACCCTGGCTGTTGCCGCTGAGCAGCTGTTTCACCATGATCGGGCTCTTGCTGCTGTCCCAGGCGTCGAGCTTCGGTGCGGTGCTGCTTGCGGCATCGCTGGTGGGTGTCGGTTCGTCGATCTTTCATCCGGAGTCGTCACGGGTGGCACGCATGGCGGCGGGCGCACGGCCGGGCCTGTCGCAGTCCCTGTTTCAGATCGGGGGCAACCTGGGGACGGCGCTTGGGCCACTGCTCGCCGCGCTCATCATCGTGCCTTTTGGGCAGGGTAGTGCGGCCTGGTTCTCGCTTGCCGCGCTGACGGGCGTGCTGGTGCTCTCGCAAGTGGCACGGTGGGCGGCGGTTCACGTCGCAGGGTTCCGCAAGCGCATGAAGGCCCACCCTGGTCATCATCTCAGCCGGCGCCAGGTCGGCGTGTCGCTGGCGGTGCTGGGCGGGCTGGTGTTCTCCAAGTTCTTCTACATGGCGAGCCTGCAGAATTACTACACCTTCTACCTGATGGAGAAGTTCGCGCTGTCGATTCAGACCGCGCAGATGTATCTGTTCGGTTTCCTGCTTGCGGTGGCGGCAGGCACGGTAGCGGGCGGTCCGATCGGTGACCGCATCGGACGCAAACGCGTGATCTGGGGGTCCATCCTCGGCGTGGCACCCTTTACCCTGCTGTTGCCGCACGCCAACCTGATGTGGACAGCCGTGTTGTCGGTGGTGATCGGCCTCATCCTCGCATCCGCCTTCTCCGCGATTCTGGTGTACGCGCAGGAACTCGTACCCGGCAAGGTCGGGGCAATTTCAGGTCTCTTTTTCGGCGTTGCATTCGGGCTCGCCGGCATCGGGGCTGCGCTGCTCGGACGACTGGCCGATGCGACGGACCTCACCACCGTCTATCAGGTGTGCGCCTTCCTGCCCCTGATCGGCTTGCTGACAGTGTTGCTGCCTGATATCGAGCGGCGCTAGCTCAGCGTTGCGCGCAGGCGCGCAATGTCGTGCACATGGATGGTGCGGCCCTGGACCTGGATCAGGCCGGCCTCGATCAGCTCGTGGAGGATGCGCGAGAAATGTTCCTGGGTCAGGTTCAGGCGTGAGGCAATGATGCCCTTGCTGGTTGGCAGCCGGATCGATACCGGCCCGGTGGTGAGGTCGTCGTCGTCGCTGCCCAGGCCTTCTTCGCGCAGCAGGTAGCCGATAATGCGGTCGCGCCCCGAACGCAGGGAATAGCTCTCGACGTCGTTCATCAGCTGATGCAGACGGCGTGACAGGCCGGCGATGATCTTGCGGCAGAATAGCGGGTCGCGTGCCATTTCGTCGAATACCACCTGCTTGGCGATATGCAGCAAAACGCTGTCAGTCAGCGCCTGCGCCATGACCACGTAGGGTTTGTCCATGAACATGACGGCCTCGCCGAAACTCTGACCCCGGCTCAGGATCTCGACCACTTTTTCGTTACCCTCGGCGGAAATGAAAGCCAGCTTGATCTGACCGCTGAGGATCAGGTGAAAGCCCGTGCATGGGTCTCCGCGATGAAACAGGATATCGCCCTTTGCGACTGAGGTTTCGCGCGCGCCATGCGCAAAGCGGGCAATCTCGGCAGGCGCGAGCCCGCCGAACAGGCCTGCACTGGCGAGCAGTTCTGCAACGCGCCCCTTTTCTCCCGCCAACTCGGGTTCTGCGCTGTCGGCGTCCTGCATGGAGGCGTGGCAGAGTTCGTCACAACGGGTCATTGCAATTACCTCGTGAGCTGCGCGTAGAACATCGGCAAACGGGCCGGTAGTTCTTCCGGTTTTCTGATCACTGCGAAGCCGGCAGGACCAAAAAGGTGTGGCAGGTAGGCCGCACCCTCGCGATCGATGGTCACGCAGAAGGGCACGACTCCACGCAGCCGGGCTTCGATCACCGCCATTCGCGTGTCTTCGATGCCGTAGCGACCGTCATACAGATCGAGATCGTTGGGCTTGCCATCCGACAGGATGAGCAGGATGCGACGACTGGCACGCTGGGCGTCGAGCAGGCTGGTGGCGTGGCGGATGGCCGCGCCGAGCCGCGTGTAATAACCTGGCTTGATGGCCGTGATGCGGCCGCGAATGCGGTCATCGAAGCGGTCGTCGAAGCGTTTCAGGTGGTGGAAGCGCACATTGTTGCGCTTGACCGAAGAGAAGCCGCACAGCGCAAAGCGGTCGCCGGTGGCCGACAAGGCTTCGCCAAACAACAGCAGGCTGTCGCGTATGACGTCGATGACGCGGGCTTCGCTTGAGATCCAGGTGTCCGTCGACAGCGACAGGTCGGCAAGTGCGAGGCAGGCGAGATCGCGTTCGCGTTTCTCCAGCGTCAGCCATAGCTGGTCGCTCCCATGCCGGCCGCAGGCGCGATCGGTCGCCGAACGCACGACCGCCTCGATGTCGAGCTCGCTGCCGTCAACCTGGCCTTTGATCCAGCGCCGCCCGGGTTGCAACATCGAAAACTGCTGGTGCAGCCGTCGCGCGGTGCGGCGCAGACGTTCGGGCAGCGGCACCGGGGCTGCGCGGGGATCGTCGGCGGCGGCGGCCATCTCCAGCAGGCGCACGTGATCCTCCAGCAGGCGATTCTTGCGGTAATCCCATTCGGGCAAGGGGATGCCTGCACCGAGCACGACGTCATCCTCGGCTGCCGAGGGCAGGTCGAGGTCGAAGCGAACCTTCGACGCGGTGCGTTCGCCGTCGCGGGCCAGCGACAACTGATCGAGATTGGCTGCCGCAGCCGCCGCATTGGGATCGGGGTCGTCGTCTTCGCTGCGGTTGACCTTGATGAACTCGGCCACCGACAGCAGGCTCTCGGCACGGAAGATCATCAACAGGCCGTTTTTCTCGGGCGGCGCGTCGACCCGCTCGGCCTTGTGCGCATTGTGTTCGGTGTCGTCGGGTTTGCCCGAACCGCCTGGTGGCGTTTCGCTCTGCTTGCCGTCCTGGCCGGCACTGCGCGCCGGTTCGGGCGCGCGCGCGGCGGGCAGCGTCAGCCACAGCAACACCGGTTGTGCCGACGGTGCATCGGATGGCACTGCCGGCAGCGCGCTCACGCTGCCCGGATCGTCGATTGCGCGGCGCAGTGCGCGTTCGCGCTCAGCCTCTGCTGCAGGCAGTTTCGCCGGATCGAGACGTTGTGCGAGCGTAGCTGCGGCCAGTCGCTGGTAGCGCGGCAAGAGCCCGGGCCAGCGCGCCAGCGTGTGCATCACTGCGCGCTGGTTGAGCAGCAGTTCACGTGTTTCCTGGTTGTGGCCGGCGGGCGCCGCATCATCTGGCGGCGCCGCTGCCATTTCTGCATGGGCAGCCGCGAGCGCGGACAGCCACAGGTACAGTTCGCGGTTCAGCGCGCGTTCGGCGAAGGCGTCAATCTGCGGGGGCAGGCGCAGGGTGTTTTCGTCCATGCTTGCCCGCGCCAGCTTCTCGCCGCTGCCGGCAAGGCGCGCCAGCCAGCTGCGCCGTGCGCCGTGCGCGGCTTCTGCGGAAGCGGCGACGCGCAGGCCACCATCACCGCCAAGCGCACGAAACAGGATGCCGACCGAACGACCCGTTTCCTTCAGGGTGACGGCAGCTTCCGGGAAGCTGCCGCCCGCCGCGCGGGTGACGAGGCGATGCCAGAGTTTTCCGACGGCTTCTTCCATGGCCTAGCGCTCCCTGCCGGCGCGAAAGCCGGCTTCGTTCTGCCTCGCGGCCTCATTACTGACCCAGTGCAACAAGGGGCCGTCCGGGTTGTCGGCCTGGGTTTGGCCGCAGGCGTCGATGCATTGCGCACACTGAGTGCAGGTAAACATGTGGCGCTTGATGTTGCGCGGCGTAAGCCGCATCGGGCATACCGCATCGCAGGCCGATTGTTTTTCCGGCAGGCAGGTGCTGCAGTCGCTCGCTCGCGCGCGCAGAAAACCGACCACCATCGCCTTCGGATTGCTCATCCATGCCAGGCTCTGGAACAGCCCCACTGCGCAGGCATAGCGGCAGAACAGATGGCGTGCGAACAGAAACTCCATCGACAGCACCGTGGTGGCGGCAACGATGAAGAGCGTCTGGTTACGGGTGAGCTCGCCGTGGATAAGGTTTCCATAGACTTCACCCGGCGGCAGCAGATAGGTCAGGAACACCACTGCCCAGGTGAAGGCAAAGGCGATTGCCGCAGGAACGACCAGCCCCCACCAGCGTGCGTCGGGTTTGCGTTTTCCGCCATCAGGCAACCACGGGGTGATCGGCGTCTTTTCCCACACGCTGGGTTTGCCTGATGCGCGCAACATGAGCTTGTTGATTGTCTCCACCACCGAAAAATGCGGGCACAGCCAGCCGCAGTAAAGTCGGCCCCATCGCCACGCGATGAAGAGGAAGATCCCTGCGCCCGCAAGAATCGGCAGGAACAGACGCAGCGCGACATTGGCTCCGGCTTCGAGCGCACCAATGCGCCCGGCCAGAAAGTCGTCGAGTCCCAGACGCCATTCGAAACCGAGCAGCCAAGCGTGCCCGGCATCAAGGTCGTAGCGGAACAGGTTGAACACCGGTGCCAGGATGAAGAGCACGAAGAAGCCGACCTGGAACAGCAGGCGTCGGCGCTGCAGGGCGCGTGAGGACGTGCGACCTTCGACTGCAATCGGTATGAAGCGGGTCGGCTTTCCCTTGGTACGGGCAGGTGTTGCAGGCATGAAGGCAGATTCAGTCGTCACGGCGCGGGCCGAACACCGGGTAGCGCCAGGTGCGTCCATTGATGGCGCGGACCAGACCCAGCACGCCAAGCAGGATCAGCCCGGCGTGAAACAGGGTGAAGTAGAGCACCCCGATCACCCACGACCACGGGTTGTCGAAGCCGCCCAGCAGAAAGATGCTCACGCTGATCGACACCAGCAGGCCACCACCCCACAAACACATCACCACCGTCTGGCGCAGATGGTTGCGCACCAGCGGATCGGGATGGTTGCGGTGCATCACCCACATCACCACCAGGGCAATGAAGGCGATGCCCGGCAACAGCATCAGGTTGATGATGAACAAGGCCTCGGCCGCGACCGCGATGGGCGGGCCCGGCATCAGATTCTTGAGTGGATCACTGCGTTCAATGGCCATGTATTTTGTGTCCGGGGGCGCGTTCAGCGGCCAAAAGTGGCAGCAACCACTTCCATCAGCGCCTCGACCGTCTCGATGTCATCGGTGAGACTCTCGACGATGGCCGCGCGGCAGGCGGCGACCGGGTCCATTCCTTCCTTGATCAGCAACGCAGCATAGATCAGCAGGCGGGTGCTGGCCGCTTCCTCGAGGTCGCGATCCTTGAGCGCACGCAAGGCGCCGGCGATGCCGACGAGGCGCCGGGCGAGGTCGGGGGCGCAGGCGGTTTCGCCTATCAGGATCGCTTCTTCCTGCGCTGACGCGGGGAAGTCGAAGCGCAGGCTGACGAAGCGCTGGCGGGTAGACGGCTTCATGCCTTTGAGCAGGTTCTGGTAGCCGGGGTTGTAGGACACAACCAGCATGAAAGAGGGCGGTGCCTGCAGCAGTTCGCCGGTGCGGTCGATTGGCAGGATGCGGCGGTCATCGGCGAGCGGATGCAGGACCACGGTGGTGTCCTTGCGCGCTTCTACCACTTCATCGAGGTAGCAGATGCCGCCCTCGCGCACCGCACGGGTCAGCGGCCCGTCGCACCAGACGGTCTTGCCGTCGCCAATCAGGTGGCGCCCTACGAGGTCGGCTGCGGTGAGGTCGTCGTGGCAGGCCACGGTGTACAGCGGCAAACCAAGTCGTGCCGCCATGTGCGTCACGAAGCGGGTCTTGCCGCAACCGGTCGGCCCCTTGATCAGCAGCGGCAAGCGGTTTCGCCACGCCTGCTCGAAGACATCGACTTCGTTGCCCGCAGGCTGATAGAACGGGTTGTCGATATTCGGGGTTTCGCGCTTCATTGGGAGAGTCCCTTCCAGTAGGCAAGGCCGATCAGAACCCATACGAGGGAGATCCAGCCGAGGGTGATCAGGCGCCACATCAGCGGTGCGTGGCGCAGCGCCATGAAGTCGAGAATGATGATGCTGCCCTTGACGATGGAAATCACCGCCAGCAAGGCGACGATGGCCGGGCCGGTGGCGCCGTCCTCGCCCACCCACCACGTGAGCAGGGTGGCGACGAGCAGCGCCGCCCACAGCAGGGTGGTGCGACGCGGGGTGCCGTGCATGACGGCCGGGGTGTGATCAGTGGATGACATAGACGAGGGGAAACAGAATGAGCCACACGAGATCGACCATGTGCCAGTAGGCCGCGCCGGTTTCGATGCCGTTCATGTCGCCGGGGTGGTAGCGACCCTTGCGCGCGCCCTGCCACAGCGCGGCGAGAATCACCATGCCGAGGATGACGTGCATGAAATGGAAGAAGGTCAGTGACAGATAGAACATGTGAAACGGGCTGCTCGACAGGCTGACACCCTCCTCGAACGCGGCCGAATATTCGATCAGCTTGACGACGACGAAGCCGCCTCCACACGCGATTGCACCTAGCAGCCAGCGTGCCGATATTGCCGCTGCGCTGCGTTCGGCGGCCTGTACCGCACGCACGACGAAGTAGCTCGCGGTCAACAGCAGGGCAGTGTTGATCGCGCCCGCGCCCCGGTGCAACGCATGCTGCTCGGCATTGAACAGCTCGATGTGGTTTGCCCGGGTGAAGGCATAGGCGGCAAAGAACACGCCGAAGGCCAGCAATTCGGCGAGGATGAAGAACCAGATCGCCAGGTCACCGGCAAGTCGATACTCGGTGACAGGGTGCCGAGCGGGCAGGGGGGAAGCGAGGCTGCGGGTGTTCATGCCCATCAGTCTAGGAAAGCGCAGCGCGACTAACCTTGATTCCGGACAAGTTGTGTCCCGCAGCATGAGGCTCGCATGCGTGGGTGAGACCGCAAACGGCAAAAGCCTCATCGGTCTCGCGACCGGCGGGGCTTGCGTATCAGGGAATGTGCCGCAGGAAGGTGCGTTCAGGCGGCAAAGGTCGGAACCGGGCGCTCGGTGTAATACACCGTCACCAGCGCGAGGGACCCGAGAATGATGTAGGCGCCCACCAGCGGAGACACGCTGCCGTTGAAGAAATGCCCGACCAGGAGGCCGATCAGCGCACCTGTCACCGTGCTGAAGAAGCCGATCATCGACGACGCGGTGCCGGCGACGTGACCGAGCGGCTCCATCGCCAGGGTGTTCAGGTTGGAAGCGAGGAAGCCGAACACGAATACGCTGCCACCCTGCAGCAGCATGAAGGCGAGCAAGGTTTCGTGGCCGCTCAGGGTGAGCCCCATGTGGATGACGTTCAACCCGATGAGGGTCGCGAGGCCCGTCAGCGAGAGCCGGCGCATGCCGAAGCGGTGTACGAGGCGTGAATTGGTGAAAGCCGCGACGGCCATCGACACCGCGACTGCTGCGAACAGTATGGTGAAGCTGCGCCCCGCATCGAACACATCGACGAAAATCTGCTGCGCCGAAGTAATGAAGCCCATGTGTCCGCCCACGACCAGCCCGAGCGCGAGCATGTAGCCGACCGAGGTCCGGGTGGTGAGGGTGATGCGGTAGGCACCGAAGATTGCGGCAGGCGAGATTGCGCGTCTGCTCTCCGCCGGCAGGGATTCCTGAAGTCGCAGCAGCGTCCAGGTCAGTACCGCCGCACCGGCAATGACGAGCGCGCCAAAGACCCAGCGCCACGGCACCACCAGCAGAATCAGCTGACCCATCGAAGGTGCGAGAATCGGCACGGCCATGAACACCATCATCGCCAGTGACATGACCTTGCCCATCTGGGCACCGGAATACTTGTCGCGCGCCAGCGACACGGCGATGACGCGCGGCGCACCTGCGCCGATGCCCTGCAGCAAGCGGGCGGCAAGCAGGGTGGCGAAACTGTCGGTGAGGGAAGAGAGCATTCCGGCCAGGGCGAACACGATCAGGCCACCGATCAGTACCGGGCGGCGACCAAAGCGGTCCGACAACGGGCCGTACGCGAGCTGGGAGGCGCCCATGCCCAGCAGGTAGACCCCGATCACGGCCTGCGCCTGATTCGGATCGGTCAGACTGAAGTCCACGTGGAGCATGGGCAACGCGGGCAGCATTACGTCGATGGCGAGGGCATTGAGTGCCATGCAGGCGGCAATGAAGCCGACGAACTCGGTGAAGCCCATCGGACTGCGGTCGGCGCGGTTCATGCGCGCCTCCCTGCCAGCGGACGGGCTGGCGCAAAGGTTTGAAGCGTCATAGGTCGAGGTTCTCTGTGAAGGGTTGCAGCGCTTCTGCGAGCGCGTCGAGTTGTTCCGGGCTGGCGACCCGATGGAGCATGGCGATATCGCTGCCGATCACCGTCTTCATTGCGACTTCGATGAGATCGATCCCTGCCGGGCTCAGGCGGGCGCGCGCGCCGCGACGATCGGAATCGTTGTCCTCGCGCAGGATCAGGCCCTTTTGCTCAAGGCCTTTGAGCACTTTGGCAAGGCCGCCCGAGGTGATCAGCATGCCCTTGTAGATGTCCGATGGCCGGAGCACATGAGGCGAGGGGGTCTTGCGCAAGGTGGTGAGCACGGAGTACTCGACCGGTGAGAGCTCGAAGCGGCTCATCTCGCGCTGGGCGTTCTCGTAGATCAGGTCTCGAAGGCGGAAAACGCGCGCGATGAAGCGCATTCCGGGGGAGTTGATCTCGGGAAAGCTCTCTGCGGTCATGCGCAGCATGTCTTCGCAACGGGTTCGGCAGCGTGGACTCATGCTGTGCAGTGTAGATTCCTGGAATGCTTTCTAGCAAGCAAAAAACACTTGATCTGCTCATCAGGGCGGACTTGCGTCACATGCATCGACACGCGTCGCGGCCGGTGGCGGTGCGTCAGGTGCACAAAAAAAGGGTGGCTTTCGCCACCCCTCAACTCCACGTCCGATCAGTCAGGACACCACTGGAGAGACATCCTGTACTAGTTGCTTACCGTTCTGGGTTCGCCCTTGATGAAGAAGCTGATCACATAGACCACCAGTCCGATGAAGAACATCAGCCCTGCACCCTCACGCATCCAGTAGAAGAGCGAGACCTGGTCCTGTGCGGCCATGAAGGACATCGGCGTGTCCGACACCCGTTGCAGCCACACCTGCAGGATGCCTGCAGCGGTCAGGAACAGTGTGATGAAGACCATCCCGATCGTCATTAGCCAGAAACTCCACATCTCCACCACCTGCGCCTTGTTCGAGTTCGCGGCGCGGCCGCGCAGGATCGGCATGGCGTAGCTGATCAGGCACAGGACCACCATCACGTAAGCGCCGTAGAACGACATGTGACCGTGGGCTGCAGTGATCTGCGTACCGTGGGTGTAGAAGTTCACCGGGGCGAGGGTGTGCAGGAAACCCCACACGCCGGCACCGAGGAAGGCCATCACGCCGGTTCCGAGTGCCCACAGTACGGCGGCCTTGTTCGGATGTTCGCGACGACGACGGTTGACCATGTTGAAGGCAAAGACGGTCATGGCGAAGAAGGGAATCGGCTCCAGTGCGGAGAAGACGCCACCCCACCACTGCCAGTATTCCGGCGCGCCGATCCAGTAGTAGTGGTGACCCGTACCGATGATGCCGCTGACCAGGGTCATGGTGATGATGACGTACAGCCACTTCTCGATGACCTCACGGTCGACCCCGGTTACCTTGATCAGTACGAAGGCCAGCAGTGCGCCGAGGATCAGCTCCCATACGCCTTCCACCCAGAGGTGAACCACCCACCACCAGTAGAACTTGTCGCGCACGAGGTTGTGCGGATTGACGAAGGAGAACAGGAAGAAAATCGCCAGCCCCCACAAACCGAGCAGCAGCACCATGCTGATCGCGGTCTTGCGGCCCTTGAGCATGGTCATGGTGATGTTGAACAGGAAAGCCAGCGCAACCACGACGATACCGAGCTTGGTCGGCAGCGGCTGTTCGAGGAACTCACGCCCCATGGTGGCGAGCAGATCGTTTCCGGTCATTTCGGCCAGCGTCGCGTACGGCACGAACAGGTAGCCGAGAATGGTCAGGACGCCGGCGGCGAGGAAGATCCAGAACAGTGCCAACGCCAGCTTCGGGCTCCACAGTTCGGTTTCGGTTTCCTCCGGCACCATGTAATACGCCGCACCCATGAAGCCGAACAGCAGCCACACGATCAGCAGGTTGGTGTGCACCATGCGTGCAACGTTGAACGGAATGGCCGGAAACAGAAAGTCGCCGATCACGTATTGAAGGCCCATGACCAGGCCGAAGACAATCTGCCCGACGAACATGGCGATCGCCGCGATGAAGTACGGCATCGCGACCGCTTGTGATTTGTATTGCATCTATATATCCCCTTGAATCCTGTCGAGAAGTGCGTCGTAAGCCGACTCAGCCCTCGATGTTGGGCGGCCAGTTGGAGGTGTTGATCTCGGAGCTGTACTTCAGGAAGGCTACGATGTGATCGAGCTCCTCGTCGCTGAGGTGGAAGTTCGGCATCTGACGGCGACCGGGGGCGCCTGTCGGTTGCGACTGGATCCAGGCCTTGATGAACTCCGGGCCGCGGCGGGTATAGACGTTGCCAAGCTCGGGCGCGAAGTAGGCGCCTTCGCCGAGAAGGGTGTGGCAACCGATGCAGTTACGTGTTTCCCAGATTTTCTTGCCCGCGATGACTTCCGCGGTGAGGTTCTCCCGGTTGTCGCGTTTGGG
>JALNWS010000074.1 GCA_023230755.1 Azoarcus sp.
GGCAAGTCGAGCTTGTTCGCCAGCACCAGGGCCTGGCGGATGTAAGCCTCGGTACCCGGGTGCCCCGCCCGCTGCAGCTCGATATAGAAACCACCGGGGAACAGCCGTTTCCAGTCGGCCGCCAGCAGTTCGGCAATCTCGGGATTGCCGTTGACCAGGTTTTGCCCGATATCGCCCATCATCGCACCGGACAGGCACAGCAGATCGCTCACCGCGTCATCTTCAAACCACGCGCGGCGCAGTTCTGCCCGCCCGCGGTGCTTGTTCTCCAGATAGGCTCGCGTCAGCAGCTCGGCCAACTGCCCATAGCCGTTGCGATTCTTGCAGATCAGCAATACGCGATAGGGCTTGTCGCGCTCAACCTCGTTCTCGATCCAGACATCGGCGCCGATGATCGGCTTGATGCCCTTGCCGCGGCAGCCCTTGTAGAACTTGACCATCCCGAACAGGTTGGCAAGATCGGAGATGCCAAGCGCGGGCATGCCGTCTGCAGCTACGGTCGAAATAGCCTGATCGATCTGGACGATGCCGTCCGTGATCGAATATTCGGTGTGAAGACGAAGATGAACGAAACGGGGGGAATGTGCGGAACTCATGGGCGTAATTTTACCCGAGCGACGCCCTCCCCCCCTTACTCGGAAAGAAAAAGTCCGACGCCCTCATACCGCCGCCGGACCCCGAATCCAGACTCAGTCCTTGCCTGCCTCATCCTTGCGCAGCTTGGCCAGCCAATACTCCATCTGGCGACCGGCTGCTTCGCGCCCACCCAGACCGAAGGACAGCGCCACGGCCACCGCCACTGCACCAAAGCCCAGACCAAACGCCAGATTGACGATATCGTCGGCGATGCCCATGGCGCGCAGGCCCATGGCAATCACCAGTCCGAGGATGGCAACGCGGGCGATGCGTGCCAAACCGCTCGTATGCTCTCCGCTGGCCCGGTTAATGGCTTCGGCCGCAATATTGGCGAGCCAGAAACCGGCCACCAGAATCACCGCACCGAGCAGGATGTCGCCACCGAACTGAACGAACATCGTCACCAGTTCGCTGACCTGGACAAAGCCCAGACGGTTGGCCGCTTCCACCACGGCAAACAGCATCGCGAAGAACAGTACCAAGCGCCCCGCCAGCTTCGATGCAGTGAGCCCTTCGCCGAACGCATGGCCGAGACCGAGCTTGGCCGGCAGCAGATCGAAACCTACACCAGCCAGCAGTCGCGCAGCCAGACCGGACGCGAAGCGGGCAACAAACCAGGTCACGCCCAGAATCACCGCTGCTGCCAGGACATTGGGTACGGCGCCAAAGAACTGGTCGAGCATGCTGATCGCAGGTGCGGACACGGCCTCGATCTTCAGCGCATCCAGTGCGGCGATCAGGCTGGGCACAAAGACCAGGATGAACACCAGCATGCCGGCAAGGCGCGACAGCTTCACGGTCTCATCCAGCCCGACGCACGCGCCCAGCTTGTCCGCACCCGCCGCCGCGAGGAGATTGCTGACCAGACCGCGCAAGACCTTGGCCACCAGCCAGCCGACGAATCCAATCACCAGTGCGGCAAAGATGTCCGGCACCATGAGCAAGGCCCGGTCAACCATTCCCTGCACGGGCTCGAGCAGCCCCTGGAGCTGGAAGGCTCCGAGAATGGCCGGCAGAAACAGAAGGATCACCAGCCAGAATGCGACATTGCCCATGTTGGCGCTCATCGGTTCCATGCCTGCCTCGGTTGCGAGACGTTCATCCAGCGTGGTGCTCGCCAGCATCTTGCTGGTAAGCGCGCGAAGAACGGTGGCAAGCACCCAGGCGACCACCGAAAGGATGGCGCCCGCCAGCAGGTGCGGCAGGTAGGTGGTGATCTGGGCCAGCAGGGCCGCGAACGGAGACGAAAGCGTCTCCAGATCCAGCACGTTGAGCACCGCGACAACGGTAATCAACAGCACGAGCCCGAACAACCCGAGACTGAGCATCGATTCGAGATCGAAAGCCTGCCCGGTACCGTTCTGAAGCTTCTGGTTAACCCCCGCGATCCGCAGCACACGGCGGCTGCCCGCGCGAACAAGGACTGCGGCAAACCAGCCCAGCGCGAGGATGGCAAGCGCACCGAGTATGCCCGGAAGGCTGCCGCCCAAGGTTGATTGCAGGCTTGCAATCAGCGTGTTCTGTTCCATTGTTGTCGATCTCCCTGGTCATCTTGATGATGAGCGGTACCGGGTGCAGTGGAGACTCCGCCACACCGATGCTGCACCGCGTCATACGACGAACATATGCCAGACCAGACAACTTTGCAACAAACATAAACTCACCGCAGCGACCGAAACCGCCGCAAACGGGTCAAGGCAACAGAATGCTGGAACCTGTCGTCAGGCGCGCCTCCAGCTGGGTATGCGCACGTGCAGCTTCCCGCAACGGATAACGCTGATTGATCTCGATCTTCACCTTACCGGCACTCACGACATCGAACAGGTCGTTCGCCATTGCGACCAGATCGTCCCGCTCCGCGGTGTAGGTAAACAGTGTCGGACGGGTCAGGAACAGCGACCCCATCTTCGCCAGCAGACCGCAATCGAAAGGTGGGACCGGGCCGGATGCTGCGCCGAACAGCACCATCATGCCCATGGGCCGGAGGCAGGCCAGTGAATCCATGAAGGTATCCGCACCGATGGAGTCGTACACCACCGGCACGCCACGACCACCGGTGATGGAACGGACCTGTTCGGCAAAGCGTTCGCGAGTATAGACAATCGGATGATCGCAACCGTGGGCGCGTGCGATCTCGGCCTTTTCGTCCGAGCCGACCGTACCGATCACCGTCGCCCCGAGCGCCTTCGCCCACTGGCACACCATCAACCCCACGCCGCCAGCAGCCGCGTGGATGAGGATGGTGTCGCCCGGCTGAACACGATAAGTGCGGCGCAGCAGATACTGGGCAGTCAGCCCCTGCAACATCATTGCGGCGCCCTGCTCGAACGAAATCGACTCGGGAAGCGCAACCAGACGGTCTGCGGGAATGTTGCGCACCTCGGCATAGGCGCCAAGCGGGCCGCCCGCATAGGCAACACGGTCGCCGACCCGGAGCCCTTCGACCCCGTCGCCAAGGGCCTCGACCACACCGGCGCCTTCGAGACCGATCCCCGAAGGCAAGGGGACCGGATACAGGCCACTGCGGTGATAGGTGTCGATGTAGTTCAGGCCGACTGCGTGGTGGCGCACGCGCGCCTCACCTGCTGCGGGTGCCAAGGGGTCGAAAGACACCCACTGCAGCACTTCGGGTTTGCCGGTCTGATGAAAGCGGATGGCGTGGGGCATGGCGGTCTCCTGGCGGGCACACCCGCCGCAGGAGCCGCCGGGTGAAGCCTTATCTTACGATCGAAACGCCGATTCTAAACTGAGGACCACGGCCCACGTTGTAATCGAGCAGCGTCTCACCATAGCCGTTGAAATACTGCAGATGCGCAAACGCGCCGACGCCAGAAAACACGCTCTGCCGCAGCGGGTAGGACAGATCAAGCTGCGTGCTGCCGACGCCCGCCTCGCCCCTGCGCAACGATGCGGCAAGCAGCAGACCATCATCGCTTCCCAGACGCAGACCAAGCTGGGCGTAACCTCGATAATCGGTGATATCGGGATTGTCTTCCTTGTCGATGTAGCTCCAGACCTTGGGCTCGACGCTCAGATAGGTCCGACCATTCGGAAAGTAGTAGCGCGCATCGACGCGGGCAAACAAGGTGTCGATACTGCGCGAATCCTCTTCATCACGTCCGTTGGACTCGTGCTCGTAACCCGCAGCGAGGGCAACCGAATTCCCCTCGCTGGGATCGGACAATCGCCACTGGTAGAACAGCGAAGGCCGGAAGCTGGTATCGCGAAAAGGCTTGGAATCCGATGACAGATCCCACAATGAGGTCTGCGTGAAGCCGAAGTACAGACCACGCACCAGCGGAAAACTCTCGGCTATCACGCCCTGGTCATCGAACAGGCGATAACGGAAGCTGATCTGATACCGGGCCGATTTCGGATCGGTGCCACCAACCACGAAGTACATCGGCTCGTGAAAACTCAACGCGGAAGGGGCAACGGGTTCGTCCGAACGCTTCTGCTGGGTCACCGCGCCTGCCTTGCCGACATTATTGACCTGAGCGGAGTTTACCGGCGAGCGCAATGCCGCGCCGGAATCGAAAATCAGGCGCGCGGATGGCGATTCGAGCAGGGAAAGCGTCGCCATCCCGACCACCTCGCCCGGCCATTGACCGATGTAACGCCGTTGCGTCGCGCCGACGGGCCCCGCCCGCACAAGCTCGACCGCGATGCGCGGACCTCCGTCCGGTAGCTCGACCTGAGCGGAAAGACGCTCCGGCCACACGTCATCCACCGGCGTACCAATGACGATCAATTCAAACGACTGCCCGGGCGCCACTCGGGGCTCGGGCGTCGCAAGCAACCACCCGCCCGCCTGCGCCGGTGCAACCGCACCCAGCGCAAGGGGGAGCAGACTGGCCCGCACGAGGCGGGCCAACAGCGTGAACTCAGGCACCCTTTGAGCGCCTCTGTTCAGCCGCATCCACCACGGCCAGCGCGGTGATGTTGACCAGGCGACGAACCGTGGCCGATGGCGTGAGGATATGCACCGGTTGTGCGGCACCCAGCAGGATCGGACCAACCGACACGCCGTCGCCGTTGGCCATCTTCATCAGGTTGAAGGAGATGTTGGCTGCGTCGAGGTTGGGCATCACCAGCAGGTTGGCATCTGCCGTCAACGTCGAATCCGGATGCAGCTTGGCGCGAATTTCGGGCGACAGTGCCGCATCGCCGTGCATCTCGCCATCGCACTCGAGCTCGGGCGCCGTGGTACGCAGGATCTCGCTGGCTGCACGCATCTTGCGCGCGGAGGCCGAGCTCGAGCTGCCGAAATTGGAATGCGACAGCAAGGCCACCCGTGGCTCGATACCGAAACTGCGCAGCTCCGTAGCCGCCATCAACGCGATCTCGGCCACTTCTTCCGCAGTTGGATTCTCGTTGACGTAGGTGTCGGTCACCGCAAGCATGCGCTTGGGCAACAACAGCAGGTTCATCGCCGCAAACTGCTTGGCGCCCGGCTTGAGACCGATGACATCCTGCACCTGACGCAGGTGATAGTCGTAGGTGCCGAACGTGCCGCACACCAGCGCGTCAGCATCGCCCCGACGCAGCAGCATCACGCCGATCAGCGTCGTGTCGCGCCGCATCTTGGCCTTGGCCAGGTCGGGCGTCACACCGTCGCGGACCATCATGCGGTAGTAATCGTTGCACAGCTCACGATAGCGCGGATCGGACTCCGGATTGACGATGTCGAAGTCGCGCTCGGGCACCAGGTTGAGACCGATTTTCTTGATCCGCATCTCGATCACGCTGGGACGCCCGATCAGGATCGGACGCGCCAGACCTTCATCGATGGCCACGCGCGCAGCATGCAGAACACGCTCGTCCTCGCCCTCAGCGTAGAGCACGCGCTTCTGCTCCATCGGCACGCGCTTGGCTGCAGAGAACACCGGCTTCATGACAATGCCAGTCGTGTAGACAAAGTCGCTCAGTGATGCGGCATAGGCCTGCATGTCCTCAATCGGACTGCTCGCAACACCGGAATCCATGGCTGCCTGCGCCACTGCCGGCGCGATCTTCACGATCAGACGCGGATCAAAGGGCTTGGGAATGATGTATTCGGGGCCAAAAGACAGCTCGGCGTCACCATAGGCCGAAGCCACAATGTCGCTCTGCTCGGCCTGAGCCAGCTCGGCAATCGCCTTCACGCAGGCACGCTTCATCTCCTCATTGATCGTACTGGCGCCCACGTCGAGCGCGCCACGGAAAATGAAGGGGAAACACAGAACGTTATTGACCTGGTTCGGGAAGTCAGAGCGGCCGGTGGCCACAATGCAGTCCGGCCGCACAGCCTTGGCGTCTGCCGGCAGAATTTCCGGATTCGGGTTCGCCAGGGCGAAGATCAGCGGCCGGTCGGCCATCTTCGCGACCATCTCGGGCTTGAGCACACCCGCGGCAGACACGCCAAGAAAGACGTCTGCGCCAACGATGGCATCACCCAGTGTGCGCAAATCGGTGACTTGAGCATAACGGGCCTTGGTCGGCTCCATTTTTTCGTCACGCCCTTGGTAGATCACGCCCTTGGAATCGCAGACATAGACATTTTCACGCTTCAGGCCAAGGCTGACCATGAGATCGAGACAGGCAATGGCGGCCGCACCTGCGCCGGAACACACCAGCTTGACGTTTGCGATGTCCTTGCCGACAACCTTGAGGCCGTTGATCAGGCCAGCCGAAGAAATGATGGCCGTGCCATGCTGATCGTCATGAAAGACCGGAATCTTCATGCGTTCGCGCAGCTTCTTCTCGATGTAGAAGCATTCCGGCGCCTTGATGTCTTCAAGGTTGATACCGCCCAGCGTCGGCTCGAGCGAGGCGATGATGTCGATCAGCTTGTCTGGATCGTTCTCATTGAGCTCGATATCGAACACATCGATATTGGCAAACTTCTTGAACAGGCAGGCCTTGCCTTCCATGACCGGCTTGGACGCAAGCGGACCGATATTACCCAGACCGAGCACTGCGGTGCCGTTGGTGACCACGGCAACCAGGTTGCCACGGCTGGTGAGTTCGCGGGCCTGAGCCGGGTCTGCAACGATGGCATCGCAGGCGGCTGCCACGCCGGGCGAATAAGCCAGCGCGAGATCACGCTGGTTGGTCAAGCCCTTGGTGGGCACGACCGAAATCTTGCCGCGAGTCGGTGCACGATGATAGTCCAGTGCCGCTGCGATGAAATCCTGATCCATGAGTTCTCCCTCTCGGTACAGTGTGGTGTTCGTTTGAACAGCCGGACAGCACAACAGGCACTTGCCGTTGTCCTGCCAATTGCGATCATCCGCAGCGTTTTCTTTTTGCTCTGGCGCAAGCTACCTTGCCGCGGACCGGGCCCGACCGGGCCCGCATGCCGAGCGCCACGGGGAGTAGGCTGCAACGGTCATGAATAACGAGTCGGGAGTTTAGCGCAGCGCTCGCGGCTTGGGCAGATGTGCCCTGCCCAAATCAGCGATCCGCGATAGCTTTGCGGATTTTTGGCACAATGCCGCAACAACCGGAGGGGAATCGAAGATGAGACGCGTGGTGTTCAATCAGAAAGGTGGGGTCGGCAAATCCACCATTACCTGCAACCTGGCAGCAATCAGCGCACAACAGGGCAAGCGCACCTTGGTGATCGATCTCGACCCGCAGGGCAACTCCACCCAGTATCTGCTCGGCGTCTCAGGTGACTCGCTCGACAGCACCCTGGCCGATTTCTTCGACCAGACGCTCAATTTCAAGCTCAATCCGAAGGCAACCAGCGAGTTCATCGTCGCCAGCCCTTTCGAGGGGCTCCACGTCATGCCGTCCCATCCGCAACTGGAAGAACTGCAAAGCAAACTTGAGTCGCGCTACAAGATCTACAAATTGCGCGATGCGCTCGACGAACTCGCCGATGAATACGACTGCGTCTATATCGACACGCCGCCCGCGCTCAACTTCTATACCCGCTCGGCCCTGATTGCCGCGAACGCCTGCCTGATTCCATTCGATTGCGACGACTTCTCGCGCCGCGCACTGTATTCCCTGCTGGAGAACGTCGAGGAGATCAAGGCCGACCACAACCGTGGTCTGGAAGTCGAAGGCATCGTCGTGAATCAGTTCCAGGCACGCGCCAGCCTGCCGCAGAAGGTGGTGCAGGAACTGATCGACGAAGGCTTGCCGGTGCTTGCGCCCTACCTGTCGGCCTCGGTGAAGATCAAGGAATCACACGAACAGGCCAAGCCGATGATCCACCTTGAGCCCAAACACAAACTGGCACAGGAATTCGTCGCCCTGCACGACAACCTGGCACGCAAGTACGGCGCCTGAGCGTCGTCTGCCACGCAGCTTGATCCGGCAAGGTTCAGACCGGATCAAGCTTGGCCACCCCGAGCAGCAGCCACTTCACGCCCGCCGACCCGAAGTTGACCTGCACCCTGGCGTCGCTGCCGCCGCCCTCGGCGGCGACAATCACACCCTGCCCGAACTTGGCGTGGCTCACGCTCTGCCCGATGCGCAGGCCGCCCGGCAAACTGGCAAACGACGGCCGCGGCTCGCGCTGCGTAACAGCCGGTTTCGCGGACGACGTAAAGTAGGCGCCACCAGCGCCACCGGTCGCACCGCCAAGCGCCGCACGCGGGCTCGGCGGGCTGAGCCACTTCGTGAGCCCGACCGGAATCTCCTCAAGAAAGCGCGAGCGCAGGTTGTAGCGGGTCTGGCCATGAAGCATCCGGCTCTGCGCAAATGACAGGTACAGACGCTCCCGGGCACGCGTCACCGCCACGTACATCAATCGCCGCTCCTCTTCGAGCCCCTCCGCTTCCAGGATGCTGTTTTCGTGCGGGAACAGGCCTTCTTCCAGCCCCGACAGGAAAACCACGTCGAACTCCAGCCCCTTGGAAGAATGCACGGTCATCAACTGCACCGCGTCCGCGCCCTGACCCGCCTGATGGTCGCCCGCCTCGAGTGACGCATGGGCAAGAAAGTCCGCAAGCTGACGGTGCTCACCAGCGTCCGCAGACTCGTCACCGGGCACACCCGCCTGCTGCTCCGCGACAAAGTTGGCTGCCGCATTCAACAGTTCGTCGAGGTTCTCCAGGCGCTCGCTGCCCTCTTTCTCGCTTTTGTAGTGATCTCGAAGGCCGGAACGGTCCAGCACGTGATCGATGATCTCGGGAAGCGTCAGCGGACCGGTATCTCGCCGCAGATCCTCAATCATCCGCAAGAACTGACCCAGCGCGGTCCCCGCCTTGCCCGTCAGGTGCGGCACCGTAGCGTAAAGACTGGTGTTATAGGTGCGCGCCGCGTCCTGCAGCACCTCGATCGAACGCGCACCGATCCCTCGAGTCGGAAAATTAACCACCCGCGCGAACGCGGTGTCATCGTCCGGATTGGCGATCAGCCGCAGATAGGCCAGCGCATGCTTGATTTCCTGGCGTTCGAAAAAACGCAGGCCGCCATAGACCCGATACGGAATACCCGCAGAGAACAGGCGATGCTCAAGCACCCGCGACTGCGCGTTTGAGCGATACAGCAGCGCAATTTCGGACCGGGAGCGCCCGTCGCGCACCAAACCCTGTATCTCCTCCACGATCCAGCGCGCTTCATCGGTATCGGCATAGGCCTCGAATATGCGAATCGGCTCACCCGCCCCCTGGTCGGTCCACAGGTTCTTGCCCAGGCGGTGTGTATTGAAGCGGATGATCGCATTCGCCGCATCGAGGATGTTGCTGTGCGAACGGTAATTCTGCTCAAGCCGGATGACGTTCTCGACATGGAACTCACGCTCGAAATCGCGCATGTTGCCGACTTCCGCACCGCGAAAACGATAGATGCTCTGGTCGTCATCCCCCACACACAGCAAGGCAGCGCCCCCCTCGGCACCATCTGCAGCGAGCAGCTTCAGCCAACGGTACTGCAGCCGGTTGGTGTCCTGAAACTCATCGACAAGAATGTGCCGGAAACGCCGCTGATAATGGCGTCGAATCGGCTCGTTGCGCTCGAGCAACTCGTAGGTGCGCAGCAACAACTCCGCGAAATCCACAACAGATTCGCGCTGGCACTGTGCTTCATACTCCTGATAGAGCTGAACACGCTGCTTTGTAAAATCGTCCCATGCTTCGACTGCATGGGGCCGGTTTCCCGCCTCTTTCTGGCCATTGATGAAGTGCTGTAGCTCACGCGGCGGAAATTTTTCGTCATCGACATTCAGCGTCTTCAGCAAACGCTTGATCGCGGCCAGCTGGTCAGCGGAATCGAGAATCTGGAACAACTGCGGCAGGCCGGCATCACGGTGATGGGCACGCAGCAAGCGGTTGCACAGACCGTGAAAAGTGCCTACCCACATGCCACGGGGGCTGACAGGCAGCATTGCACCAAGGCGCGCAAGCATCTCCTTTGCCGCCTTGTTGGTAAAGGTGACGGCGAGAATGCCTGACGGGTCCACCTGGCCGGACTGGATCAGCCAGGCGATGCGGGTGGTCAACACACGGGTTTTTCCAGATCCCGCACCAGCGAGGATAAGGGCATGTTGCGGCGGCAACGTGACGGCCTGAAGTTGTTCGGGATTCAGATTGGCAAGCAGTTGGGACATGAGTTTTCCTTTACTGCCGTCATTCTAACCGCTGACGTCGCACAGCCAGCTAGCGCTGTCCCTGCACAGTCGCCCGTTGTCCACTATTACCAATGGACTAGTGTTGCAATTTCGACACAAGCGCTTGATTCCGAATTTTGACTGCGATAGCCTTGGATTGTGCACAGCAACAATTTAATGAACTTTGTCACAGTTTCCTTGCCAGACAGCCTATAGAATGGTTGATAAGAAGCCATCAATATTTACCGCAGCACAACATACGGAGCGCAAAGCACAGGCCCACAAGGCCCCGAAAGCGCACGCAGGCCTACCCCGGCCACACGGAGAACACAGATGAAAGCACCCAAATTACTTCCCTGGTACGCCCGCAAGGCCGGCGTTCCGCTCGAACGTGCCAATGCTCTTTGGCGCAAGGCAGTCCGCGAAGCCACAGCCGAGACCGGCTGGGTCGGCAACTCGGAATACTGGGGTGCATCCATCGACATTTTTCTCCGCCTGCTCGACGCCGAGAAGGAAACCCTGTGCACGCCGAGTGTTACGCCGATTCTTCGCAGTCAGCAGCGCATGTGGAACATGCCCCTGATTGCGATGGAAGACATGTTCAGGATCATGTCCGCCAACTGGCACCGCCAGACTGGCATCGATCCGCGAAAAGCGGCCTGACCGGCTCGAATTCAGGCGCGGCCCCTTCAGGGCGCAGCGCCCACCTCCTCCCTCCCTCTCCTTCATCGGAGATTTGGCATCCGGCCCCTCCGCCGGGTGCCATTTTTTTGCTGAAGCGCCCCAAAACCGGGCCTTTTCCCAGTCAAACCGGCAAAGGAATCGGCATTCAGCCCCGACTGCCCGAGCGCCACTACCGGGCTTCGCGATATACTTTCGCGTTTTCAACGCTTTGAGCGCACGCACCCCGCCCATGCAGGACAAATACCAGCCCGCCGCCGTCGAAACGGCCGCCCAGCAACACTGGGACGCCACCTCGGCGTTCCGTGTATCCGAAGACACCAGCCGTCCCAAGTACTATTGCCTGTCGATGTTCCCGTACCCTTCGGGCAAGCTGCACATGGGACACGTGCGCAACTACACCATTGGCGACGTACTGGCGCGCTTCCACCGCATGCGCGGCTACAACGTGCTGCAGCCCATGGGCTGGGACGCCTTCGGCATGCCCGCCGAGAACGCGGCCATCCAGAACAACGTGCCGCCCGCCAAATGGACCTACGCCAACATCGATTACATGAAGACCCAGCTCAAGCGCCTGGGCTTCGCCATCGACTGGTCGCGTGAAATCGCGACCTGCACACCGGAGTACTACCGCTGGGAGCAGTGGCTGTTCACCCGCCTGTACGAGAAGGGGCTGATCTACAAGCGCCTCGGCACGGTGAACTGGGACCCGGTTGACGACACCGTGCTCGCCAACGAACAGGTCATCGACGGCCGCGGCTGGCGCTCGGGCGCGCTGGTGGAGAAGCGCGAGATCCCCATGTACTACATGAAGATCACCGCCTACGCCGACGAACTGCTTGAAGCACTCGATGGCCTGTCCGGATGGCCGGAACAGGTCAAGCTGATGCAGAAAAACTGGATCGGCCGCTCGGAAGGCGTCGAAGTCCACTTCCCCTACGACCTGTCGACCATCGGTCAGTCCGGCGTGCTCAAGGTGTTCACCACCCGCGCCGACACGCTGATGGGCGCAACCTACGTCGCCGTTGCTGCCGAACATCCGCTCGCCACCCAGGCTGCAGCAGGCAATCCCGAGCTGGCGACCTTCATCGATGAGTGCAAGCGCGGCGGTGTCGCCGAGGCTGACCTCGCGACGATGGAAAAGAAGGGCATGCCCACCGGCCTGCGCGTGGTGCACCCGATCACCGGCGAATACCTGCCGGTGTGGGTCGCCAACTACGTGCTGATGGGCTACGGTGAAGGCGCGGTGATGGCGGTTCCCGCCCACGACGAACGCGATTTTGCCTTTGCCACCCGCTACAAGCTGCCGATCACGATGGTCGTGCGCTCCACCCGCGACGCCTACGAGCAGACGGTTGCGCCGTGGATCGACGCCTATGCCGAACCAGGACGCCTGATCAACTCCGGCAAGTACGACGGGCTGCACTTCCAGGATGCGGTCGATGCCATTGCCACCGACCTTGAAGCCAAGGGACTGGGGAACAAGCGCGTGCAGTTTCGCCTGCGCGACTGGGGCATTTCACGCCAGCGCTACTGGGGTTGCCCGATCCCGATGGTCCACTGCGACGACTGCGGCGATGTGCCGGTGCCTGACGAGCAGCTGCCGGTGGTCCTGCCCGAGAACGTCGAAGTGACCGGCCGCGGCTCGCCACTGGCCAAGATGGCCTCGTTCTACGACTGCAGCTGCCCCACGTGCGGCAAGCCAGCCAAGCGCGAAACCGACACCATGGACACCTTCGTCGAGTCGTCCTGGTATTTCCTGCGCTACGCCTGCGCCGACAGCAACACCGCGATGGTCGATGAGCGCGTCAATTACTGGGCCCCGGTGGACCAGTACATCGGCGGCATCGAGCACGCCATCCTGCACCTGCTGTATTCGCGCTTTTTTACCCGCGCCATGCGCGACTGCGGCCTGGTCAATGTGTCCGAGCCCTTCGCCAACCTGCTCACCCAGGGCATGGTGGTTGCAGAAACCTATTACCGCGACCTTGACGGTGGCAGGAAGCAGTGGATCAACCCGGCCGACGTCACCGTCGAACGCGACGAGCGCGGCCGCATCGTGGCTGCCAAGCTCACCAGCGACGGCCTGCCGGTGGTGATCGGCGGCATCGAGAAGATGGCCAAGTCGAAGAACAACGGCGTAGACCCGCAGGCGCTGGTGGATCAGTACGGCGCCGATACCGCGCGCCTGTTCACCATGTTCGCCGCGCCGCCCGATCAGCAGCTCGAATGGTCCGACTCCGGCGTCGAGGGCGCATCGCGCTTCCTGCGCAGGGTATGGAACCTCGGTCACCTCTTCAGCAGCGAAATGCGCGCGGCGCTGCCGGCCCAGCGTCAGCTGGCGGCGGGAAAGCTGCCGCCAGCACTGGCCGATGTTCGCCGCGAGATCCACACTCATCTGAAGCAGGCCAACTACGATTTTGGCAAGCACCAGTTCAACACCGTGGTATCGGCCGCGATGAAGATCCTCAACGCGCTCGAAAAGGCACCGCGCGACAACGCCGCGGCCCACGCCGAGCTGACCGAAGAGGGGTTCTCCATCCTGCTGCGCCTGCTGTCGCCAATTACCCCGCATATCGCACACGCACTGTGGCAGGAATGCGGCTACGGTGACGACATCCTCGCCGCCAGCTGGCCCGAACCGCTAGAGGCTGCACTCAAGCAGGATGAGATCGAGCTGATGGTGCAGGTCAACGGCAAGCTGCGTGGCAGCATCAAGGTTGCCGCAGAAGCCAGCAAGAGCGAAATCGAAGCGCTTGGGCTGGCGTCGGAAGCGGCGCAAAAGTTCATGGAAGGGAAGCCACCGAAGAAAGTGGTGGTGGTCCCCGGCCGTCTGATCAACATCGTGGTCTGAGGACGCACTCATGCACTCCAATTCTGCCCGTCGCGGCCTGCTCAAAGCAGGCGCGGCACTCGCAGCCTCTGCCATGCTTGCCGGCTGTGGCTTCCGTCTGCGCGGACCTCAACCCCTTGCCTTCTCCACCCTGCATGTCAGCGTCAGCGAATTTTCCGACCTTGGCCAGTCAATTCGCCGCAAGGTGGAAAACAGCGGTACCACGACGGTGACCGAAGATGCAGGCAAGGCGGAGGCTAAGCTGCAGATTCTCGCAAACGAGCGTGGCCGGGAAATCCTCAGCCTCACGAGTTCCGGTACGGTGCGCGAGTACCAGCTCACCCAGCGCATCCGTTTCCGCCTTGTCGACAACAAGAACGTCGAGCTGATTCCGCCAACGAACATCACCGGCCAGCGCGAGTACACTTTCGACGATGAAGAGGTGCTCGGCAAGGAGCAGGAAGAAGCGCTGCTCTATCGCGACATGCAGGCCGACCTCGTGCAGCAGATCATGCGCCGCCTGGCGGCCTACCACCGCACCCAGTGAACCTCAGGCCCGACCAGCTCGCACACCAGCTCGAAAAGCCACTGGCACCCCTGTGGGTGCTTTTCGGCAACGAGCCCCTGCTGGTGCTCGAGGCCGCCGACGCGATCCGGGCAAGTGCGAGGCGCCAAGGCTTCTCCGAGCGCGAAACCCTGGTGGTGGGTCAGGGGTTCCGCTGGGAAAGCCTGACCATGGCGGCCGGCAACATGTCGCTGTTCGGCGGTGAGAAGCTGGTCGACCTGCGCATTCCCACGGGCAAGCCCGGCCGCGAGGGCGGCGACGCACTGCAGCGATACGTCGCCCACCTGCCCTCGGGCGTGCTTACCCTGATCACCCTCCCCGAACTCGACTGGCAGACGCGCAAGACGGCCTGGTTCAAGGCGCTTGGTGAGCACGGCATCATCATCGAGCTCAATGCGCCCGAGCGCGAACGCCTTCCCGCGTGGATCGCCCAGCGCCTCGCCACCCAGAAGCAGTCTGCCGCCCCCGAAGCACTCGGCTTCATTGCGGATCACGTCGAAGGCAACCTGCTTGCGGCCCATCAGGAGATTCGCAAACTCGGTCTGCTGCATCCGGAAGGCGAGCTCAGCCTGGAGCAGATTCAGGATGCCGTTCTCAACGTTGCCCGCTATGACATCGACAAGCTGCGCCAGGCAGTGCTCGAAGGCGACCCGGCACGTTGCGCGC
Source organism: Azoarcus sp. (assembly GCA_023230755.1). GTDB lineage: Bacteria > Pseudomonadota > Gammaproteobacteria > Burkholderiales > Rhodocyclaceae > Parazoarcus. The sequence goes on from JALNWS010000074.1 coordinate 14,926, forward strand.
GACTCCTCGAAGGACTCAAGGGAGAAGGCGCCGCGCCACCGCTGATTCTGTGGGCGCTCGCCAGCGAAACCCGCAGTCTCGCCAGCCTGCGCACCGGACGCGATGCAGGGCAAGCGCTTGCCGCGCTGTTCAAGAGCGAACGCATCTTCGACAACAAGCGTCAACAGGCCCTGAGTCGGGCGCTGGAGCGCCTGAGCCAGTCCAGGCTGCGTGCCGCACTGATGCACGCTGCGCGCATCGACCGCATGATCAAGGGGCTGGTCGCCGGCGATGTCTGGGACGAGTTCCTGCAACTGGCACTTCGGCTCACCCGCCGGTAAGCGTACCGACCGGATTGCACAAGCAAACCACACGAAGCGCATTCAGTGCTTTAATTCCCGTTTGGCTCTAGCGCTACGAAGATACAGATGGACATCCAGAACTACATGCAAACCCTCGGCCGACAGGCCCGTGCCGCATCCCGGCTGCTGGCTGCGGCTTCGTCCGAGGCCAAGAACACCGCCCTGCTGGCCATGGCAGCCGACATCCGCGCACACGCCGTCACCTTATTGGCGGCCAACACGAAGGACCTCGACGCTGCGCGTAGCGCCGGTCTCGAGGCCTCCATGATCGACCGCCTGACGCTCACCGAAAAAGGTGTCGAGGCCATCGCAGTCGGCCTCGAACAGGTCGCGGCACTGCCCGACCCGGTCGGCGAAATCACTGACGTCAAGCGCCGCCCCTCAGGCATTCAGGTGGGCAAGATGCGGGTGCCGCTCGGCGTCATCGGCATCATCTACGAAGCCCGGCCCAATGTGACGGCAGACGCTGCTGCGCTGTGTCTCAAGTCAGGCAATGCGGCCATCCTGCGCGGCGGCAGCGAGGCCCTGCACTGCAACCAGGCGATTGCCGAATGCGTGCGCAACGGACTTGCCGTCGCCGGCTTGCCGGAACACGCAGTCCAGATCGTCGACACTACCGACCGGGCTGCAGTTGGCGCCCTCATCACCATGCCCGAATTCGTGGACGTCATCGTGCCGCGTGGCGGCAAGGGCCTGATCGAGCGCATCTCGCGCGAATCCAAAGTCCCGGTCATCAAGCACCTCGACGGCAACTGCCACGTCTACGTCGATGATGAAGCCGATCCCGCACGTATCGTACCCATCGTCGAGAATTCAAAGACCCAGCGCTACGGTACCTGCAACACCACGGAATCGCTGCTGGTGTCGCGCACCATTGCCGACCTCTGCCTGCCCGCGATCGGCACCATGCTCGCCAGCAAGGGCGTCGAGATGCGCGCCTGTCCCGAATCACTCGCGCTACTGACGGAAGCCGGCATCGCCGCCAACAAGCTCGTTGCCGCCACGGAACAGGACTGGAGCGAGGAATACCTCGGACCGATCATTGCGGTGAAGATCGTGTCCGGTGTGGATGAGGCCATCGCACACATCAACACCTACAGTTCGGGCCACACCGAGTCGATCCTGACGGAGAATTACACGAACGCCATGCGCTTTCTGCGCGAGGTGGATTCGGCCTCCGTCATGGTGAATGCCTCGACCCGTTTCGCAGACGGTTTCGAATACGGCCTCGGCGCGGAAATCGGAATTTCGACCGACAAGCTTCACGCCCGCGGCCCGGTCGGGCTAGAAGGCCTGACCAGCCAGAAGTGGATCGTTTTCGGCAATGGAGAAATCCGCCGCTGATCACGCCGCAAAGCACTATCGCGTGCCTGGTCGAACGGATAGCATTGGGACGCCCGTCTTCGTACGGGCGTCCCACATTCAGCCCTGCAGTCAACCGTACATGGAAGGCACTTCGGGGACAGCGCCAGCACTCAGGTAACGCGATGCCTACTCGGCAAACCTCACCGCAGGATTTCGATGCAGTTCTGAACTTGCCGTTTGGCAGGTTTGGCATTCGTGTCGCCGGCGATACCGTCAGCGAAATGGTGTTTCTGCCGCAGGACACACCCGAGCAAGCACCCTGTTCACCGTTCGCGGCCGCAGTCGCCGAGCAGATCCGTAACTGGATCGCATCACCACAACACGCGCTGACGCTCCCCTTGGCAGCGCGCGGCACGGCCTTTCAGCGCCGGGTGCGGGATGCGCTGCTGTCCATCCCGCCAGGCGAGATACGCACTTACGGTGAAATCGCCCGCCTGCTCGAAAGCGCGCCGCGTGCCGTTGGACAGGCCTGTGGAGCCAATCCGTTTCCGCTGGCAGTCCCCTGCCACCGTGTCGTGGCTGCAAACGGTATCGGTGGCTTTGCCAATGCCCGCGACGGCTATCTGATTGCCGCCAAGCGCTGGCTGCTGAACAACGAAATGCCATGAACCGCACACCTGCGTCGCCCCTGCCAGAGGCCCTGCGCAATGAGCTTGATGCCTTCGTCGACACGCTGTGGCTGGAACACGGATTGGCGCGCAACACACTGGCGGGCTACCGCAGCGATCTCGCATTGTTCGGAAAATGGCTCGCCGCCCGCGAAATTCCCCTTCAGTCGGCACCGCCAGCCGAGCTGAGCGCCTATCTGGCCGAGTTCAGCCTGCGCGCCAAGGCCACCAGTCAGCGCCGACTGCTATCGGCCTGGCGGCGCTATTACCGGCACTTGCTGACACAAGGCCGAATCAGCGAAGACCCCACACTGCAGCTGGATTCACCCCTGCCCGCAGAGCGCTTTCCGAAAACGCTTTCGGAAGCTCA
>JALNWS010000075.1 GCA_023230755.1 Azoarcus sp.
AACTTCTGCAAAAACAACCGCTTTCTTGCCTCCACCCCGTTTCGCCAACTGCGTTTCGCGGTGAAGAGGTGCGCATTATAGACAACCCAAAAACTAATACAAGGGGAAAGTGAAAATAAACCGCCGAAAGACAGAAATTATTCGTCTGGAGGCGAGAATCCGCCACCGCCCGCGAAATTCTCGAACCGCGTGTATTCGCCAAAGAAGGTCATTCGCACGGTTCCGGTCGGACCATTTCGGTGTTTGCCAATAATCAGCTCGGCTGTACCTTTGTCTGGAGAATCAGGGTTATAGACCTCATCTCGATAAATAAACATGATGATGTCTGCATCCTGCTCGATGGCCCCCGATTCTCGCAGGTCAGACATCACCGGGCGTTTGTTGGGCCGCTGCTCCAGACTTCGGTTGAGCTGCGAAAGCGCAATGATCGGCACATGCAGCTCTTTCGCCAGCGACTTTACCGAGCGCGAAATCTCGGAGAGTTCGGAGGCGCGGTTGTCACTGTCGCGCGTACCGCTCATCAACTGCAGGTAGTCGATCACGATCAAGCCCAGGCGGCCGCACTGCCGCGCCAGGCGCCTGGCCCTTGCCCGCAGATCGATCGGGTTGAGACCGGGCGTCTCGTCGATATAGAGGGGCGCGTCATAGAGCTTGCCCATCGCCACGGTAAGGCGCTGCCAATCGTCGTCGGTCAACCGGCCGCTGCGGATCTTCTGCATGTCGATGCGGCCGACAGACGCAATGAAACGGGTGGCCAGCTGGGTGCCCGGCATTTCCATCGAGAAGATGGCAACGGGCAGACGTTGTTCGACGGCCACGTGTTCGGCAACGTTCAGCGCGAAAGTGGTCTTGCCCATTGCCGGCCGTCCGGCAACGATGAGCATGTCCGAAGGCTGCAAACCCGAAGTCTTGGCATCAAGATCTGCAAAGCCGGAGGGCACACCGGTCACTTCGGACGCACTGTCGCGGTCGTAGAGCTCCTGCACACGGTCCACGACCTGCTTCAGAATCGGCTGAATGATCTGAAAGCCAGTGGTATTGCGGGCACCAGCCTCTGCGATTTCAAATACCCGCGCCTCGGCCTCGTCCAGCAGCATCTTGGCGTCCTTGCCCGAGGGACTGAGCGCACTGGCGGCAATGTTGTCACCTACGGCCACCAGCTTTCGCAGGATGGCACGCTCACGAACGATCTCCGCGTAACGCCGGATGTTTGCCGCCGAAGGCGTGTTATTCGCAATCTCGGCCAGATAGGACAATCCGCCGGACTGCTCGGCCTCGCCGTTCTTTTCGAGCGACTCGAACACGGTCACCACATCAGCGGGTTTGCCGAAGTCGATCAGCTTCGAGATGTGTCGATAGATACGGCGATGATCGTCACGGTAGAAGTCGGCCTCGGTAACCAGATCTGCCACGCGCTCCCAGGACGAGTTGTCGAGCAGGATACCGCCGATGAGCGATTGCTCCGCCTCGAGCGAATGGGGTGGTAACTTGATGGACGCCATCTGTGGATCCAGCGCGTCGTCGGGAAACCTGCGGGAAGTCGCCATGGGGAGCCTGACCGAAGTCGGTTAGCGTAAAAGGGGCATTCTAAAAACAAAGGGGCTGCCTAGGCAGCCCCTTTGGGTTCGCAAACTGCTGCGATTAATGCTCGCCCAGCACCGAAACGGTAATTGCGACCGTCACGTCAGCGTGAAGGGCAACGTCGAGTTGCGTATCACCGATCTGCTTCAGGTGCCCCTGGGGCATGCGGATCGCGGAACGATCGATTTCGAAGCCCTGCGCTGCCACTGCTTCAGCCACGTCGATGTTGCTGACGGAGCCGAACAGACGGCCGTCCATACCTGCCTTGCGGGTAATCTGAACCATCAGACCATCAAGCTTGGCACCGAGCGCCTGAGCAGCAGCCAGCTTGTCAGCTTGCAGAAGCTCAAGTTCAGCGCGACGCGCTTCGAACTCGGCCATGTTATTAGCCGTAGCACGCTTGGCCAGACCCTGGGGGATCAGGTAGTTGCGTGCGTAGCCATCCTTGACCTTGACCACATCGCCCAGACCGCCGAGCTTGCCCACTTTGTCGAGAAGAATGATTTGCATGTCTCTGTCCTCTCTTACTGGTGCAGGTCGGTGTAAGGCATCAGGGCCAGGAAGCGGGCGCGCTTCACGGCAACCGACAGCTGACGCTGGTAACCAGCCTTGGTGCCGGTAATACGCGCCGGCATGATCTTGGCGTTTTCGGTAACGAAGTCCTTAAGGATGTCCACATCCTTGTAGTCGACTTCTTCGATCTTCTCTGCGGTGAAGCGGCAGAACTTGCGACGCTTGAACAGACCACGATTACCGCGATCGTCCTTCTTCTTGAACTTGGACTTGGGCTTGAAAGCCATTTCAGTTTCCTTCTACAAATTCGATCTTGTTCAGATGCAGCACCGGTGCGCGGCTGCGAAGACTTTTCGCGGCCAGAAAGCCCGTTACTGTCACGTTCACTCCGGGGCCGGCGTTCGCCAGAACACTGGCGAGATCACCAACGGCAACTGCCTGCAATTCCACCGAAACGTCGCGATCCAGTCCGGACTCGCGCTGCCTCGATTCATGTGTCAGCACACATCCCGCTACCTGTACACCCGCTGGCGTTCGCCGCAGGGGGAGGAGTTCGGCGATGCGCGCCGTCAGGCGCAGCTCGTTCAGCCCCGCCTCAGCCACCTCAGGCCGAAGCGGACTCGGAGGCTTCGGCCGGCTTGGCTTCAGCAGGCTTGGCTTCTTCGGTCGCAGCCGGAGCGGTCAGCGAGCGGGACTTCTCTTCCTTCATCATCGGCGACGGCGTGGTGACAGCCTTCTTCGTCTTGATGGTCAGGTGACGAAGCACGGCATCGTTGAACTTGAAGGCGTGTTCGAGTTCGGCAAGCGCTTCACCGTCGCACTCGATGCTCATGAGTACGTAGTGAGCCTTGTGAACCTTCTGGATCGGGTAGGCCAGCTGACGGCGGCCCCAGTCTTCGAGGCGATGGATCTGGCCAGTGCGGGCGGTGACGATCGTCTTGTAACGATCGATCATCGCCGGGACCTGTTCGGACTGGTCCGGATGGACGATGAATACGATTTCGTAGTGTCGCATGCAAACTCCTTGCGGTTAATGAAAGTCAGCCCCCCGGCATGCGAAACCGGTGGAGCAAGGTGAAGCGCGGAATAGTAACAAGAACTGCAGAAAAAACATAGGCGGCCGATGCAAAATGTCAAGCGTCCGCGCCCACGCCCGTCAAGCCTGCTTACACTCTCAACGCACGTCCCGAAGCGGCCTCACCTACTATTGCCGCATCAGGCTTAGGCCCTGAAACGACGACGATAAAACTGAGGCAAGACCATGAAATTGACACCCAAAGCCCTGCTTGCCACTCTGTTGTGTGCCGGACTGATGGCGGCAGGCGGCGCTGCCAATGCCCACGACGACGACCGCGGCTGGTCCAAAAGCGAGCGCAGGGAGTACAGACACTATCAGCGCAGCCACCGCCACGATCATGCCGACAGGCGGACCGTCATCCGTGAGCGTGTAGTCGTTCGGGAAGCGCCGCGCTATTACCGCGAACGCGAAGTACGCGAGTACTACTACGCGCCGCCCGTGCGCAGTTACAGCCGGGATCCGGCGGTCGTGATCGGGCTGAGTATTCCGCCTATCGTGATCCCCTTCAGGTAACAAGCAGCAGCGGGCCGGGGGCGCGTCAGCGCGGTCGGCTCGCCCATATTTTCTGCAGACGCTTCACTGACACCGGCATCGGTGTTTTCAGCTCCTGCGCGAAAAGGCCGACGCGCAACTCCTCCAGCATCCAGCGAAACGACTCCAGCTGCGGGTCGGTCACACCCGCGCGGCGCTTCGTGATCAGCTCGCGCTCCCAAGTCTGGGCGAGCGTTTTCCAGTCGTTCATCAACTGCGCATCCCGCGCAGGATTGTTACGGAGTTTATCGAGGCGGATCGAGGCGGCCTTCAGATAGCGCGGGAACTGCGCGAGGTGCTCCCATGGGTAAGTCACCAGGAAGTTCTTCGGCAACAGGCTCGAAATCTGTGACTGCAGGTCCGCCACCACCTCCGGAAACGCCTTCATGCCAAGCAGACGTTTCTGCAAGGCAGCGTTTTCCGTCAGCAACTGCCCGGCAAGTCGCATGAACTCTTGCGCCACCAGCGTCACCCTTGACTTGGCTTCCGTGCAGCGCAGCGAGAATGCGGCCTCGTCCGCAGGCAAAGGATCCAGCAGACAACAACGCGTCAGGGTCGCCTCGACCAGACGCGCCTTCAGCTCGGCCTCGGTGCCGAAGTTCATGTACTGCAGCGCCAGCTCGCGCAAGCCCGACAGACGTTCGATGGCACGTACCTGATCCTTGAGCGTGAGTGCGAACAGCCGGGTCAGTCCGGCCCGATGCACCCGCGCGGCCTCTTCCGGTGTGTCGTAGGGGCGCAAGGACACACTGTCGCCATCATCATGCAGGGCCGGAAAACCGATTACGTCCCGCCCCGCAACCCTGAGTTCGAGCAACTCGGGCAAGGCACCGAAACTCCATGATGTCATCCCGTTCAGGGTCGAGCCAGCGCCCTCCACGCTCGCATCCTCGTCCTTTCCAGCGCTGGATTGCGGGCGCGAACCGGACGCTTGCGCAGACGCGCCGCCCAGTGCCCGACGCGCCCTTCCGCCTCCGCTGTCTGCCGCGGCTGGCGCCACGGCGCCAGCCGCTTCAAGCGCACCCACAAGCGCGCCGTCGATCTTCGCGGCCTTGAAGCGCGCCGCCACCTGATCGCGGAAACGTGCCCGCAACTCGGACACATTGCGCGACTGCCCCATCACCCGCCCATGCTCGTCAATCACCCTCAGGTTCATGAAGCAGTGCGGCTTCAGGTTCTCGAGACGAAAACTCTCGAGCGGCAGCTTGAGCTGCACCCGATCCTCGACGAAGCGCTGCAGCATGCGGAGCAACGGCTCGTCAGTATCGAAGGCCCCGGCATCGAAGTCGGCCATGAACGCGGCCGCACTCTCATTTATCGGTTGCAAGCGGTGGCGATGCTTTTGCGGCACGGTTTTGAGCAGCGCGGTAATTTTTTCCTCGAGCAGGCCGGGCACCAGCCATTCACAGCGGCTGGCAGGGATCTGGTTGAGCATCGCCAGCGGCACAGTCAACGTCACCCCATCGTCCGCATCACCGGGCTGATGCAGGTAGCTCAAGGTGAGCTTCTGTCCCAGGACCTCGAATCTGGTCGGAAAACGCTCGGTGGTGATGCCCTCTGCCTCGTGCCGCATGAGCTGGTCGCGCGACAGGTAAAGCAGCTTCGGCTCGGCCTTTTCCGCAGCCTTGCGCCAGAGTTCGAAATCGGCAAGGTCGTCGACCTCAGCCGGAATCACGCTGTCGTAGAAGGCCTCGATCAGGGTCTCGTCGACCAGCACATCCGGACGCCGCGACTTGTGTTCAAGACGCTCGATCTCGGCCACCAGGCGCTGGTTGTGCGACAGAAAACCCATATTGCGGGCAACGCCGTCGGCGATTTCGCCCGCCACCAGCCCCTCGCGAATGAACAGCTCGCGACACAGCGCGGGATCGGTATCGCGGTAGCTCACGCCACGCCGCGGGTAGAGCACCAGACCGTACAGCGTGCCGCGCTCCCAGGCGCGGACCGCACCCGAGGTTTTCGACCAGTGCGGCTCGAACATCTGCGTCCGCAGCAGGTGCGCACCGACTTCTTCCACCCACTCAGGTTCGATGCGAGCAATGCAACGCCCGAACAGGCGCGAGGTCTCTACCTGTTCGGCGCACATGATCCACTTGCCGGCCTTCCTCGCCAGCGCTGAGCCCGGATGTGGCCAGAACTTGATGCCACGCGCGCCGAGATAACTGCCGGCCTGGGGGCCTGACGCATCCTCAACCTTGCAACCGATGTTGCCCAGCAGGCCCGCGAGCAGTGCCTTGTGAATGGTCTCGTAGTTGGCCTGCAGCTGGTTCTCCTTCCAGCCATGTTCGACACACAGGGCGTGCAACTGACTGAACACGTCGCGCCACTCACGCATCCGCATCCACGACAGGAAGTGCTGCTTGCACCACGCCTTCTGCTTACCGGTCGATTCATGGCGCTGGACCTCGTCCCAGGCCTTCCACAGGTGCAGATACCAGAGGAACTCCGAGCGCTGGTCCTGCTCGCCGCCACGAAATTTCGCATGCGCCTGATCCGCACCGCCCGGCCCGTCCTGCGGCCGCTCGCGCGGATCCTGCACCGACAACGCGGCGGCAATCACCAGCAGTTCGGCCAGACAGCCGCGGTCACGCGCCGCCAGGATCATGCGCCCGATGCGCGGATCGAGCGGCAGCTTCGCCAGCTCGACCCCGCTCGGAGTGAGCCTGCGTTCGTCGTCATCGGTCACCGCGCCGAGCTCGGCGAGCAGCGCATAGCCATCGCCGATGAGGCGCGAGCCGGGTGCGTCGATAAAGGGGAAATCCTCCACCGCTCCCAGCTTCAAGGACTTCATGCGCAGGATCACGCCCGCCAGTGAGGAGCGCAGGATCTCAGGGTCGGTATGCGCCTGACGCTTGGTGAAGTCGTCCTCGGCGTAGAGGCGGAAACAGATGCCGTCCATCACCCGGCCACAACGCCCTGCACGCTGCTGCGCCGCCGACTGGGCAATCTTCTCGATCTGCAACTGCTCGACCTTGTTGCGCGGCGAGTAGCGCTTGACCCGCGCCAGGCCGGTATCGACTACATAGCGGATGCCAGGGACGGTCAGCGAGGTCTCGGCGACGTTGGTCGACAGCACCACGCGGCGCCCTTTCGATGCAGAAAACACTCTGGCCTGGTCCTGTGCCGACTGGCGCGCGAACAGGGACAGGATTTCGGTGCCGGGCAGATGCTGCGCCTTGCGCAGCGCCTCGGCAGCCTCGCGGATCTCGCGCTCGCCAGGCAGAAACACCAGCACGTCGCCCGGCCCGCTGCGCTGCGCCTCGTCGACCGCATCGACGATGGCGTCGAGCAGGTCACGTCCCTTGTTCCTGCGCGGCGGCGTGCGCTCACCCTTGCGCGGCGCCGGCGCCGGCGCCGCCTCCTCTTCCTCCACCGGCCGGTAGTGCATGGTGATCGGATACAGCCGGCCGGACACCTCGATCACCGGCGCGGCTTTGCCTGTGGCGTCGGCAAAGTGCCGCGCGAAACGATCCGCGTCGAGCGTGGCCGAGGTCACGATCACTTTGAGATCGGGCCGTTTGGGCAACAGGGTGCGCAGATAGCCGAGCAGGAAATCGATGTTCAGGCTGCGTTCGTGCGCCTCGTCGATGATCAGGGTGTCGTAGGCGGCGAGCAGCGGGTCAGTCTGGGTTTCCGCCAGCAGAATGCCGTCTGTCATCAGCTTGATGTGGCTGGAAGCGGTGAGCTTGTCGGTAAAGCGGATCTTGTAGCCGACCGCCTGCCCGAGCGGACTGTTGAGCTCCTGCGCAATGCGCGCGGCTGTGGCCCGCGCCGCCAGCCGGCGCGGCTGGGTATGACCGATCAGCCCCGCCGCACCACGCCCCAGCGTCATGCAGATCTTGGGCAGCTGGGTGGTCTTGCCCGACCCCGTTTCGCCACAGACGATGATGACCTGATGCGCAGTCAGTGCCTCGGCAATCTCGTCGCGCCGCGCCGACACTGGCAATTCGGGCGGAAATTCCGGCTTCGGCAGGGCCGCCTGGCGCGCCGACAGCCCGGCACGTGAACGTGCCAGCAGGGCCTCGAAAGCATCCTTCAGTTTCTTCTTGCGCTCATCGTCTCCGCGCCGCAGGTCGCGCGCCATCCGTCGCAGCCGGGGGCGGTCGATGCTGAGGCAATCGTCGAAGGCGGCCGTGCCCGCAGCGGCAGGCAAACTGGTGTGTCTGTTCATTTATGCTCTTGATGCTGCACGACAAGGCGCGATGCAGTCGCACACTCTCGCGGTGCAGTCCGGTCTGATGCGTTGGCGCCGTGGAACAATCCGCGGCAACGGAATGGCCTGCATTATCCCAGCACCGCGACCGACTGGCAGCACCGGCTTTGTCGCGCCTCGCTATACTCGGGCGACACCTTCGTCGCCGACCATGCCTGACGCACACGCCGATCCCCACCCAAAGCTGCGATTTCACCTGCTCGACGACTCGGGTGGACTCGGCTATCACCTGCGTGCGCTGCGTTACCGGCGCACGCTGTGGGCGCCCTTCATCACTCAGGTCGCAGGGTGGCTGAGCACGTGGCAGGCACCGACCACACATCTCGTCATCGTCGGCCCCTCGGCCGGATACACGATCGACGCGGCATTTCTCCAGCGCTTCGATCGCATCACCATCCTGGAACCAGACCCGCTTGCCCGCCTGATTCTGCGTCGACGCTTTCCCGATCTGCGCATCGAGCACGGCGAACTCGACTGCCTGTCGGGCCGTGAAGGACCGCAATGGCTTGCCCGCCTGTATCCCGGGGCCAGCCTGCTGTTCGCCAATGTCCTCGGGCAGACACCTGTACTCGCTGCAGACCCGCGCTGGGCCGACCGGCTGCGCACTGCGCTGCAGGCGCATCACTGGGCCAGCTGGCACGACGTGCTGTCGGCCACCACACCGTCGCTGGCCGACATCGACCGTCCCCTCGAGCCCGCAGCCGACATCACTGCGCTCGCAACACGCTGCTGGCGCTGGCCCACCGAGGTCAGCGACCACGACAGTTTCGGCCTGGTCGGCCGCCAGGACGGCCTCGCCTTGTGGCACCTGAGCCCAGCACAGTGGCAAATCGTCGAGTGGGGCATTCACGCACCCGAAAGCGGCGCCGCCTGAGCACGAATGCAAACCATGCTGTGCGCCCCCGCCGCCGAGTGCGACAATCGCGGTTCTGCCTCCGCCGACGCCAAGATCATGCCTGCTGCCCTGCCGATTGCCGCCATTCTGTACACGCCCGAGGACAACATCGAAGCCTTGCTCGTACGCGTCGCCAGAACGCTCGCCACGCGCGGTATCCGCTTGGGAGGTGTCATCCAGCACGACATCGCCACCGCCATCAACGATCCCTGCGCAATGGAGCTCGAGGATTTGCGCAATGGCGAACGCTTTTCGCTGTCGCAAGAACTCGGCAGCGGCTCCGAAGCCTGTCGCCTCGACCCCGCCGCGCTCGCTCATGCCTCGGTTTCAATACGCGCAGCGGTGGAACAGGGTGCTCAGCTGGTCATGATCAACAAGTTCGGCGCACAAGAGGCAAATGGTGATGGACTGCGCGACGAGATGGGCTTTGCAGTGCTCGCCGGCACACCCTTGCTGACAGCGGTCGGCAAACGCTTTCAGCCCGAATGGGAGGCCTTCACCGGTGGCGACGGCTGTCTGCTCGAACCGAGCTTCGACAGCGTGATCGCCTGGTGGGACGCGCAGGGCCTTGCGACCTGACATGGACTGTCGCCCCGGCTGTGCCGCCTGCTGCATCGCGCCGTCAATCTCCAGCCCGATTCCCGGCATGCCGCTTGGCAAGCCGCCCGGCGTGCGCTGCATCCAGCTCGACGCCGCGAACCGCTGCAGACTGTTCGGATCGCCTGACAGACCGCGCGTTTGCGGCAGCCTTCAGCCCCAGCGCGAGATGTGCGGAGACAAGCGCGACGACGCGATACGCTGGCTCAGCCAGCTTGAACGACAGACCTCGACCCACACGGACTGAAGTTTTGCCGCACTGCAACACTCAACCCTTATAATCAGGCTCCCATCCCGTCCGACTGAATTCAACCCACATGGATATCCAGCTCCTCTTCACCGCGACCATCCTCGGCATCATCGAGGGTCTGACCGAGTTCCTGCCGGTATCCTCGACGGGGCATCTGATCATCATCGGCGACCTGCTCGGCTACACCGACGACACCAGCAAGGTCTTCAAGATCGTCATCCAGTTCGCCGCCATCCTGGCCGTATGCTGGGATTACCGCGAGCGCCTGATCAAGGTCGCATCCGGGCTCAGGTCCGAGCCCGCCTCCCAGCGCTTCGTCGGCATGCTGTTTGTCGCGTTTCTGCCGGCTGCCGTCCTTGGCCTGATGTTCCACTCCACGATCAAGAGCCTCCTGTTCAACCCGCTGACTGTTGCCACCGCACTGGTGGTCGGCGGCTTCATCATTCTTTACGTCGAGAAGCGGGCCTACCACCCGCGCGTCGAGACCGTGGATGCGATGAGCTGGGGCGACGCGCTCAAGGTCGGTTTCGCCCAGGCGCTGGCCATGATTCCGGGTACGTCGCGGTCGGGCTCGACCATCATGGGCGGAATGATCTTCGGCCTGTCGCGCAAGACGGCGGCCGAGTTCTCGTTCTTCCTCGCCATCCCCACCATGTTCGCGGCCACGGTCTATGACCTGTACAAGAACTGGGCCTTGTTGCGACTCGAAGACATCCCGGTCTTCGCGGTCGGCTCCATCGCCTCTTTCGTGGCGGCGATGTGGGCGGTGAAGAGCTTCATCCGCTTCATTTCCAATCACACCTTCGTCGCCTTTGCCTGGTATCGCATCGTCTTCGGCCTGATCGTGCTGGCCACCTGGCAGCTCGATCTCGTGTCCTGGAGCGAGCCCTGATCCGCAGGCCACTTAACGCCCCCCCGACGGCAGGCTAAACTGAGCTTCCGTAAACGTCATGCCGCCACGATGATCATCTATCTGCACGGTTTCCGCTCTGCCCCTGCGTCGATCAAGGCGCAGGCGCTGCAGCACCACATGTCCGAACGCGGCCTCGCCAATGCCTTCTGGTGCGAACAGCTGCCGGTGTCGGCGCGGGAGGCGATTGCGCTGATCGAAGCGCAGATTTCTAGGGCCCGGCGCGATTCGCGCGCCGTCCCGCCGACACTTGTCGGCAGCTCGCTTGGCGGCTATTACGCCACCTGGCTGGCCGAACAGCACGGACTGAAAGCGGTCGTGGTCAATCCGGCGGTGATCGCCCCGCTCTCGCTCGAGTCCTATATCGGACGCCAGGACAATCTGTACACCGGCGAGTATTTCGACTTCACTCAGGCCCACATTGATGAGCTGCGCGCAATCGACGTCCCCGCCATCACTCACCCCGAACGCTACTGGCTTCTGGCGGAGACCGGCGACGAGGTCCTCGATTACCGCGATGCCGTCAGCAAGTACGCCGGCGCACGCCAGACCGTGCTGCCCGGCGGCGACCACGGCTTTTCGCGCTGGACCGACTACCTGGACGAGATCCTGCGCTTTGCGGAGCTGACATGAGCAGCGGCTTTGACACCCGGCGTTTCAAGGCCATGGAGCGTGCCGGCTTCAATCGCATCGCCGCCCGCTACGCGGACGGCGCCCATCTGCGCGCGGAACTCGCACACGCCCTGCTCGGTGTTGCCACCCTTGCGCCAGGGCAACGCGTGCTCGATCTCGCCAGTGGCCCCGGCCTGCTCGCTGCGGACGCAGCCCACCGGGTCCACCCTGGCGGCATGGTGCTGGCCACCGACATCGCCGAGGGCATGCTGGCCGAGGCAGCCCTGCGCATCGCAGACCGCGGCATCGAACTCCTTTTCTCGGCAGCCGATGCCGAGCACCTGTGCCTGGCAGACGCCAGCGTTGATCGCGTACTGGCTGGGCTGGCACTGTTCATGTTTCCCCACCCGGAACGCGCGCTGTCCGAGATGCATCGTGTGCTCGCACCTGGCGGCCGGGTGGCCTTGTCAGTCTGGGGCGAACGCGACAGCGTGCCGCTGATCAGCCGCGCCCAGGACTGCATCGCCCGCCTGCTCCCGCCCCCCAGGGTCGCGCGCCCGTCGGTATTCCGCTTCGGCGATCCAGCCGTACTCCAGAGCATCCTCGAAAATGCGGGCTTCACCGAGGTCAGCATCAGCGCCTGCGACTTCACGTGCAGCTTCGATGATGCCGAAAGCTACTGGCAGGCCTTCCTCGACCTGGCCGGTGGCGCTGCCGAAGCGCTCTCGCGTCTGCCCGAAGCCACCCAGCAAGCGCTGCGCAACGAAGTCGCCGCCGACCTTGCGCAACATCCGCGAGCAGACGGTCGTCCCGGCTGCACCGTCCCCGCACGCGCGCTGATCGCGACCGCAATACGCAAGCACTGACCACCATTTTTCGATGACCACCCCATCTGCCGACGCCGCAGCCGAATTGCGGCGCGGCACTCTTGCCGCCCTCTTCGCCTTCAGCATCTGGGGGCTGATGCCCTTGTACTTTCGCTCCGTGGGCGAGGTTCAACCGTTTGAGATCGTTGCCCACAGGGTCCTGTGGTCGCTGCTCTTTCTTGCCGCACTGATTGCCTTCGTGCCAGGCACCAGTCGTTTCAGCACAGTCGGCATGGTGCTGCGTCAGCCGCGCCTGACGGCCATGCTCGCCCTCACCGCCACGCTCACCGGCAGCAACTGGCTGGTCTTCGTGTGGTCGGTCGACGCAGGACGGCTGATCGAGGCCAGCCTCGGCTACTTCATCAATCCGCTGGTCAGTGTGTTGCTCGGGCGCCTGTTTCTGGGCGAACAACTGCGCCCGCTGCAAAAGCTCGCCGTTGCCATAGCGACAGCCGGCGTGTGCTGGCGCATCTGGCAGGTGGGCGAGCTGCCTTGGATTGCACTTTTCCTGGCCGCCACCTTCGGCCTTTACGGACTGCTGCGAAAACGCTTGCCGGTCGACGCCGTCGGCGGCCTGTTCATCGAGACGCTGGTGACGGCGCCGATCGCCCTGGCCTGGCTGCTGTGGGTTAATAGCCAGGGCGAACTCAGCTTCGGCACCTCGCTGCACCTCGACCTGTTGCTGCCGCTGGCCGGGGTGTTCACTGCGATCCCGTTGATGCTGTTCGCGGTCGGCGCCAGACGCTTGCCCTTGGCGACGCTTGGTTTCCTGCAGTATCTGGCCCCCAGCCTCAACTTCCTGATTGCCGTGCTGTTGTTTCGCGAGCCTTTCGACCATGGGCAGCTGATCGGTTTCCTGATGATCTGGGCTGCGCTCGCCATCTACACGGTCGACATGCTGCGCGATGCCAGCGACCGGCGTCGGAAGCAATGAAGGTTTAGGGCCTGAGGGCCGAATCCAGTAAACTGTATGGCTTGCTCAATTGCTGGCGGTCGCTGATGTTTGTGCTGTTTGAAGAGGACGGGGCTTTCAAGGCTGGAACAATCCTCGCTGATAACGATGCCTCACTGCAGGTGGAAAATACCCACGGCAAGCGGCTCAAGATCAAGCGGGCGAACGTCCTGCTCAATTTTCGCGAGCCTGCGCCGGCAGAGCTGCTGAACCGCGCCGAAAGCGCGGCCGAAGAACTCGACACCGAATTCCTGTGGGAAGTGTGCGGTGACGACGAGTTCGGTTTTGCCGAGTTCGCTGCCGAGTACTATGGCCATTCCCCCAGCCCGGTGGAATCCACCGCGGTGTTGCTGCGCCTGCATTCGGCGCCAATCTGGTTTCACCGCAAGGGCAAGGGCCGGTTTCGCAAGGCGCCGGCCGAGATCCTGCAGGCCGCGCTCGCCGGCCTGGAGAAAAAGCGTCTGCAGGCGCTTGCCATCGACAAGATGCGCGACGAACTGGTCGAAGGCCGCCTGCCGGCCGAGTTCGACGGCCTGTTGCCGCAGATCCTCTATCGCCCCGACCGCAACCGCAGCGAGGTCAAGGCGCTCGAAGCCGCCTGCGTTGATACTGGCCTCAGTGCCGCCCGCCTGCTGCTCAAGTGCGGCGCGCTGTCCTCGAGCTACGAATACCACTACAACCGCTTCCTGTTCGAACAGTTCCCGGACGGGGTGCAGTTCCCCGAGATCGACCCGCTGACGCTTCCCTCCGGCTTGCCGCGTGCGGACGTCGCTGCATTCTCGATCGACGACGCCACCACCACCGAGATCGACGACGCCTTCTCGGTTACACCCAGGCTCGAAGGCGGCTGGCGCGTGGGCATTCATATTGCGGCCCCGGCGCTGGGTTTCAGCCGCGGCTCAAAGCTCGATGCCATCGCCCGCCACCGCCTGTCCACGGTATACATGCCGGGCAACAAGATCACCATGCTGCCCGATGAAGTGGTTGAGGCCTTCACCCTGGCGGCCGGTCGCGAATGCCCTGCGATCTCGCTCTACCTCGACGTCAGGTCCGACCTCACCATCACCGCGCACGAGAGCCGGGTCGAGATCGTGCCGATCGTTGCCAACCTGCGCCATCACGACATCGAACCGGTATTCAACGAGGACACGATCCACGACGGCGGCCCCGACTTCCAGTGGAAGCGCGAGCTGACCCTGTTGTGGGATCTGGCCACCATTCTCGAAGCCGGACGCGGCAAGCCTTCCGCACACAGCAACCAGGTCGACAACAGCTTCTACGTCGATTGGCAGCAGCAGACCGAAGACGGCCCCGGCTACATCACCATTGGCCAGCGCCTGCGTGGTTCGCCGATGGACAAGCTGGTCGCCGAAATGATGATTCTGGCCAACAGCACCTGGGGCAAACTGCTCGACGAAGCTGGCGTGCCCGGTCTGTACCGCGCCCAGGGTGGCGGCAAAGTGCGCATGACCACGGTCGCCGCGCCGCACGAAGGACTCGGGGTCGATTGCTACGCCTGGTCGAGCTCACCGCTGCGCCGCTATGTCGACATGGTGAACCAGTGGCAGATCATTGCCGTCCTCACCGGCACCGACGCGCCCTTTGCTCCTAAATCCACCGATCTGATGGCCACCCTGCGCGACTTTGAGGGAACCTACGCGGAATACAACGAGTTCCAGCGCCGCATGGAGCGCTACTGGTGCCTGCGCTGGTTACGCCAAGCCAGGCCGGAGGCCGTCGAAGCCAAGGTCATGCGCGACAACCTCGTGCGCCTCGAAGCGATCCCGCTGATCCTGAAAGTGCCCTCGCTGCCGCCGCAGTTGCCCGGCTCACGTGTGCGCCTGGTCATCGAGGGCAGCGATCTGGTCGACGTCGAAGTCAGTGCACGCTATCTCACCACCTTGTCCGAACCCGATCCGGACCAAGAGGAAGAAGCCGAGTACTGAGTCGGCGTCCGCGCACCCATGGCCCAACCTCTCACCCTTTACCTTGCCTCCATGGCGGCCGCTGCAAAACATCGCAGCAATGCCACCCTGGCCTTCGGCTTTGCCGTTTCCCTCGTGCTTCACGGACTGGTGCTGAGCATCGGCATCCGCATGCCCGACGCGAAGCCTTCACGGGACGCTGGCCTGGAGGTGGTACTGGTCAATGCACGTCACGCCCGCCCGCCCGCTGAAGCGCAGGTGCTCGCACAGGCCAACCTGGATGGCGGCGGCACCAGCGAACAGAAGGTGAGGCCAAAATCGCCCTTGCCGCCGCAGGACGCGAGCAAGAACGGCAGCGCGCTGATCGAGGCCAAACGCCGCCAGCCCCAGGAAACGGTGCGCCCCGAACAGAAGGTGCTCACCCGGAAAACAGCACCCGCGGTCGTTGCCAGCGAACGCCCCGTGCTCGAAAGCCCCAAGGAGCCCGAAGTCGCCAGCGGGCTCGACCTGCTCGACAGCGCGGCGGCGATTGCCCGCGTCGAGGCCCAGATCGACCGCACGCTGGAGGAATACTCGCAGCGTCCGCGCAAACGCATCATCGGCGCACGTGCCCGCGAATACCGCTTCGCCCAGTATGTGGAAGACTGGCGGCTCAAGATCGAACGCATCGGCACCCTGAACTACCCGGAGGCCGCGCGCGGCAAGCTCTACGGCAGCCTGCTGCTGTCAGTGACGATCCGCGCCGACGGAAGCCTCGAACGGGTCCAGGTGAACCGCAGCTCCGGCCACCGCGTGCTCGACGACGCAGCCGTGCGCATCGTCAACATGGCCGCGCCCTATGCGCCGTTTCCGCCAGATATCCGCAAGGACACCGACATCCTTGAAATCTCCCGTACCTGGACTTTCACCAACAGGGACCAGGTGCGTGCCAACTGACGCTTCCTGCCGCCAAACGAGCCCGACCATGGACATGGACCGCTACGCCGTCATCGGCCACCCGATCGCCCACAGCAAGTCCCCCCGGATTCATGCAGCCTTTGCCCGCCAGACGGGCCAGCAACTCAAGTACGAAGCGCTGCTCGCGCCGCTTGACGGTTTTGTCGACAGCGTTACCCGGTTTCGCACCGCCGGCGGTCGCGGCCTGAACGTGACCGTCCCGTTCAAGCTCGAGGCCTTCGCCCTGGCAAGCCGCCGTACCGATCGCGCCGAAACCGCCGGAGCGGTCAATACCCTGATGTTCGACGCCGACGGCATCCTCGGCGACAACACCGACGGCGCCGGACTGGTACGCGACCTCGTCATCAATCTGCAGTGCCCGCTTGCTGGACGGCGCGTGCTGCTGCTGGGCGCAGGCGGCGCAGCCCGCGGCGCACTGCTGCCGCTGCTGCAGGCCGGGCCGTCGAGCCTGACGCTGGCCAATCGCACCGCATCGAAGGCAACAGCGCTGGTGGAAGCTTTCACGCGATACGCTGCCGGAACGAGCTTCCATGCGAGCACCTTCTCCGGGCTGGCAGGCCAGCAGTTCGACGTCGTCATCAACGCCACCTCGGCGAGCCTTGCAGCAGAAGCACCGCCGCTTCCTGCCGGCATCTATGCGCCTGGCGCACTGGCCTACGACATGATGTACGGCAGCAGCGAGACGGCCTACTTGCGTGCGGCACGCGAAGACGGCGTGCAGCGTATTGCCGACGGCCTCGGCATGCTTGTCGAACAGGCCGCAGAGAGTTTTGCCCTGTGGCGCGGCATTCGCCCACAAACCGCGCCGGTGCTGGCCGAACTGCGCCACGAGCTGGCCGCTGCATGAGACGGCCCCTGCGCTGGCTCGGGCGCGGCCTGCTGGTCGCAATCGCCCTGGTCCTCGTCTGGCAACTCTGGTTTCTGGGCCATGTCGTGTGGTGGAGTCAGTTCGATCCGGGCAGCACGAGCTTCATGCGTTTACGCCTGTCCGAGATGCACGAGACAAAGCCCAATGCCACCTTGCGCTACAAGTGGATTCCTTACGAGAAGATCTCAACTCATCTGAAACGCGCAGTGGTTGCGGCGGAGGATGACCGCTTTGTTGACCATGAGGGTTTCGACTGGGAAGGCATCCAGCGCGCAATGGAAAAGAACGGCCGCAAGGGCCGTGCAGTGGCTGGCGGCTCGACGATCAGCCAGCAGCTGGCCAAGAACCTCTTCCTGTCGCCATCGCGCAGCTATGTGCGCAAGGCGCAGGAGGCCGTGATCACGGTGATGATCGAGGCGATATGGAGCAAACGTCGCATTCTTGAGGTGTATCTGAATGTCGTCGAATGGGGCGACGGTGTGTTTGGCGCCGAAGCCGCGGCACAACGTTATTTCGGTTTGTCTGCCGGTCGTCTCGGCCCCGCGGAAAGTGCCCGCCTGGCAGTCATGTTGCCCAACCCGCGCAAATACGAACGCAGCTTCGGACCACGGCTGGCCGCACACGCCGAACGCATTCGCGCACGCATGAGCTATTCGCAGATCCCCTGAGAAGGCGTGGCATACGCTTGCTTCGGAGATTTTCGGCCGGTAACGGATTCGGGGTCGCACCGCTGGCGCCAAGCCCGTAGAATCCGCTTTTCACCCATCCGTCCCCACCTGCCGCGCGATGAATACGGAACAGGAACTGCACCCCGACGATGTCCAGCAGCACCTGCGCGAAGTGCAGGCGCTACTCGC
>JALNWS010000076.1 GCA_023230755.1 Azoarcus sp.
AAGGCACTGGCATCGAAACGGGTGATAGGGCCGATGCCGCTCTTGCCGGCAATCAGGTTTTCCCAGGCTTCGGGAACGGTATTGCCGACCGGCGAGACGAGTCCCAGACCGGTGACGACGACTCTACGACGCGACACGGGCATCTCCGTAAGGAATCAAGGCGGAGGAATGAGGATCGATCCGGACACCGCCGCAGCGGCGTCCGGAAAGAAGGCAATTACTTCTTGAGGTGGGCGGTGACGTAGTCGATCGCCTGTTGAACGTTGGTGATCTTCTCGGCCTCTTCGTCCGGAATCTCGCACTCGAACTCTTCTTCCAGTGCCATGACCAGTTCCACGGTGTCCAGCGAATCTGCGCCGAGATCATCCACGAACGAAGATTCGTTCTTGATCTCCGATTCGTTTACGCCAAGTTGTTCAGCAACGATCTTTCTTACGCGCTGTTCGATGTTCTCCATGAACATACTCCTTCCCTGAAAGTGCAGGTGTGTTAGAAAAAAACCTGTGTATTCTACCAAAAAGGAACGCTTCCGCTATCGCGACAAGCGTTCACGACATGTACATTCCGCCATTCACATGCAGGGTCGTACCGGTCACATAGGCTGCGGCTGGCGAAGCAAGGAAAACAACCGCCCCTGCGATCTCTTCTGGCCGGCCAAGGCGACCCAGCGCGATGTTGCCAAGCAGTGCATCGCGAGCCGCATCCGGCAGCGCCCGCGTCATATCCGTGTCGATGAAGCCGGGAGCAACGCAGTTGACCGTAATGTTACGGCTGCCGAGCTCACGCGCCAGCGCACGGCTCATACCAGCCACACCAGCTTTGGCTGCAGCATAGTTTGCCTGACCCGGATTGCCGGCACTCGCAACCACAGAGGTGATATTGATGATGCGCCCAGTACGGGCTTTCATCATCCCACGCATGACCAGGCGCGACATCCGGAACACCGCCTTGAGGTTCGTGTCGATGACATTATCCCATTCCTCGTCCTTCATGCGCATGGCGAGGTTGTCGCGGGTAATGCCGGCGTTATTGACCAGAATGCCAACGGCGCCGAAGCGCTTCTCGATATCGCCAATGACCGCTTCGCAAGCCTGAGCATCGGTAACGTTGAGCACCAACCCTGCCCCGTTGAAACCGGCCTCGGAAATTGCACCAGCAATCTCCGCTGCGCCGTTTTCGGACGTTGCGGTACCGATAACGGTCGCACCAAGCCGACCGAGTTCCATTGCAACTGCACGTCCAATGCCGCGCGATGCACCGGTCACCAGCGCGACCTGACCTTCAAGCGAAAAACTCATGCTGACCTCACTGTGGCAACCATCTGCTCAAGGCTCGCGGCATCATGAACGGAACCGCCCTCGACGTCCTTCACGATGCGTTTGGTCATCCCTGCGAGCACTTTGCCGGGACCACACTCGATGATGTGAGTCATGCCACGACCGGACATGGCCTGGATCGTCTCGATCCAGCGCACTGGCGAAAAGGCCTGGCGCACGAGTGCGTCACGGATCATGTCCGGATCGCTGCACACTGCAACATCGACATTATTGAGTACGTCAATTGACGGCGTCATGACATTCACCGACTTCAGACGCTCTGCCAGGCGCTCGGCCGCAGGCCCCATGAGTGCGCAGTGAAACGGAGCGGATACCGGCAACAGCATCGCACGTTTTGCGCCGCGTGCCTTGGCTGCTTCAATCGCACGCTCTACCGCTGCCCGCGCCCCGGCAATGACGATCTGACCCGGCGCATTCAGGTTTGCGGCTTCGACGATTTCGCCCTGCGCGGCTTCCTGACAGGCTTCACGAACAATATCAACCTCAAGGCCGAGCAAGGCGGCCATCGCACCTTCACCGGCAGGCACAGCTTCCTGCATTGCCTGCGCCCGGAACCGGACCAAAGGAACGGCATCACCAAACGCCAGTGCGCCCGCAGCAACCAGGGCGGAATATTCACCGAGACTATGTCCGGCAAGCAGCGCCGGCTTCGGCCCGCCGGCATTCAGCCATGCGCGATAGGCCGCAACGCCGGCGGTCAGCATCAACGGCTGAGTATTGACCGTGAGCGACAGGCGCTCCGCCGGTCCTTCGCAGACCATCTGCCACAGATCTTCGCCAAGGGCCTCCGATGCTTCGGCAAAGGTCTCGCGAATGATCGCAGACTCGCCATAAGCGGCCATCATGCCGACCGACTGCGAACCCTGGCCGGGAAAAACCAGTGCAAATGACATCATCTCTCCGTTTGAATAAAGGAAGGATTCAGAAATCGATCAGGGCGGCGCCCCAGGTGAAGCCGCCACCCACGCCTTCGATGACGATACGATGCCCGCGCTGAATGCGTCCGTCTCTCACAGCGAGATCGAGCGCCAGCGGAATCGAAGCCGCAGAGGTGTTTCCGTGCTGCGCAACCGTGGTAATCACCTTGTCCATCGGAATGCCGAGACGCTTGGCTGTCGCCACAATGATCCGGATATTGGCCTGATGAGGAACCAGCCAGTCAACACTTCCCACATCGGCGCCGGCCGAGTCGAGCACTTCGTGCGCGACATCGCCAAGGACCCTGACCGCGAACTTGAAGACCGCCTGACCATCCATGCGCAGGAAGGGGTCGCCAATCACCTGACCCGAGGCCACACCACCCGGGACACAGAGAATCGGGTGATGACTGCCGTCTGCGTGGAGCGCCGCGGCGACTATGCCCGGCTTCTCCGAGGCCTCAAGCACGACCGCACCGGCGCCATCGCCAAACAGCACGCAAGTGCCGCGATCGGACCAGTCCAGGATGCGGGAGAAGACTTCGGCACCGACAACCAGTGCACGTTTGTGACTTCCGGAGCGGATGAATTTCTCCGCAACCGTCAACGCATAGACGAATCCGCTGCACACAGCCTGGATATCGAACGCCGGGCCGCCATTGCGGATGCCAAGCTTCGACTGCAGCAGTGCCGCGGTGCTGGGGAAAATATAATCGGGCGTGGAGGTTGCAACGATGACAAGATCGATCTCGTCAGCCTCGCAGCCTGCAGCCTCAATCGCACGCTCGGCTGCGATCAGCGCAAGATCGCTGGAGCCGACATCGGCGGTGGCAAGATGGCGCGAACGGATGCCGGTGCGCGTCGTCACCCACTCGTCGGACGTATCGATCCCGCGTCTGACAAGATCGTCGTTGCTGACCGGCTCACCGGGAAGAAAGCTTCCTGTGCCCGCAATCCTTGCATAGATCATGCTGCAGCCTCGCTCATGCTCGCCATTTTGCTGCTGATCCGTTCGATCAGCTGATTACCCGCCGCATCTGCGGCCCTTGCGATGGCCTGCTCGAAGGCAAAACCATCGGCCGATCCGTGACTCTTCACGACGACCCCACGCAAACCAAGCAATACGGCGCCGTTGTAACGCCTGTGGTCCACCCGGTGCTTGAACTGCTTAAGCACCGGGAGTGCGACGAGCGCCATCAATTTGGTGAAAATATTGCGTCCGAACGCTTCGCGCAAAAAGGTAGACAGCATCTGCGCCAGCCCCTCGGAGGTCTTCAGCGCGACGTTGCCGACGAAGCCGTCACAGACCACAACATCCGCCGAGCCCATGTAGATGTCGTTTCCTTCTACATTGCCACAGAAATTCAAGCCACTTCCGCGCAGCAACTCGCCGGCCTGCTTGACGATCTCGTTACCCTTGATCGCCTCTTCACCGATGTTGAGCAAACCGACCTTCGGACGCTCGATATGATCGACCGCAGCCACCAGCATCGACCCCATGATGCCGAACTGGAGAAGATGCTCGGCAGAGCAATCCACGTTCGCCCCGAGATCAAGCACATAGGTATGCCCCTTCACTGCCGGCAGGATGGAGCAGATCGCCGGGCGATCGATGCCTGGAAGAGTCTTCAGTACGAAACGGGAGATCGCCATCAGCGCGCCCGTATTGCCAGCCGAAATCGCTGCCGCCGCCTCACCCGCTTTTACCAGGTCGACAGCGACGCGCATGGACGAATCCTTCTTGTTGCGCATGGCGATTGCAGGCGGTTCGTCCATCCCGACAACTTCGGACGCATGGTGAACACGGACCCTGGAACCGAGGCCGGCCAACGCATCGCCAAGCAGAGGCGCCAGCACATCTTCGCGCCCTACGAGGATCGCGTTAACGGCAGGATGGCTACGCAGAAATGATAGCGCAGCGGGCACGGTCACGACCGGGCCGTGATCGCCACCCATGCAGTCGATTGCAACGGTGACACCCATCGGCTTCTCGCGTGATTCAGAATATGAGGATAAAAAAGGCGGCGCAGGCGCATCGCGCCCTGCGCCGCCTCCTGTATTTCAGGACGCGGACTTATTCGTCCTTGGCCTTGGCAACCTTCTTGCCACGGTAGAAGCCATTCGGGCTGATGTGGTGACGCAGATGAACCTCACCCGTCGTGGCTTCAACAGCCAGAGCCGGCGCGGTCAGAAAATCGTGCGCACGATGCATGCCACGCTTGGACGGGGACTTCTTGTTCTGCTGGACAGCCATGAAAAACTCCTAATACTAAAACGTTACCTGATCCGCACTAGTTTTTGGCCCGCAGGCCTGATAGCACGGAAAAAGGCGATTCCTTTACTGCCCCGCCCTCAGGGCGAAGCGTTCCACATTCATCATGCCGGGGCGCAAGTGGCAGAGCGAGAAGAATCTCGTCCTCAAGAAGCGAAAGCACATCGAGATCACCTTCAACCTCGATCGCATCGACCTCATCGTCTTCCAGTTCTTCTTCGGGAATTTCCTGCCCCGAACGAACCGGTTGCAACGCATTGCGAACCAACAGATCCCAACCAAGCCCACCGAGACAACGCTGACAGCGCAACATCAGATGACCGTCGATTGTCAGCGTAAGCCGAGGCCTGCGCATCGCATCCACGTCACCCTCAAGCCGGTAACGAAGCACGCCGGACTGATCCGTCAGGAGGTCGGCAAGCCGCCCGAAAGCGGAAACCTTTACCTCGCCGGACAGCTTGCGCTGCTCGTACGCGAACTTGAATACATCCGGGATGTGCCCGAGTTTTGCGTCTTGGTTGGACATAAGCCGCGCATGATATTATTTTTTCCCGCTTGCTGTCAAAGCCCATCCACGCTTTGCGGGGAAAACACCGCATGGCCATGAACTCATGAAGATCGTACTCGCATCGACCTCCCCTTATCGCAAACAGCTCCTCGAGCGTTTTCAGCTTCCGTTTGAAACCGCACGCCCGGAAACCGACGAATCGCCGCAGCCGGGAGAATCTCCGGCGACACTGGCCGAGCGCCTTGCCATCGACAAGGCTCAAGCGATTGCGGGCACGCTGACAGATGCGCTGGTAATAGGCAGCGACCAGGTGGCATACATGGGCGCCGAAATATTCGGCAAGCCCGGCACCGTTGAGCGCGCAATCACACAACTCAGGCGCATGAGCGGTCGGGAGGTCATCTTCCACACCGCAGTTGCGCTCATCAACGCCAACAGCAAAAGAGTGCAATGCGAAGGCGTTGCGACCCGGGTCCGTTTTCGCACCCTGAGCGATGACGAGATTGCCCGCTACGTTGCCGCAGAGTTGCCGCTCGATTGCGCCGGCAGCGCAAAATCCGAAGGTCTCGGCATCAGCCTCCTCGACGCGCTCACCGGAGACGACCCCACCGCACTGATCGGACTGCCGCTGATTGCACTCGCGCGCATGCTCCGCGCCGAAGGGGTGCAACTGCCATGAACACCCCCGCTCGTGGAACCCTTTTTCTCGTGCCAGTCAGTCTTGGTGAATGTGGCTGGACCTCCTTTTTGCCGGCGGACGTGCAGCAATGCGCAGCCCGGCTGCAACATTTCGTCGTCGAGAACGCGCGCGCAGCGCGCGCACATCTGAAGCAGATCGATTTCCCCGGTGTCCTGCGTGACACCGACATCCGCGAGCTACCCGACAAGGCCAGTAATGCCGTGCTGGACGCACTGCTGGCCCCGGCACTCGAGGGACGGGACATCGGCCTGATGTCGGATGCAGGCTGCCCCGCGGTCGCGGACCCGGGCGCCAGGCTGGTCGCGCGCGCGCACGCGCTCGGCATTCGGGTTGCGCCGATGGTTGGCCCCTCCTCCATCCTGCTTGGACTGATGGGCTCAGGGCTCAATGGCCAGAGCTTTGCCTTCCACGGCTACCTGCCAGTCCAGGAAGGTGAACGTGATACCAGTCTGCGCGGACTGGAAGATGAATCCCGTCGTTTCGGGCGCACGCAGATCTTCATCGAAACACCGTATCGTAACGACCGCATGCTCGACGCCTTGCTCAAGATTTGCAGCCCTGAGACAAGACTGTGCATTGCCTGCGACCTGAGCACGGCGAACGAATACCTCGTGACGCGCACCATCGGCGCGTGGCGCAAGGCGGAGCGGCCCTGTATCGCCAAGCGACCGGCGCTGTTTCTGCTGCTTGCCGGCAGCGCATGAAAACGGAGATCCCGCGCAGAGGCGGGTAGCGCGTCAGCCCGGCGCGCGATCCGTCTCATGGAGCAGATAGACAAAGCCATCCTGCTCCATGACCGCGAGAGCGTGCAGCGAAGCGCCCTTGCAGGGGCCCATCACACAGCGACCATTGCGCGGATCGTAATGTGCCCCATGTACGGCGCACATCAGCAGATGGTGCGTCAGATCGAAAAACTTGCCTTCCATCCAGTCGAGTTCGACAGGCACATGGGCGCAACGATTGAGATAGGCATACACCTTCCCCCCATAGCGCACCACGAAGGCCGGACCGGACAGATAACCCGCCCCCGGCACCGTGAAGCGAACGCCGTCGGCACCGTCTACCAGCGCGTCGGCGCGGCAGATCAGATGTTTTTCCGCAGCCATGCGTCGAGCTCATGTGGCGTGCCGACACATGCAAGAGGTGATTCGGCGCGCAAGACTTCAACGGGATGGGCGCCGAAGCTGACGGCAAGACCCGAAACACCGGCATTCTTCGCCATTTGCAGATCGTGCGTGGTATCGCCGATCATCAGGGTGCGCTCGGGCGCAACACCCAATTCTTCCATCAATTCCTCAAGCATTGCGGGGTGAGGTTTCGAAAAGCACTCGTCCGCACAACGCGTGCTATGAAAGAATTTGCCCAGCCCGGAATGAGCCAGCGCCCGATTCAGTCCGATCCGGCTTTTTCCGGTCGCCACCGCGAGATAGCGCCCCTGCCCGACCAGCCACTCGATGGTCCCCGCGACACCCGGAAACAGCGTCAGATCCTGATCCGCCGCCAGGTAGTGGTAACGATAACGTTCAACCATTCGCGGATACTGATCTTCAGCCAGTTCGGGCACTGCGTGACGCAGCGCATCACCCAGTCCGAGACCGATCACGTAACGCGCGCGCTCCTCTGTGGGTTCAGGCAGGCCAAGATCCCTGCACGCAGCAAGAATTGACCGCACGATGGCCGACGCCGAATCCAGGACCGTACCGTCCCAGTCAAACACAACAAGATCAAAGCGTTCAGCCATTCTTTTCGGGCTCCAGTGCATCCAGTCGATCAATGAATTGCTGCAATTCCGGCGGCAGCGCGGCCTCGAGCACGAGCCGCTCCCCTGTGAGCGGATGAACGAAGCTCAGCTTCGCAGCATGAAGAAACATTCGCTTCAGCCCCTCGCCCTCGAGCGCCTTGTTGAGCGCGAAGTCCCCGTACTTGTCATCTCCGCACAACTGAAAACCAAGGTGCGCAAGATGTACGCGGATCTGATGCGTCCGGCCCGTCTTGAGTTCCACCTCAAGCAGACTGAATCGTTTCCAGCGCCGGACCAGCCGGACGATGCTGTGCGACGGCTTGCCCTCGGGGCTGACCCGAACCCGCCGCTCGCCCTCTGCGGTCAGATATTTGTAGAGCGGCGCCTTTACGTGCTGGAGCGGGTTGATCCAGCGTCCTGGCACGAGCGTGAGATAGCGTTTCTCCATTGCACCTTCGCGCATCATGTCGTGCAGCACCGTAAGCGCCGAACGTTTCTTGGCAACGATGAGCAGCCCGGAGGTTTCGCGATCAAGTCGGTGTGCGAGTTCCAGCATTTTCAGTTCCGGACGCTGCACCCGCAATTGTTCGATCACTCCGTGACTGATACCACTCCCGCCATGAACAGCCTTGCCGGAGGGCTTGTCGATCACCAGGAGCGCGTCATCCTCATACACAACCGGCAACGCCTTCCCCGCCGGCGGTGGAACGGAGCGCGAAGACTCGGAGATCCGCATGGGCGGAATGCGCACCTCATCCCCTTCCACGAGGCGATAGGTCTGCTTTACGCGCCCGCCATTCACGCGCACCTCACCGCTGCGCAAAACCCGGTAAACATGGCTTTTCGGCACCCCTTTTGCGATACGCAACAGGTAGTTATCGATGCGCTGACCAGCGGCAGCCTCATCAATCCTTTCGTGCCGAACCGCAATCGCTTTGCCTTGAGTCGTCATCCTGAAATATACTTCCCTGCGGTTGATTCCGGTTGCGGTCGGCATCCCCTCGCGCCACGAGGCGGTTGAGGATGAACGACGATGAGCCCGCACAAGCGCTCCCGGAAAACCGAAGCGTGCCACACGAAGCCCAAAAAGGCGCCGATGGTAACGCAATCGACAAACTTCGACACACCCATCCAGCCTCACGGTTGGATTTAGACGCGCAACACATACGCAGGATCAAATGCATTTGTCTGCTGATCCAAGGACACTGGCAGACAGGTTCAAGAGAGTATCGACCAGCCGACCCATCACAGCCAATATTGACCACCGGATGAAAGTAGCCTTACCCAACTGCTCCTGACCCCGGAAAGCGCGATGGTGCGCGCCGTTCGTCCTGCCCGTGTGCATTGCGCGGGAGAACGATCCAAAATGAAGCGAATGCTCTTTAATGCGACGCAGGCAGAAGAACTGCGCGTCGCAATCGTAGACGGTCAGAAACTGATCGATCTCGACATCGAATCGGCCAACAAGGAAGAACGCAAGAGCAATATCTACAAGGCGGTCATCACTCGCCTCGAGCCCAGCCTCGAGGCCGCTTTTGTCGATTATGGCGCAGAGCGTCACGGCTTCCTGCCCTTCAAGGAAATCTCGCGCGCCTATTTCCAGCCCGGCGTGGACGCAAGCAAGGCCAGCATCAAGGAAGCCCTGCGCGAAGGCCAGGAGCTGATCGTTCAGGTCGAAAAGGACGAGCGCGGAAACAAGGGTGCGGCGCTCACCACCTACATCTCGCTGGCTGGCCGCTACCTGGTCCTGATGCCTAACAACCCACGTGGCGGTGGCGTGTCGCGCCGTGTCGAGGGTGACGAACGCGCCGAACTGCGCGATGTCATGGATCAGCTCGAGAGCCCGGCGGGCATGAGCCTGATCGCCCGTACCGCCGCCATCGGCCGTGGTGCGGAAGAACTGCAATGGGATCTCAACTATCTGTTGCAGCTGTGGACTGCCATCGAAGGTGCTGCCCAGGGTCAAACCGGTGCCTTCCTGATCTATCAGGAAGGCAGTCTGGTGATCCGCGCCATCCGCGATTACTTCCAGCCCGATATCGGTGAGATTCTGATCGACACCGACGAGATCCATGAACAGGCACACCAGTTCATGGCTCACGTGATGCCGGGCAATGTAAACCGGATCAAGCGCTATAACGACGACGTCCCCCTGTTCTCCCGCTTCCAGATCGAACACCAGATCGAATCGGCCTACTCGCGTCAGGTCGGCCTGCCATCCGGTGGCGCCGTAGTGATCGACCATACCGAAGCGCTGGTATCGATCGACGTCAACTCGGGGCGTGCAACCAAGGGCGCCGACATCGAAGAAACGGCTTTCCGCACCAACCTCGAAGCGGCCGACGAAATCGCCCGTCAGCTCCGGCTGCGCGACCTCGGTGGCCTGATCGTCATCGACTTCATCGACATGGAGTCGCAAAAGAACCAGCGCGAAGTCGAAAACCGTTTGCGCGATGCCCTGCGGCACGACCGTGCCCGCGTCCAGACCGGCAAGATCAGCCGTTTCGGCCTGCTCGAACTGTCGCGTCAGCGTCTGCGCCCGGCACTGGCTGAGACCAGCTATATCACCTGCCCGCGCTGTAACGGCACCGGTCATATCCGCAGCACTGAGTCGTCGGCACTGCACATCGTGCGCATCCTCGAAGAAGAGGCCATGAAGGACAATACCGGCGCCGTGCATCTGCAGGTGCCGGTCGATGTCGCGACCTTCCTGCTCAACGAGAAGCGGGTCGATATCGCGCGCATCGAATATCGTCACAAGGTTCAGCTGATCATTGTGCCGAACCGGCACATGGAAACGCCAGCGCACGAAATCATCCGCCTGCGCCACGACCAGCTCAACCAGGAAGACATCGCGCTCGCCAGCTATCAGATGGTTCATCAGCCGGCCGAAACCGAGGTCGGCATGCCCGCCAAGGAAGGCGACAAGCCGGTGCGTCAGGAAGCCGCAGTTAAAGGCATTTCGCCCTCCCAGCCGGCACCGGTTGTCGCACCACGCGCCGAAGCCGAAGCTGCTCCGGTCGCAGCAGCACCCGCCAAGGGACTGATTGCCCGCTTCCTCGGCTGGCTCACTGGCGAGCCGAGCCCGGCACCCACTCCGGCACCAGTCGTTGAAACAACGCCGAAGCGCGAGCCCCGCAGTCGCGGCGAACGTGGTGGCGAGCGCCGCGGCGGTCGCAATGGTCGCCGTGACAGTCAACGCGGCGAGCGCACCGAAGGCGAAGGTGGCAACACGCGCAACGGCGCCCGTGCCGAAAAGGCCGAAAGCCCTGAGCGCGAGAAGCCTCAACGTCAGACGCAGGAGCGTCAGGAACGTGGCGAACGCACCGAACGCGGAGAACGCACTGAAGAAGGTGGCCGCAGCCGTGGTCGCGGTCGTCAGCGTCAGCCGCGTCAGGATGACGCTGCAAAGGCAGCAGAAGCCAGCACCGAGCAACTCGCAGATAACACCGCCATCGTTGCGGCAGGCGTCGCGGAAGCCGTAGTGACCGCCGCCCCGGCAACGGAAGAAGGCGCGCCCGAGAAGCGTCGTCGTCGCAGCAGGGGTCGCCGTGACCGCCGCCCGGGTGAAAACCAGGAGACGGTGGATCAGCAGGCAAATACCGACAGCGACAGCACGGCTTCGGACAGTTCGACCGACACCGTCGCCGCAGTGGCTGTTGCCGCGGCCACGGTCAGCGATGCAGGCCTTGAACAGACCGCAGCCGAACTGCCGGTCGCGGTTTCCGCAACGGCAAGCCCGGTCGAATTCCCGGTAAACGCCGAGCCCGCACCAATGCCCGTGCTTGCAGCCGCAACTGAGACCTCAGCCGCGCCCGTCGCTGCTGCAGCCGAGGTTGAAACTGCAGTCGTGACGGCTGCGCCTGATGTGCCGGCAACGGAACCGCTTGTCGAAGCAGCCCGTCCGACCGCAGCACAGGAGGCCCCGATCGAGATTGAAACGACGAAGCCTGAAGCACCCACCGCAGCCGAAACTCCGGTTGAGGACGCCGCTGCAGCAGTGGAAACGAGTGCGCCGGCAGCGCCTGAATCAGTCGATACGATTGCAGCAGAAGTTGCACCGCCTGCCGTCGAGGCTGAAGCTGCACCGGCGGTCGTCGAAGCTGAAGCGGTCGTCGCCGTGGCCGAAGTCGAGCCCCTCGCAGTAGCAGAGGAGCCCGCTCCGGTTGCAGCAAGTGCGTCTGCACAGGCTCCTGCAGCGCTGGGGCCGATTGACCTTGCAGGCGTGCTTGAGGACGCTGGCCTGGTCATGATCGAAACCAGTGAGGACAAGAAGGCTCACTTTGGTAATGGCGCGCCGGAAGCGCCGCAGCAACTCGGTCGCAAGCCGCGGGCTGCAGTCGTCATCGCCGAAGAGCCCTTGCAGCAGGTGGAAACACAGAAGTAAGCACATCGATGCCGCCCGACAAGGCGGCTTGATACAAAATGGCCGTCAGGGAAATCCCTGACGGCCATTTTTTTCGCGCCGGGCCGTAGGTCCTTTAGCGCGTCAGCGCCCGTCCAGGGCACCACCCAGCAGCCTGTCGACGCCCTTCTCACACAGATCCAGAGCGTATTCAAAGCCATTCAGCCCGCCATAGTATGGGTCGGGCACCTCATCCTCCCCGAGCTCAGGCGCAAACTCGAGAAACAGCGCAAGCTTGCGGTGATAGACCTCGGGGCTGTTGCGCACCATGTACTCCAGATGTCCCCTGTCCATCGCCAGCAGCAGGTCGAAGCGCTGAAAATCAGTAATTTCCAGCTTGCGCGCGCGCAAGGACGAAAGATCGTAGCCCCGCTGCGCCGCCGCTTTGATTGCACGCGGGTCGGGCGGCTCGCCCGAGTGATAGCCCTGCGTGCCGGCCGAATCGACCTCGAAGGCCGACTCAAGCCCCGAGGTTTCGATGAAGTGTCTCGCAACCCCCTCGGCCGTGGGCGAACGGCAGATATTTCCCGAACATACAAAAAGAATTCGCTTCATGCTCTCCCTTTAGCTGCTTCCGTGCTGATCCGCACCAAACGCCCGCTCCCTCAAGCGGAACAGTTCATCCCGAGCAGCTGCAGCCTTTTCGAATTCAAGGTTGCGTGCATGCTCCTGCATCTCTTTTTCCAGCTTCTTGATCGTCCTGGCCAGCGCCTTCTCGTCCATCAGCGCGTAGTCGGTCCTGGCTTCGGCTGCAACCGAAGCCCTCTTCTCATCGTCCGCCGAATAGACTCCGTCGATGATGTCCTTGATCCGCTTGGTGACGGTTCTGGGAACGATACCATTTGCCTCATTGAAGGCAATCTGCTTCGTCCGCCGGCGCTCGGTCTCATCGATCGCAAGCTGCATCGAGCGCGTAATCCGGTCCGCATAGAGAATGGCCGTTCCGTGAATATGCCGCGCAGCACGGCCTATGGTCTGGATCAGGGAGCGCTCAGAGCGCAGGAAGCCCTCCTTGTCCGCATCGAGAATGGTCACGAGTGACACCTCGGGGATGTCCAGACCTTCGCGCAGAAGGTTGATCCCGACCAGGACGTCAAACTCGCCCAGACGCAGATCACGAATGATCTCGACCCGCTCCACGGTGTCGATATCGGAGTGCAGATACCGCACGCGGACACCGTTCTCGCTCAGGTAGTCGGTGAGATCCTCTGCCATGCGCTTGGTCAGCACCGTCACCAGCACGCGCTCCCCCACGGCAACCCTGGCCTTGATCTGACTGAGCAGGTCATCAACCTGCGTCGTAGCAGGACGAACCTCGACCATCGGATCGATGAGGCCGGTTGGACGGACCACCTGTTCCACCACCTGCCCCTGATGTTCGGCCTCGTACGCAGCCGGGGTGGCCGACACAAAGATTGTCTGCGGCATCAGACGCTCGAATTCGTCGAACTTGAGCGGACGGTTGTCCAGCGCGGACGGAAGCCGGAAGCCGTAATTGACCAGATTTTCCTTGCGCGAGCGGTCGCCCTTATACATCCCCCCCACCTGCCCGATCGACACATGCGACTCATCGATGAACATCAGCGCATCCTGCGGGAGATAGTCGATCAGGGTCGGAGGCGGCTCGCCCTGGCTGCGCCCGGAGAGATGGCGCGAATAGTTCTCGATGCCCTTGCAGAAGCCCATCTCGTTCAGCATCTCGAGATCGAAGCGGGTACGTTGCTCGATTCGCTGCGCCTCGACCAGTTGATTCTCGGCCTGAAAGTGTGCGACCCGGAGATTGAGCTCATCCTTGATGGCCTCAATGGCCTTCAGCACCGTTGCCCGCGGCGTGACGTAATGACTTGAGGGGTAGACCGTGAAGCGGCCGAGTTTCTGCTTCAGGTGCCCTGTAAGGGGGTCGAACAGGGTCAGGTGCTCGACCTCGTCATCGAACAGCTCGATGCGGATCGCCAGCTCCGCGTTCTCGGACGGGAACACGTCAATCACATCACCCCGCACGCGAAAGGTACCACGACGAAAATCGATATCGGAGCGCGTGTACTGCATCGCCACCAGACGCTGGATCAGGTCACGCTGCCCGACCTTCTCGCCCTCGCGCAGGTGCAGAATCATCGCGTGATAATCGACCGGGTCGCCGATACCGTAGATGCAGGACACGGTGGCCACGATGACCACGTCGCGTCTTTCCATCAGGCTCTTCGTGGCTGACAGGCGCATCTGTTCGATGTGCTCGTTGATCGACGAATCCTTCTCGATGAACAGGTCGCGCGACGGCACATAGGCTTCGGGCTGGTAGTAGTCGTAGTAGCTGACGAAGTACTCGACCGCGTTCTCGGGGAGAAACTCGCGAAACTCCGCATACAACTGTGCGGCCAGCGTCTTGTTGGGCGCGAGCACCAGCGCCGGCCGCCCCATCTGCGCGATCACGTTCGCCATCGTATAGGTCTTGCCGGAGCCCGTTACCCCGAGCAGGGTCTGGTACATCAAACCGTCTTCGACCCCCTCGACCAGCTGGGCAATCGCATGCGGCTGATCGCCGGCGGGCGGAAAGGGCCGATGCAGACGAAACGGACTGCCTTCGAAGGTAACAACGTCTGTCGTACTCGTTGAGGCGCTACCGTCTGAACTCTGCATGCTAGAATTTCCGATTGTTTCAGCTGGCGCCCGAACTTGAGGGTCCAGCTCGGGCAAACGACGATTATTTCCCAAAACGCGCGTCAAGGCACGGCCAGTTTCCCTGCCGGGCGGGCGTGAACCGCAAGTGCAACTGGAGCTAACATGTCTGCATCGATCTTCGCCGCCGTCGAAATGGCACCCCGCGACCCGATCCTCGGTCTCAACGAGGCCTTCAATGCCGATACACGTGCTGAGAAGGTAAACCTCGGCGTCGGTGTGTATTACGACGACAACGGCAAGATTCCGCTGCTGGCTGCCGTTCGCGCAGCCGAGAAAGCCCGTCTCGAAGCGATGCCGCCGCGCGGCTATCAGCCCATCGAAGGCCCGGCTACCTATAACACCGCAGTTCAGAACCTGCTGCTCGGTAAAGACTCGCAACTCCTCGCCAACGGCCAGGTCGTGACCATCGAAGCCCTCGGCGGCACCGGTGCACTCAAGGTCGGCGCCGACTACCTGAAGCGCCTGCAGCCGGGTGCAACGGTCTACATCTCGGACCCGAGCTGGGAAAACCACCGCGCCCTGTTCGAATCCGCCGGCTTTCCGGTCGAAACCTATCCGTACTACGACGCTGCAACCCGTGGCGTGAACTT
This sequence comes from Azoarcus sp., assembly GCA_023230755.1. Classification (GTDB taxonomy): domain Bacteria; phylum Pseudomonadota; class Gammaproteobacteria; order Burkholderiales; family Rhodocyclaceae; genus Parazoarcus. The sequence continues at coordinate 15,150 of JALNWS010000076.1, forward strand.
CGACGGCATGAAGGCCAAGCTGAACAGCCTGCCCGCCGGCTCGATCATCATCCTGCACGCCTGCTGCCACAACCCCACCGGTGCCGACCTCTCCGACGCGCAATGGAACGATGTCGTTGAAGCCTGCCGCGCCCGTGGTCTGATCCCCTTCCTTGACATGGCCTACCAGGGCTTCGCCGATGGCATTGAAGCCGACGCCGTCGCGGTACGTGCCTTCTCCGCCAGCGGCCTGCAGTTCTTCGTGTCGAGCTCGTTCTCCAAGAGCTTCTCGCTCTACGGCGAACGCGTGGGTGCACTGTCGATCATCACCGCGGCCAAGGAAGAAAGCGCCCGCGTGCTGTCGCAGGTCAAGCGCGTCATCCGCACCAACTACTCCAACCCGCCGATCCATGGTGGCGCCGTGGTTGCAGCCGTGCTCAACTCCCCCGAGTTGCGCCAGCAATGGGAAGATGAACTGGCCGGCATGCGCGACCGCATCCGCGCCATGCGCATCAGCCTGGTCGAACAGCTCAAGGCCGCCGGCGTGGCACAGGACTTCTCCTTCGTCATCAAGCAGCGCGGCATGTTCTCCTACACCGGCCTCACAGCTGCACAGGTCGAGCAACTCAAGACCGAATTCGGCATCTACGCCGTGTCGACCGGCCGTATCTGCCTGGCCGCCCTGAACACGAAAAACATCGGTTACGTTGCCAAGGCAATCGCTGCGGTCGTGAAGTAAGGAAGGGGAAACGAACTGCATTAAAAAAATGTGGTTCGTTTCTTGACGAAACGGAAGGCGCAACCTACAATGCGCGCCTCTGTTCCTCGATAGCTCAGTTGGTAGAGCGCCGGACTGTTAATCCGTAGGTCCCTGGTTCGAGCCCAGGTCGAGGAGCCAGCAGAATTCAGCAGTGGTTGCACAAAGTACTCGCAACCGCAGGGGAAGCCCCCCAAAGAACGTTGCAGCACGAGTTTATTCCTCGATAGCTCAGTTGGTAGAGCGCCGGACTGTTAATCCGTAGGTCCCTGGTTCGAGCCCAGGTCGAGGAGCCAGAAGCAAAGTGAAAATGCCATCCTTCGGGGTGGCATTTTTGCGTTCACGGGATGCGAAGTCAGCATCAGGATTGCCCAGATGGCTACGCCTTCCGTCGTTCGGCGACCGAACGAGGTAAATTGCCCCGGAGCATCCAGACATCCCGCAGCCTCAAGCTGTGACGCAACGAAGATGTTCAGAGAACCCGGGGCCATTCAGTTTGCACAGCCAGCCTGTTTTAGCGTCAGTTCGCGCTCGTACGGTTTTTCGACCAGTTCAATCGGAACGTGCCACAACAGGCCCTGCGCTGACCTTTCCAGTCCTCACGCACGCAGGAACGGAATGCAGCGGGCCATGCGTTCGATTACGGCGGTGGCCTGACAGCAAGCGCTCCATCGCAGTCGAAAATCCGGCCCTGTTTTCCCGAGCCCCGCTACACGCTGTTCGTTTCGTTCATGAGAAACCGAAGGGATCTGGTCAATCCCACTGCGGTGCGATTCCTTCGGGGTTGGCGAGCCGCTCGTTGCAGTCCAGGGTTGCGATAGCGGCAAGATCTTCTTCATCGAGGCACACTGTGCCTGCCCTGAGGTTGCTTTCGAGATTGGCCCGCTTGGTCGAGGACGGGATAACCGAAAAACCTTGCTGCGAAGCCCATGCCAGGGCCACCTGCGCCGGCGTTGCACCGTGTTTGTACGCAATCTGTCGCAGCAACGGGTCTTGCACCGCCTTGCCATAGGCAAGCGTCATGTACGAGGTCAGGTGAATGCGCTGCTTGCGGGCGAATGCCGTCAGCTTGCGGTTCTGCAAATAGGGACTGATTTCCACCTGATTGGTGGCGATATTCTCGCGCCCAATGGCTGCGATTGCCTCTCCCAGCAGTGCAGTATTGAAGTTGGACACGCCGATGTGGCGGGTGATGCCCTGCGCACGCGCTTCGAGGAGGGCATGCAGCGATTCGGCGAGCGGCACGGCCCCGCCCGGTGAGGGCCAATGAATCAAGGTCAGATCGACGTGATCGGTGCGCAGCTTCTGCAGGCTGGCTTGCAGGCTCGGTATGAGCTTATGGTCTGACAGGTTGTCGATCCAGATCTTGGTCGTGATGAACAGTTCGTCTCGCGGAACACCCGACTCCGCGATGGCTTTGCCGACTTCGGCCTCGTTATCGTAGATCTGGGCAGTATCGACTGCACGGTAGCCGACTTCCAGCGCAGATTTCACCGAGTTGATGGCGGTTTGGCCTTTGAGTCGAAAGGTGCCGACGCCGAAAGGAGGGATGGACATGGTTGGAACTCCGTTACGTTAGGGAAAATGCGACATGGCAACGCACGTACGCACAAGGATCTGGTAATGCCCGTTACGGCTGCGCAATGGGCTCTGCATGAAAACAAGGCAGCACAAACTCAGCGATTTCCTGCAAGGTCTCTTTCAGAGGCCGCTG
>JALNWS010000077.1 GCA_023230755.1 Azoarcus sp.
GATTTCGTCGTCGGCTTTGCCTTCAGTCGGTGCCCAGCACCTGTCCAAGCGGGCTGAGGTCGTAGCCGCCCAGACGCGTGGCCAGACGCTGCATGTCGGCGTTGCCATAGCACTGCAGCAATTGCTGGAACAGTTTGCGAAACACGATTTCGCGTGGCAACGCGAGGTCGAACGCTTCCCAGCCGAGGGCGATGAAGCCCAGACCAAACTCGGCTGCGGCGGCGCGGGTGCCTGGTGCGCAGTCGGCTTCTTCGCGCGCCAGCAGGCCGGCCGCCTCACGTTCGGTGCGGGCTTCGGCGACCACGCTGCAGTCATCCGGTCGAAAGCCGCGGCCGGCCAGTGCCGACTCAAGAAAATGGCGGGAACCTGCGCCGGCCTGGCGCATGGCCCAGCGGTAGTCGAAGGCGGCAAGCATCTCAATGCCATCGATGCTGAGGTCGCGGCGCAGCATCACGCCCTGCTCGCGGTGCGCAAGACGCACGAGGGTCCATTGCGGGTGCTGGCTGAAGCGGCGCAACAGCATGTTGTGCTGGGCTGTGCTGGTGTCGACGCCGCCCCAGTGCAGCGCGCAGATATTGGCGCGGCGGCGGGCCAGGAGCTCGAGGCCCGGCAGGGTGCCGGTGGGGCTGTACGCCACATAGGCATCGCCGCCGAGTTGCGGGACCAGCGAGGTGACGACGGCCGCGAGCAGCGGGTCGTCGCTGCCGGTGATCAGCAGGCGGTCGGTGAGCACACCGCCGTGCGCCTGTTCGCGCAGCCACTCTTCGAGCAGCGGGCGCGGAAACAGCCACTTGCCGCCGACCCGCACCGCGGGGATCTCGCGCGCATTGGCAAGCTCGTAGAGCTTCTTCTCGTTCAGGTGCAGGTAGGCCGCGGCCTGACGCGCGGTCAGGTTGGGGCTGTCTGCTGCAGCATCGCCGGCCGGGCGGGGCAGGTCGCGATCAGTCACGGCCACCGGGCAGGGTGCCGCTTGCGGCCGCGCTGAGTTCATCGCGGGTATTGATGTTGCGAAACGCTGCTTCCTCGTCGTCGAAGGGGACTTCCACGATGTTGAGACTGCCATACCAGCGGTCGATCTTGCGTCCGCCTTCGGCAAGGAAGGCGTAGAGGTGATCGGCCAGTGTGCGCCGGCACAGGCAGAACACCGGATGGGCCTGGTCGAAGGTCTTGGCCACTGCGAGGTCTGCTGCATTTGCGTGCAGTGCGGTGGCGAGTCGGGCGACGAGGTCTGCGGGCAGGAAGGGCGAGTCGCAGGGCGCGGTGACCACCAGCGGGTGGCTGGCGCGCGCGAGAGCAGCATGCAGGCCGGCGAGCGGGCCGGCGAAGTCGGGGATGTCGTCGCCGAAAACCGGGTGACCGAAGGCCGCGTAAGCCTCGGTGTTCTGGTTGGCGTTGATCATCAGTTCGTCGACCTGGGGGGCGAGCCGCGCCAGCACATGTGCGGCCATCGGTTTGCCGTCGAGTTCGACCAGGCCCTTGTCCACGCCGCCCATGCGACGGCCCATGCCGCCGGCAAGGACGACGCCGGTGATTTTCTCGGCGCTCATCGCTTGAAATACTCCTCGCCGCTGAACAGCAGATAGTGTTTGCCCTGGGCGCGACCGATCATGGTCAGGCCGAGTTTCTGCGCGATGTCCCAGCCCATCTTGGTCAGGCCGGAGCGCGAGACGAGGAAGGGGATGCCCATCTGCGCGGTCTTGATCACCATCTCCGAGGTGAGGCGGCCGGTGGTGTAGAAAATCTTGTCGCTGCCGTCGAGCCCGTCCAGCCACATGTGGCCGGCGATGGCGTCCACCGCGTTGTGACGGCCGACGTCCTCGACAAACATCAGCACTTCGCTGCCTTCGGGCGTGGCGTGTGCGAGTGCGCAGCCGTGTACGGCGCCGGCCTGTTTGTAGATGGACTCGTGATGCCGCACGGCGTCCATCAGGGCATAGAGCGTGGCCTGCGACAGGCTGCGCTGGGCAGGCAGGCGGATGCTGTCGATTTCGTCCATCAGCCCACCGAAGACCGTGCCCTGGCCGCAGCCGGTGGTGACCGTGCGGGTGCCGAGGCGTTCGTCGGCGTCCTGCAGGCCGTTGCGGGTGGTGATGGAGACCGCTTCGACCTCCCAGTCGACCTGTACCGAGGCGATTTCGTCCAGGCTCTTGACCAGGCGCTGGTTGCGCAGCCAGCCAATGGCCAGCGCTTCGGGGGCGGCGCCCAGGGTCATCAGGGTGACGATCTCGCGCTTGTCGACATAGAGCGTGAGCGGGTGCTCGCCGGCAATCGCGGTGGGCACTGCTTCGCCAAGTTCATTGACGGCGGGAATGGTGACCGTGAGCGGTCGGCTGGCGTTGCTCAGCACAGGGCGTCGGGAGGGCGGAAGATTCATGCGGGCCTTGCCATGGGGTGGAGCGGAGATTGTAGCCTCATCATGCGGGGCGTCGATGGTCGCGAGATTTCAAAGGGGTCAGAGTCGTTTGATCGGTGGATCAAACGACTCTGACCCCTTTGAAATCAGCTTGCCGAGATGTCGTCGCGGGTGAGGCCGTTTTCCGGTGGGGCGAGACCGAGCGCCACCAGCGACAGCACGCGGTAGGCTTCGCCAAGTTCGGGGGCGAGGCTTCTGGTGGCGTCGATCTCGTCGCGGATGGTCTGTTTGTCGCCACGCGCCACGGGGCCGGTCAGTGCGGCGCGCGTGCCGTTGCGGTCGATGTTGCTCAGGGTGCCGGCGACCAGCGGTTGCAGTGCGGACCATGCGGTGTCGCGATCCACGCCGGCGCCTTCCATGCAGCGCAGGGCGGCCTCCATCAGTGCGACGAGGTGGTTGCACGCCAGCACTGCTGCGGCGTGGTAGCGCAGCTTGTGTTCGGCGTCGATGCTGAAGCGGCGCGCGCCGATCGCATCGAACAGGGGCGCGATGCACTGCAAGGCGTCGGGCGCACCTTCACAGGCACAGAAGGTGCCGTCGAAGCTTGTGATTGCGGTGTCGGGCGCGGCGAAGGATTTGAGCGGATGAACACTGGCGGTGTGGGCGCCGATCGCCTGCAGCGGTGCGAGCACGTCCGAAGCGAGCGCGCCGCTGCAGTGAAATGCGATGTCTCCGGTGCGCAGCGCAGTGTCTGCCGCGAGGCCGGTGGCAACGCCGGCGATGGCGTCGTCCGGGGTGGCGATCAGCCACAGGTCGGCAGGTGGCAGTGGGCCATCGACCATTGGCGTGCCCGCTCCGATGAAATCCCGCGCAGCGACGCAGCGTTTGGCATGGCGACCGGCGACGGCGCCAATCTGTACGAGGCCGGTGTCGTGCCACAGGCGGGCGAGGCTGCGGCCGAGGCGACCGGGGCCGATCAGGTTGAGGGTTGGAATTGTTGGAATAGGCATGGATCGATTGTAAGTGAGGGCGGTCCACGCTGCAGGGCAGGAGCGACGGTGCTGCGGGGGCGCTGCGATGCGCCCGCCCGCTGGCTGACGTATTCTGTAAACGAGATTCGTACCTTTCCAAGGAATGCCCGCATGCACTACTTTCCTGTAGCCGTGATCATGGAGCGTCGACGCTTGCAGAATCGCTGGGTCGATGAGGCTTGGGAGGCAGTGGGCGTGGTGCCGGCTTTCGACGCCGAGGTGCAGACCGAACCGGGCGCCCCGCGGCCGGCGCCGCGCCAGATCCTGAACGAGGACGATCGCGATCAGTGGCTGTTCGATGGCTTCCGGCTGGAGCTTTTTCGCGACGAGGTCGACAACTACTTTCTCAACATGAGTTCGCCTGTTCCCAAGGTTTTCGTGATGTGGCGCAGGGAAGGTGAGATTGCGACGCCGGAGGTGACGTCGGTGAGTTACGGCGAGGCGGCGCGCTGGCTGGATTCCGGCGAGCAGGTGGACGGTATTCCGATGTCGCGTGAAATGGCCGACTGGGTGGGCGACTTCGTCAATACGCACTACAAGCCGGCGCCGCGCAAGAAGGTGAGGCGCAACGATCCGCTGGCGCAGGACAGGGGGCGGTCGTGAGCACACCGGGACGGTTCCTGTCGCGCTGGTCGCGCCTGAAGCTGGCGCCGGCCGCGAGCGAGCCTGAAGAGCCGGCAGTGCCAACGCCCGTCGGGGATGTTCCGCCAACGGCGGCCACGACGGTCGAGGGCGGGGCGTGCGAGGAGATTGATCAGACAGCGGCCCCGGCTGCGTTACCCGATGTCGCATCGCTTGCGCTCGACTCCGACTTCACCGCCTTCCTGAAGGATGAGGTGGGGGAGGGGCTGCGCCGGCAGGCACTTAAAAAGCTGTTCAACGATCCGCACTTCAATGTGATGGACGGGCTGGACATCTACATCGACGACTATTCCGTGTCGACGCCGATTCCGCCCGAACTGCTGGCCAAGCTGCGCTCGGCGGCCGAATGGCTGGCCGATGGCGATACGAAGGATGATGTGGAAGCCCGGGGCGGGCCGGCGTCGCGAGATGCCACGCCACCATCGGGCGAGCCGTCGGTGTCAGATGACGAGGCTTTGCTGCCTGCAGCGGGTGCTGCCGGGCCTGGGGTGTGCGAGCCATGCGAGCCCGACCCTGTGGCAGATGGAGGCGATGTGCCTGCTGCCGGCAGTCCCGAAGCCGACGCGCACACGGTGCCTGTCATTCGCTGAGGCATCCATCTCGGGTTTCGTGGTTCCGTTCTGCCTTTACTACCGATGGCGTCAGAAAAGTGGCGGAATCATCGGGCGTGAACGGCATCCCCATGCTGCGTCGCAGTAAGTCGGGTTGGTGCGACATATTGGCCGGATTGGGACAATTTGTCTGTATTTTGCTTTGATTCTCGTCCTGTCTGGGTGTTCTGGTTTTCTTTTGCGCTTATGAGGTGAGTTTCATAGGCCTGAACACTGCTTTGTGTCTACACCTTCAAGGATGTGGGCCAATGCGCAACAGCAGCAAACAGATCCGTCTTTGCGATTGCAATCGCAGCTTCGACCTCGACGCCGAACGGCTGAGCGGACTTGTGTCCGGTGCCCGTGTGTCGGTCCATCACGAACTCTGTCGTCGCGAACTGCCGGTGCTGGAGGCTGACCTCGCCGGCGGGTGCGACGTGGCGGTTTCCTGTACGCAGGAGTCGGCGCTGTTCGCTGAACTCGCCGACTCCGTCGATGCCGCGCGCCCGATCCGCTTCTTCAATGTGCGCGAGACGGCTGGCTGGTCGGAAGAGCGCGCTGCGGTGACGCCGAAGATGGCAGCTCTGATCGCCGCCGCCACCACCCTGCCCGAAGTCGAGCCGGTGACCGGCGTGCAGATGACGGCCGGCCGCGCGCTGCTGATCGTCGGGGAGGCTGGTGCCGCGCTGGGCTGGGCTGAACGCCTGGCCAGCAGTTTCGAGGTCGCGGTGCTGATGACCGAGCGTGCTGGCGAAGTCGAATTGCCGGCCGAGAATGCCTATCCGGTGTGGTCCGGTGGCCCGCTGGCGCTCAAGGGGCATCTCGGGGCCTTTGAAGTGAGCTGGGCACAGCAGAACCCCATCGATCTCGATCTGTGCGTGCGCTGCAACGCCTGTATCAAGGCCTGTCCGGAAGGGGCGATCGGTTTCGATTTTCAGGTCGATGCGAACAAGTGCAAGAGCCATCGTGCCTGTGTCACCGCCTGTGGCGAGATTGGTGCGATTGATTTTTCCCGCAAGGGTGTTGCACGCAGTGAGCAGTTCGATCTGGTGCTCGATCTGCAGGCCGAGCCCTTGCTCAAGCGTGTCGAATTGCCCGACGGCTACGCCGCGCCCGGTCGCGATCCGTTCGATCAGGCGCTGGCGGTTCAGGCGCTGGGCGAGTTCATCGGCGCGTTCGAGAAGCCACGCTACGTCGCCTTCGAGTCCGGGCTGTGCGCGCACAGCCGCTCGCGCAAGTCGGGCTGCAACAACTGCATCGAGGTCTGCTCCACCGAGGCGATCCGCAGCAACGGCGACGTGATCGCGGTCGATCCCTATCTGTGCAAGGGCTGCGGCACCTGCAGCACGGTGTGTCCGTCGGGTGCGCTGTCCTTCCAGTATCCCCGTGTGCCCGATGTCGGCCTGCAGGTGAAAACCGTGCTCACCGAATACGCGCGCGCCGGTGGCACCGATGCCTGTGTGCTGTTCCATGCGGCCGATGCCGGCGGCAAGCTCATCGAGCGTCTGGCGCGCCGCGGCCGCGGCCTGCCGGCGCGGGTGATCCCGGTTGAAATCTGGAGCGCGGATGCGATCGGCCTCGACCTGATGCTCGGCACCCTGGCGCTGGGTGCCTGTCAGGTGGCGGTGCTGACGGCCGGCAGCCACGATCCCGCGCCGCTGCAGGCTCAGGCCGGACATGCTGCGGCGATCCTCGGTGCGCTGGGCTATGCCGGCGAGCCGGTGCGCGTCGTCAATGCAGCCGATGCCGACGACTGGCGGCAGCTTGAGCGTGCGCTGTGGGACTGGACCCCGGCAACTGCGGTGAGCCGGCCCGCGAGTTTCCGCCTGCTGCCGAAGAAGCGCGAGACCCTCGACCTTGCCCTGCGACATCTGGTCGCCGAAGCCCCCGCGGCGCGTACCGAAGCCGGAGTGCCGGCGATGGTTGCGCTCAAGACCGGGGCGCCTTTCGGCCAGGTCATGGCGAGCGACGCGTGCACCTTGTGCATGGCCTGTACCGGCGCCTGTCCGGCCGGGGCCCTGCGTGCGTCCAACGATTCCTACCGGCTCGATTTCATCGAACGTAACTGCCTGCAGTGCGGACTGTGCGTGAACGCCTGTCCGGAGTCGGCGCTCAGCCTCGAACCGCGGCTGCTGTTCGGTGACGAAGCGCGCCGTGCGCGCAAGCTGCGTGAGGCCGACACCTTCCACTGCGTGAGTTGCGGCAAGGCGATGGGGGCCTCACCGATGATCGAGGCAATGATTTCCCGCCTCACCGGTCACTCCATGTTTGCCTCGGCCACCGAACTGGGGCGCCTGCGCATGTGCGGTGACTGCCGGGTGATCGACCTGATGAAGAGCGAACAAAGCACCAAAGCCTGGGACATGACCGAATGAATGCACCGATGAGCTCTGATCCCCACAGTCTGCAGCCTGCGCCGGCGTGGTCGGATGAGGATCGCGCCCGTGCCGAACACTATGCCTTGCTTGCCCGCCTGTACTTTGCGGCGCCGGATGCGGCCCTGCTCGACGGGCTGAGCCGGACCGCACAGGTGCTGGGCGCCGGCAAGGGCGCATTCCCCGAGGCATGGGCGGCCCTCGGAGAGGCCGCTGCGGCAACCACGGCGGAGGCCGTGAGCGCCGAGTATTCAGCCCTGTTTCAGGGCGTGGGTCGTGCCGAAGTCATGCTCAACGGCTCCTGGTATCTGACCGGTTTCCTGCAGGAAGAACCGCTGGCCGAGTTGCGCGAGGATCTGATCGAGCTCGGGCTCGGCCGCCGCGAAGGTGTGGCCGAAACCGAGGACCACATCGCCGCGCTGGCCGAAGTGATGCGGCATCTGGTGGTGACCGGTCCGGACGATGAGGGGCTGGTGCGCCAGCAGGCATTTTTCAGCCGTCACCTGGCGCCGTGGTACGGCGCTTTCGTGGCTGAGGTCGCGGCAGCGCCGTCGGCCGGTTTCTATGTACGGGTCGGCAGCCTGCTGCAGGCCTTTTTCGATATCGAGCGCCAGGCGTTCGACATGGTGTGATCGGGCCGGCGATGGCCTGCAGTCCGTCAAATTGATGGGGAGAACGAGGATGAGCGAAAACAAGACCAAGCTGTCGCGGCGGAATTTCCTGCTGTCGCTCGGGGCTGGCGGTGCCGCGGGTGCGGCCGCGGTGGCCACGGTGGCGAGCGGGCCGGCGGCGCCGGCTGTGGAGCAGGCGGTGAAGAGCGCCGCGTCCAGTGAGCGCGTCGGCACCAGCGAGCACATGCGCAACTACTACCGCACCGCGCGCATCTGAAGGAGAGCAAACGATGTTGACCAGGAAAAGTGCCGTCGCGAGCGGCAGCAGCAACCGGCGTTTGCGCAGTTCGGCGGCCCGCATCATGGGCAAGACCATGGACCGTCGTGCCTTTCTCAAGCACTCCGGCCTCGGCATGGGGGCGGGTGCGATTGCCACCCAGCTGCCCTACAACCTGATCGGTAGCGCCGAAGCGGCCGAGTCGAGCGAAAACCGCATGGCCGGTGGCGAGGAAGTGAAGCGCACCGTGTGTACCCACTGTTCGGTGGGCTGTGCGGTGGATGCGGTGGTGAAGAACGGCGTATGGGTGCGCCAGGAGCCGGTGTTCGACTCGCCGATCAACCTCGGCGCGCACTGTGCCAAGGGGGCGTCGGTGCGCGAGCACGGCCACGGCGAGCATCGCCTGAAATACCCGATGAAGCTGGTCGACGGCAAGTACCAGAAGATCAGCTGGGAGCAGGCACTGAGCGAAGTGGGCGACCGGCTGCTGAAAATCCGCGAGGAAAGCGGCCCGGACGCGGTGTACTGGGTTGGCTCCTCCAAGCACAACAACGAGCAGTCCTATCTGCTGCGCAAGTTCGTGTCCTTCTGGGGCACCAACAACTGCGACCACCAGGCCCGCATCTGCCACTCCACCACAGTGGCCGGCGTTGCGAACACCTGGGGGTACGGTGCGATGACCAACTCCTACAACGACATGCAGTTCGCCAAGGCGATGTTGTTCATCGGCTCGAACGCAGCCGAGGCGCATCCGGTGTCGCTGTTGCACATCCTGCACGCCAAGGAGAATGGCGCCAAGATGATCGTGGTCGACCCGCGCTTCACCCGCACCGCCGCCAAGGCCGACTACTACGTGCGCATCCGTTCGGGCACTGACATTCCCTTCATCTGGGGCATGCTATATCACATCTTCAAGAACGGCTGGGAAGACACCCAGTACATCAATGACCGCGTCTTTGGCCTGGAAAAGGTCAAGGAAGAGATCATGACCTGGACACCGGAGAAGGTGACCGAGGTCACCGGCATTCCGGAAGAACAGGTCTTTACCGTTGCCGAGGCGATGGCAAAGAACAAGCCGTCGACCGTGGTGTGGTGCATGGGCCAGACCCAGCACACCGTTGGCAACGCCAACGTGCGCGCAATGTGCATCCTGCAACTGGTGCTGGGCAACGTCGGCAAGTCCGGCGGCGGCACCAACATCTTCCGCGGCCATGACAACGTGCAGGGCGCGACCGACGTCGGCCCCAACCCCGATTCGCTGCCCGGTTACTACGGCCTCGCCGCCGGTTCGTGGAAGCACTGGGCGACGGTGTGGGGCGTGGACTACGAGTGGATCAAGGGCCGCTACGCCTCCGAAGCGATGATGACCAAATCCGGCATCACCGTATCGCGCTGGATTGACGGTGTGCTCGAGGACAACGAGCTCATCGATCAGGATTCCAACCTGCGCGCGGTGGTGTACTGGGGCCATGCGCCCAACTCACAGACCCGTGGCGCGGAAATGATCGAGGCGATGAAGAAGCTCGACACCATGGTGGTGATCGATCCCTATCCTTCGGCCACGGCGTCGATGGCGGCGATGGTGCGCAAGGACGGGGTGTATCTGCTGCCGGCTGCAACCCAGTTCGAAACCTACGGTTCCGTGACTGCATCCAACCGTTCGATCCAGTGGCGGGAGAAGGTGATCGAGCCGCTGTTCGAGTCCAAACCCGACCACACCATCATGTATGCCTTCGCCAGGAAGTTCGGCTTTGGCGACGAGCTGGTGAAGAACGTCAAGCTCAACAAGGACAAGCAAGGCTGGGACGAACCGGAGATCGAGGACATCCTGCGCGAGATCAACCACGGCACCTGGACCATCGGCTACACCGGTCAATCGCCCGAACGTCTCAAGCTGCACATGAAGAACATGCATACCTTCGATGTGAAGACGCTGAAGGCTTCGGGTGGGCCGTGCGACGGCGACTACTTCGGTCTGCCGTGGCCGTGCTTCGGCACGCCGGAGATGAAACACCCCGGTACGCCCAACCTGTACGACACCTCGAAGCACGTCATGGACGGCGGCGGCAACTTCCGCGCCAACTTCGGCGTCGAGCGCGACGGTGTGTCGCTGCTCGCCGAGGACGGTTCGGCCTCCAAGGGCGCGGACCTGCAGATGGGCTATCCGGAGTTCGACCATGTGCTGCTGAAGAAGCTCGGCTGGTGGGATGAACTCACCGACGCAGAAAAGGCCCTGGCCGACGGCAAGAACTGGAAGACCGACATTTCCGGCGGCATCCAGCGCGTTGTGATGAAGAATCACGGTTGCCACCCCTTCGGCAACGCCAAGGCACGTGCGCTGGTGTGGAACTTCCCCGATCCGGTGCCGCTGCACCGTGAGCCGATCTATTCGCCGCGTCCGGACATGGTCGAGAAGTACCCGACTCACGCCGACAAGATGGCCTTCTGGCGTCTGCCCACGCTGTACAAGTCGCTGCAGGACAAGGTCAAGGACATCTCCAAGGAGTATCCGCTGATCATGACGTCGGGACGCCTGGTCGAGTACGAGGGCGGTGGCGAGGAAACCCGCTCCAACCCGTGGCTGGCCGAATTGCAGCAAGAGATGTTTGCCGAAGTGAATCCGAAGGACGCCAACGACCAGGGCATCCGTAACGGCGACTACATGTGGGTCGAGTCCCCGACCAAGGCCAGGCTCAAGGTCCGTGCCCAGGTCACCGAGCGGGTGGGGGCAGGCACGGTGTTCCTGCCCTTCCACTTCTCCGGCTGGTGGCAGGGCGAAGACATGCTCAAGTACTACCCGGAAGGCGCTGCGCCTATCGTGCGTGGCGAGTCGGTCAACACTGCGACCACCTACGGTTATGACTCGGTGACGATGATGCAGGAAACCAAGACGACCCTGTGCCGGGTCATGAAGGCCTGAGGGGGAGGAGAGAATAATGGGACGCATGAAATTTCTGTGTGACGCCGAGCGCTGCATCGAGTGCAACGGCTGTGTCACCGCCTGCAAGAACGAGAACGAGGTGCCATGGGGCGTGAACCGCCGCCGTGTGGTGACGATCAACGACGGCGTTCCGGGCGAGCGCTCGATGTCGGTGGCCTGCATGCACTGCTCGGACGCGCCGTGCATGGCGGTGTGCCCGACCAACTGCTTCTACAAGGCAGACGGCGGCGTGGTGTTGCACGACAAGGATATGTGCATCGGTTGTGGTTACTGTTTCTATGCCTGCCCGTTCGGCGCGCCGCAGTTTCCCAACGGCCCGAGCGCCTTTGGCGAGCGCGGCAAGATGGACAAGTGCACCTTCTGTGCCGGCGGTCCGGAAGAGACGGGCTCCAAGGAGGAGTACGCCAAGTACGGCTCCAACCGCCTGGCCGAAGGCAAGCTGCCGGCCTGTGCCGAGATGTGTTCGACCAAGGCATTGCTGGCGGGTGATTCGGCGGCCGTCTCCGACATCTTCCGTGACCGCGTGCTGCGGCGTGGCAAGGGGCTGGAAGCCTGGGGCTGGATGACAGCCTATGGCGCAGAGCAGAAGGAGGGCGCGAAATGAACGCACGATGCGTGATATCGATGCTGGCCGTGGCCGTGCTTGGTGGCGGCCTGTCCGGTTGCGGCGAGCCGTCGCAGGTCGTCACTTACGAGCAGGGCAAGTACCAGGGCAAGCCCGACAACCAGCCCTGGGACAACCCGGTGTTCAAGGGTGACAAGACGGCCTGGGAGCTGGCGATGAAGAATCGCAGCCGCGCGCAGAACGAATACAACCGTACCCAGTGAGGAGACGCACCATGAAGACACTCTTCATGCGTCGTGGCGCCGCCCTGCGACTTGTCATGCTGTGCTGGATGATGGCGCTGTTTGGCACCTGCATGTCTGCGCACGCGGCAGGCGAGGCGGCTGCCGAGCAGGTCGCGCGCGAACAGTCCCAGCCCCTGAACAACGCGCCGGTGTGGCGGGAGGTGCGTTCTGGCCAGGAACACTTCACGCTGGCAAAGGGGCCGGAAGCCGGGGTCCTGATCCAGAGCGAGGGCAACACCTGGCGGCAGTGGCGCAATGGGCCGATCACGCAGTACGGCGGCTGGCTGCTGATCCTGATGCCGTCGGCCATCGCGCTGTTCTGGCTGGTCAAGGGCACGATGAAACTGCATGACAGACCGACCGGTCGCAAGGTGAAGCGCTTTTCCGCCTTCGAGCGCTTTGCGCACTGGGGAACGGCAATTACCTTTCTGGTGCTGGCGTGCACCGGGCTCGCCATCCTGTTTGGCAAGCATGTGCTGGCGCCCATCTTCGGTCCGGAATTCTTTGCCTCCCTGCTCGTCGTCGGCAAGCTGATCCACAACTACATCGGGCCGGTATTCGGTGTGTTCGTACTGCTGATGATCCTGACCTTCCTGCGTGACAACGTATGGCAGGCCTGCGATGCAATCTGGATCAAGCGCGCAGGCGGGCTGCTAGGTGGTGACCATGTGCCGTCGAGCCGTTTCAACTTCGGCGAGAAGACCTGGTTCTGGCTCGGCGTGACCTTTCTCGGCCTGACGGTAGTGATTTCGGGGCTGGTGATGGACTTCCCCAACTACGGCTGGACGCGGTCCGACATGCAGCTGGCCAACATGGTGCACGGCGTGGGGGCAGTGATACTGCTTGCGTTGTCCTTCGGCCATATCTACATGGGGACCATCGGTGTCGAGGGCGCATATCAGTCGATGAAGACCGGTTACGTCGATGAGACCTGGGCCAGAGAGCACCACGAGTTCTGGCACGACGATATCAAGGCCGGAAAGTCCGGTCATCCGCAGGATTCGGCTACAGGAGCACGTCCATGAAATCCATGCTTAGAGTAGCGATGCTCGTCGCCGGCCTCGGCATTGCGACCGGCTCGGTGTGGGCCAAACTGCCCGCGCCTTCGGAAGAGGCGCAGGCCAAGGCGGCGGAAGCCAAGGAAAAGGCTGCAGAGGCGTCCAAGGTCGCGGCTGAGAAGCTCGCTGCGGTGCAGGATCGTGTTGCCGCCGCATGGAAGGTCAAGGCGGGCAAGTAAGCCTGGTGGTGTAATTCGCTGTAACAGGGCCCGGACACCGTTTTCCCTCCAGTATGGGTGTCCGGGCCTTCTTCAGGCCCCGTCTGGCGCGAGTCGGACGGGGTTTTCTTTTCCTGCGGGCGGCACCCGATGCAGCTGAGTCGGGACAAGCGTGTGCCACACGTTACAATGCGCGCATTCCGCCCCGCCCGAGCGTGAGCCCTGTGATCCGCTGCGGCCGCTTGTGGCATTTCCATTCATTCCGGAGCGCTTCATGGCCGAAACATTTTTTTCTCCCTGCCCACGCGGCCTTGAAAACCTGCTGGCTGACGAACTGCGCGAGTTCGGCGCCGCAAGTGTGGAGGTGCTGCATGGCGGGGTGATGTGGAGCGGCGACTGGGCGAGCTGCTATCGCGCCAATCTGGAGAGCCGCCTGGCGACGCGCGTACTCTGGCGTGTGGGGCGCAGCCGCTATCATGGCGAGGTCGACATCTACAAGCTCGCCTACAGCGTGACCTGGGCCAAGTGGTTCACGCCGGACGACAGCATCCGCGTATCGGTGACGGCGCAGCAGTCGCCCCTGAAGAGTCTCGAATTCATCACCCTGCGAATCAAGGATGCGGTGTGTGATCACTTTCGCACCGTGGTGGGGCGCCGTCCGGACGTCGATACGGCTAACCCGGCGGTGCGGATCCATGCCTTTCTCACCAAGGACATGGTCACGCTGTACATGGATACCTCGGGCGAGCCGCTGTACAAGCGGGGGTTCAAGACGGCCGCCGTCGAGGCGCCGCTCAAGGAGAACATCGCCGCCGGCATCCTCAAGCTCAGTGGCTGGCAACCCGGTGAGCCGCTGATCGACCCGATGTGCGGCAGCGGGACCTTCCTGCTTGAGGCCGCACAGATGGCGCTCGGGATTGCGCCGGGACTTGGCCGGAAGTTCGGCTTCGAACGCTTCAAGAATCTGGACGAGGCCACCTGGTCGGCCGTGCGCAGTGCGGCAGAGGCACGGCGCAAGCCGCTCGCACCGCTGCCGATCTTCGGCTCGGACATCGTTGGGGATCAGGTGCGTCGAAGCCGCGAGAACCTTGCAGCTGCCGGACTCGACAAGTGTGTGACGCTGGATCGGGCCGATATCCTCGACCGGGTGGCGCCATTCGCCGCCGGCGTGATGGTGACCAATCCGCCGTATGGCGTTCGTATCGGTGAGGCTGAAGAGCTGGCCGCCTTCTACCCGCAACTGGGCGATGCGTTGAAAAAGCACTGGGCCGGCTGGCGTTGCTACTTCTTCAGCGGCGACATGATGCTGGCCAAGCTGATCGGCCTGAAAGCGAGCAAGCGCACCCCGCTGTTCAACGGGGCGCTGGAATGCCGCCTGTTCGAGTACAAGGTGATTTCCGGCAGCATGCGCGACAAGCCGCGAGCTGCGGATGGCGCGCAAGGTGCCCCTTCCTGATGCCCGCCTGAACCAGGGTTTCGGTGGAGCGCTCTTCCGCCACCGAAACCGCTTTCCTGTTCGTCAGACGATGTTGAGGTCCCGAATTGCCGCGCTCATGTCCTTGTCGCCCAGCTTGCTGTTGAGCTTGATCTGCAGACGCAGGTCGTTGACTGAGTCGGCGTTGCGCAACGCATCCTCGTAAGTGATCATGCCTTCCTCGTAGAGGTCGAACAGCGACTGGTCGAAGGTCTGCATGCCGAGTTCGCGCGACCGCTTCATGATGTCCTTGATGCCCGGTACCTCACCCTTGAAGATCAGGTCGGAGATCAGCGGCGAGTTGAGCAGGACCTCAACAGCGGGGATGCGGCCCTTGCGGTCTTTCATCGGCAGCAGGCGCTGCGAGATCATCGATCGCAGGTTCAGCGACAGGTCCATCAGCAACTGCGACCGGCGCTCTTCCGGGAAGAAGTTGATGATGCGGTCGATAGCCTGGTTGGCGCTGTTGGCGTGCAGCGTGGCGAGGCACAGGTGACCGGTTTCGGCGAAGGCGATTGCGTAGTCCATGGTTTCGCGGTCACGGATCTCACCCATCAGGATCACGTCCGGCGCCTGGCGCAGAGTGTTCTTCAGTGCGGACTCCCAGTTTTCGGTGTCGATGCCCACCTCGCGCTGAGAAATGATGCAGTTCTTGTGCTGGTGCACGTACTCGATCGGGTCTTCTACGGTGATGATGTGTCCGTAGCTGTTCTCGTTGCGGTAATCGACCATCGCCGCCAGCGAGGTCGTCTTGCCGGTGCCGGTGCCGCCAACGAAAATCACCAGACCACGCTTGGCCATTGCGATGTCGCGCAGTACGGCCGGCAGGCCGAGTTCGTCGAAAGTGGGGATTGTCAGCGCGATGGTTCGCAGGACCAGCCCCACCCGGCCCTGCTGGATATAGGCATTGGCGCGGAAGCGGCCGATTCCGGCCGGCGAGATGGCGAAGTTGCACTCCTTGGTGGCCTCGAATTCCGCGGCCTGGCGGTCGTTCATGATCGCGCGGGCGAGTTCGGCCGTGTGTGCGGGGCTCAGCGCCTGATTCGATTGCGGCACGATGCGGCCGTCGATCTTGATTGCCGGCGGAAAGCCGGCATTGATAAAGAGGTCAGAGCCGTTTTTCTGCAGCATCAGCCGCAGCAGGTCGTGCATGAACTTGAGTGCCTGATCGCGTTCCATTTCCCGCTCCCTTTGGTCGCATGGCAGCGCATGCGGTACAGAATGAATGTGTCGTCTGACTGCTGCCCGCGGCCGTTGGGCGGCAGCTCATCAGCCGGCGAAGCTTTCCTTGTTCTGTGCCTTCAGCCGGGCTTCGGCGTTGGACACGATGTTACGCCGCACCAGATCGGACAGACACTGGTCGAGCGTCTGCATGCCCATGTTCTGCCCGGTCTGAATCGCGGAGTACATCTGTGCGATCTTGTTCTCGCGGATCAGGTTGCGGATCGCCGGGGTGCCGATCATGATCTCGTGTGCCGCCACGCGGCCGGCGCCATCCTTGGTCTTGAGCAAGGTCTGCGAGATGACCGCACGCAGCGATTCGGAGAGCATCGAACGCACCATGTCCTTCTCGGCTGCCGGAAAGACGTCGACGATACGGTCGATGGTCTTGGCCGCGGACGAGGTGTGCAGCGTGCCGAACACCAGGTGACCGGTCTCGGCAGCGGTGAGCGCCAGGCGGATGGTTTCGAGGTCGCGCATTTCGCCCACCAGGATCACGTCCGGATCCTCGCGCAGAGACGCACGCAGGGCGTTGGTAAAGGACATCGTGTCGCGGTGCACTTCGCGCTGGTTGATCAGGCAGCGCTTGGATTCGTGTACGAATTCGATAGGGTCCTCGACGGTGAGGATGTGGCCGTATTCGTTTTCGTTGACGTAGTCCACCATAGCCGCCAGCGTGGTCGATTTGCCCGAGCCGGTAGGTCCGGTGACGAGCACGATGCCGCGCGGCTGGTTGGCAATTTCCTTGAATATCTTCGGGCAGTTCAGCTCTTCGAGCGAGAGCACCTTGGAGGGAATGGTCCGGAACACGGCGCCCGCGCCGCGGTTCTGGTTGAAGGCATTGACCCGAAAGCGGGCGAGGTTGGGAATGGCAAAGGAGAAGTCGCACTCCCAGGTCTCCTCGTACTGCTTGCGCTGGCCGTCGTTCATGATGTCGTACACCATGGCATGGACGTCCTTGTGTTCCATCGGCGGCAGGTTGATGCGCCGGACGTCTCCGTGTACCCGGATCATCGGCGCCAGGCCTGACGAGAGGTGAAGGTCGGAGGCCTTGTTCTTGACCGCGAAGGCGAGGAGTTCTGTGATATCCATGATGTCGGTTCTGACGAGCTTAAGGAAGGGGCGTCCGGAGCCGCCGGCGGGGCCGGTGCTATACTTTCGGCGCAATGCTCCGAGAGAAAAGGCTTTGGCAATATGACATCAATCTCAGCCAACTTGCAAGCCGTTAGCGCACGGATTGTAGCGGCTGCACGTGCGGCAGGACGGGATCCTGGGTCGGTGCGGCTGCTGGCCGTGAGCAAGACAAAGCCTGCTGCGGATGTTCGCGCTGCCGTGGCAGCCGGCCAGCGTGCCTTTGGCGAGAATTACGTCCAGGAAGGCGTGGACAAGATCGCGGCGCTGGGCAGTGCCGGGCTCGAGTGGCATTTCATCGGGCCGCTGCAGAGCAACAAGACGCGCCCGGTGGCCGAAACGTTCGACTGGGTGCATGGTATCGAGCGGCTGAAGATCGCAGAACGACTGTCCGCCCAGCGTAAGCCTGATCTGCCGCCACTCAACGTGTGCATCCAGGTCAATGTCAGCGGCGAGGCCAGCAAGAGCGGCGTGGCCCCTGGCGAGCTCCCGGCCTTGGCGCAGGCGGTTGCTGCCCTGCCGCAGTTGCGGCTGCGCGGGCTGATGTGCATTCCGGAGCCGAGCGACGACGAAAACCTGGTGCGCAGCCGCTTTGCCACCCTGCGCAGACTCAGGGACGCACTGGTGACAGACGGGATGACCCTCGACACCCTGTCGATGGGCATGTCGCACGACCTTGAGGCGGCGATTGCTGAAGGGGCGACGATCGTTCGCGTTGGCACCGCAATATTCGGCGAGCGGCAACTGCCGCCGCATCAGGACGGGACGGCTCAACATTGAAGCCGGCTCCTCAACACTTATCCCTCGATTCGGATTCGGAAAAAAACATGAAAATCACCTTCCTCGGTGGCGGCAACATGGCCA